>JAUMXK010000016.1 GCA_030535295.1 Eubacteriales bacterium | reverse complement strand
GATTACAGTTTCAAACCAATGGAGAAAATAAGATTGTATTTCCAGAAGATTTAAAGGCTCAAAAAGAGTTATTGTCATATTTAGCAGATGAAATATATAGAGGGCGCCGGACAGATGATGTATATCTGACAAATTCCAAAAGAGCTTTGAAATGACATATTAGAATGTGATAGTGAAGCAGTTTTGAAGTATTTTGCTCGAAAAGCCTGTATAAAAACGATAAAATACAGGATGAGTACAAATGAGAACCTAAAAAAATGCTTATTTTGTAATGGGCAGTAGGCTTTTTAGGAAGAGTGAGACTAGGAGACGGAATTGTCTAAGGTAAGCAAAATCAATGCCTTCGGATGATGAGTGAGCATACCTAAAACTGTACGCCAGATAACTTAGGAGTTGTGAGGCACGCTCTAAAATAATTGTCTTTCGAAAGAGGTTAAGCGTGCCTCAAGTATGCTCTCGGCGACAAGAGCCCAGGACACCGAGAGGCAAGGAATTGCGCAGCAAATCCTGTTCGACAGCAACGAGAAAGAGTGCTTGTAAGGAAGATATCCGGTGAGCATACCTAAAACTGTGCGCCAGATAACTTAGAATTTGTAAATCGAAAATTTACGGAGGAAGTAGATTTTGATGCCTCTCATGAAATTAAAACAATTTCATGTCCAACACTGATTGTAGGTGGCGAGAAGGATAAAATAGTTAATATACAGGCATCTTATGATATGAAAGAGCAGATTCCCAACAGTCTTCTGTATGCTTATGACAGATTGGGGCATGCTTCATTTGCAGAGGCAAATGATTTCAATCAACGTATTTTCAATTTTCTTGAAGAATATGCTTAAATTAGGTTCACTTTTTGGGGTGATTAGAGAGAGAGAAAAATATAAATATATTACTGTAATTTTTGTAAATAATTGAATAGTATAATAAACAAAGTACATGACTTTAGAACACATAGTTTATCTCCGTGCTTTTTTATGATCCCTAAATCTATCTTGGATGGAAGGACGGGTAGATAGCTCTTATTTCATTTTAAGCTAATAAAAAAGTAACAAAATAAATTTTACTTAATATTTTCAGACCGTAGCTTGATTGTTACGGTCTTTTTATGATATGATAAAAATAAATTTATAAATTTGGTTTAACAATAAAAAACGTTAAATCATTTTTAATGTGGAATGTTTGATATCGCATTTTGTGAAATTAAAAAAGGACGTGGGAGGTGCACGGCAATGATTAGCAGTCAGATTGATAGCAGTATAGGAGAGATAGAGTTTGAGCTTCTCTCTGATCAGGAGCACATGGAAGAGGTGTGGGCAGTAATGCAACCGCGATTGGAGGAGTATGTAAATGATTATTTGGAGGGCATTTCTCACTATAAGGATTTAGCAACACCTGGTGATAGTTTTTTAGCTTTGCTTGCCGAAATGATAAGAAAGAATGACAAAGTCCAAGATAGGTATTTTGAAATTTTTGATATGGAGCTTATGGAAGATGAATACTCTGAGGATACGGAAGGATTCAAAGCAGTTACATTAAAAAAGGAATGTGATATTATCAGGAAAACGTTGCAGAGCAAATCAGAGGCTCTGGGAGAATGGAAAAAGAAATTTCATGGCTGCAAAAGCCAACAGTTATACGATACATTTTATAATATGCTGACTTTTGCGGTTGAGTACGATGAAGAAATGGACGAAGACACACTTGCTGAGGTTGATACCATTGAAGAAATTGGGTTTGCCCAGATGAGTGAGGACGCATGCTATCAGAGCGGAGTCCTTGGGTTTGGCATTGTTTCAAATATATTGAACCACATGTATCCACGTGCATTCCCCGGAAACTATAAAGCGGGCATTTATTCGCTGCATTTTCTGACCGGTCTGGGCAAGGGAGTTAATATGCCATCAGAAAGTTCGGAGTTTCTGATGGTAAAGGATGATGTTTATTCCAAAACCGGGATTATAGAGAGTGAGCATAATTATTATTTCCCTTATGAAACATTCGGTCTTTATACACTTAGGATTTTCAGGTTTCTTGAAACAAAGATTAAGGCAAGATTTCATAAGGAATTTCCAAGTGATTATAGATATCTATTAACAAATGACTTTTATGATTATGTGACTTCAATTCATCGTTCTGATATTTCTACACTCTGCGGTAACGATGATCTGTTAAAGTTCGCTACAATTTGGTAAAAATGGATAAAAGAGAGATATTAAAAAAATACTTCCAGAAAATTGAAAATTTTCACGATGTACAGGAGCGGACGATAGATGCTTTGATTGAGGGCGAAAAAGTTCTTTGCTTAATGCCGACAGGTGGTGGAAAATCACTGATCTATCAAATAGCAGGATTGGCCCTTGGGAAAGCAACGATTGTGATATCTCCACTTGTGGCACTCATGAGACAACAATGTAAGCAATTGATTGAGCTGGGGATTCAATCTGTGAATTTTACCGGGATGGACTACAAAAAACAGTTTAGAACCATTACTGATATGGCAAATGGGGTTCTTCCGAAGTTTATTTTTACTTCTCCCGAAAGAATATCCAATGATGGATATCTGGAATATATGCTGAGCCTACGAAAAGATGATATAGGTCTTGTGGTCGTGGATGAGGTTCATTGTGTCTCGCAGTGGGGTGAAGGCTTTCGTCCGGCATATAGAAATATTCCTTTGTTTATGAATCGGGTTTTCGGGAATGATTGGCCGCGGATATTATGCTTGTCGGCAACTTTGAATGAAAAGCAACAGGAACAGATTTGCGATGAATTTAAGATTACCAAACTGATTAAAGGGAAGAACCTTTGGAGGGAGAACCTTTATTTAAAAATCATTAACCTTAAGGATGGAAAAGAAGATACAAAGGATGAGGAACTTGAGAAGATTATTGAGAGTCATCCAGGAGAAAAGATCCTTGTCTTTGTGCACCGAAAAAAAGGAAATAAGGGGACAACCAGAACACTGTACGAAAAGTATAAGGATGTTTATGAAGGTGTAGCATATTTTGATTCAGATATGGGTGATAGCGATAAGGATACTGTGATGCAAGGATTTAGCGATGGAAGTATCAAAATCGTGTTTGCTACATCTGCTTTTGGAATGGGCATAGATATAAGTGATATTCGAGTTGTGGTTAATTATCTGATTTCTGAAACGGTTGAGCAGTATTATCAGGAAGTAGGGCGTGGAGGTCGTGATGGACAGCCGGCACACGGATACTTGCTATACACGAATCAATCAAAACGTGGTCGAAGAATGCTGTTAAACCAGACTTTATGTAGTGAGACCATGTTGATGAATGAATGGGAAGATCGCAAGATTTGTGATAGAAAATCGTTTGATCATGTCTCCTATGAAACAATGACAGAAGAACAACGTACCGCGTTTTCTTTGCTTATGGATTATGGCGTGATTTCAATTGTGGCAAAAGGGGTAAATACAATAAAATGCTTTGAAGGGTTAACTGCTTTCGGAAAAGCATACCTAGACGAGCTGGGAAAGTATTCTAAGACAGGTCTGATGAAGGTTATAGCTAAGAACTCAGATAAGAATATCAATATGATTACATTGGAGCTATGGGAAAAGTGCGTCAAAGGGGATCTTGGTATGAAGTTGGCTCCGAGTAAAGCGCTATTCTACACAGTAAAGGAAGAACTAACAGAGGAACTGACAAAGAGAATCTTGGAAGATCAGGCGGTAAAAAAAGAAGTCAGAGTTGCTGCATTTGAAAGTTTTGTTGACGGAATTGAATCCGGGCAGACCGCTGAGCAGTTGATAAAAAAGGCTCTTGATATATAGGAAGGTGTGATATGGCAGTATTCATTCCAAGTGTTAAGCCGGAAGATTTTAATAATAGTTATGGAGAAATGAAGGTATATGAGGCGCTCAAAACATTGAACGACCAGTATACGATTTTTTATTCTTTGAGCTGGGTTGGAATCAACGAAAAACGAACAGTGGGAGAAGCTGATTTTGTTATTGTGCATCCGGCTAAAGGGATCTTAGTTATTGAGGTAAAGTCTGGTGAAATAGAATATAAAAATGGTGAGTGGATTCAGACAAATACGAAGAGCAGACAGTCCAAATGTATCACACCATATTTTCAGGCAAGAAAAAGTCAGTTTGAATTATGGGATAGATTGAAGCAGGAAATACACGATTTTCGGATTCCTATGATGTGCTATGGAGTATGGTTCCCGTCAGTAGATATAAGCGAGAAGGCGGAGCTGCCTCCGGAATCGCCGAAAGAAATCACTTAGGATAGACGGAGTCTTGAAAATGCAGAGAAGGCTATCAATGCTGCTTTTGCATACTGGGCGGGAAAATACCATCAGGTTAGTCTTGATCAGGCACAGCTACAAAAGGTGATCTGTATTTTGTGTCCGCATTTCCACGTTGTACCAAAGCTAATGACAAAGATTGAAGAAACGGAAGAAGCCTATATCCGGCTTACACGACAGCAGGCGATGCTTCTAGATTTCCTTGAAGAACAGAAAACGGCTGTAATTCATGGCCTTGCGGGAACTGGAAAAACGGTTCTTGCGGTAGAAAAAGCGAAGAGACTAGCTGCTCAGGGCGAGCAGGTGCTTTTTCTCTGTTTCAACAGCTTCCTGCGGGACGCATTAAGGAAGAATAATGTTATTCCCAATGTGACTTTCCATAATGCTCATTCCCTGGCATATGAGATCATGGGTCAGTCTGATTTAACGGTAGAGGAAGTACTGGAAGAGTTTGTAGATTTTCTGGAAGAAGTGTTTGAGGAAGAGAGCTGGGAATATTCAAATATTATAGTGGATGAAGGACAGGATCTGGATGATTCATTATTAAATCGCTTATACGAATTGGTCAAACAAAAGAATGGGTGCTTTTATGTATTCTATGATCGGAATCAGTATATTATGAAGAATCCGCTATCGAAATGGATAGATAATGCTGAATGTAGGCTTGTTTTGCATAAGAACTGCCGAAATACGGCGGAGGTGTTTAAAACATCCTGTAGCATTATGGGATTGGAAAATGTAACTTACAATGATGTGCATGGAGAAATCCCGGGAGTACGATTCTATAATAGAAAGGACGAAGAAGAAAAAATTGTATCTGATTTTATCAAATGCGTTTTGGATGAGGGGCTACAGCCATCAGATATTGTAATTCTGACAGCTAAAACTGTAGAAAGTTCATGGATTGATCCGGAAAAGAAATACGCTGGTCAGAAATTATCCTGCAAAGGGGAAGCTGAAAAGATACTTTTTACTTCCATTCGTAAGTTTAAAGGACTAGAAGCGGAAGCAATTCTAATTGTGGATATGCAAATGTCTGCGTTGACAAATCCTGAGGACAGGCGTTTGTTATATACCGGAGCATCAAGAGCTAAAAATCTTCTGAACATAGCGATGTTAGAAGATGTAGAGCTTAGTGATTATGGAGATTATCTCAGGAATATTGCACCGGGAAGAAATCTCCCAAAGAATAAAAAGGGATTTAAGAGGCTTCTTCATGTGACAGTGGATATGAAGTAACATTCGATTATGATTAAAAATCTACATAGGAAGGTGATTATGTAGAGGTTGTTACTTCATAGAAGATATTGGGCTACAGAAAGTAATCGTTTATGGACATAGCTTGGGTGGTGCGCTATCGATTGAACTTTGTAAATTCTGTGGCGATAAACTCGAAAAACTGATACTGAATGAACCTAACTTAGAGCCTAGTCAGAAGGGTGTAGGAAGTTGGGAAATTTGCCTCGATGGAAATGGAATTAAGAAACGACGATGTTGCCATTGCTCTATTGGAGGACTTTATTTCCCGGTATAAGGGTGATCTTGGCGATGTTGAAAAAGCTAGAATTGCTACGAATCTCGGGTTTTGTCTGGAATACGATGAAAAGGGTTTAGAGTACTTACTGGAGGCCGAAAAATTGGGCTCTCCCTATGTTGAAACCTATAAAGGTTTGGCGTTGCAGTACTTTTCGAACTTTCAATCCGATAAATTGCTGGAGGATTTGCAAAAGAGTCTGGAGGCTTTTCAAAAAGGATTAAAACTAGGCGATAATTACGAAATGGAGCTAGGCTATGGAATTTGTCTGTTTGCAGCAGAGAAGTATGGCAAGGCAAAAGAAGTTTTCGAAAGTCTGCTATCAGCTTGTCCCAATAGAATGCGACTGCTACTCGGTATCGCCTACTGTGAAGTTTATTTAGGAAATAAAGAAAAAGTGCTTTTCTTTTTCAAGCAGGTGTCGGTGGGGCAGGATTGCAACTATTCCTTGAATACCGATGAGATTGACGAATTGGAGAAAATTGATGCTAATTATATGCTGGAAGAATACGATTTGTTTTTGTCAGAAGCCAATAAGGTAATTTCGGCGTATTATTTTGCCGATTGGGACTACTATTTCTATACGCTCTGGATAAAAAATCAACAAGAAAAGTTTGACTTATATATTGAAAAATACAAAAAAGAACTCCTTGATTGGATTGAAGAAACAAAGCTGGATGAGGATTTTTCAAACGAAGCAGAACGAGAGGATTGAGTCAAAGGCTATCAAAAAGATTTGGAAAGACTGATTACAATGGAAAATACGATTAAATTTGAACACTATAAACCCGAGATTTCGTTGAAATTATATCCGGAATATGGCTGCTTCTTAGTGGACTGCATAAGGCATAACTTTTGATGACATCTATAAATGGGATTCCGAGTATAGACCGTAACGTAGTTGTTGCGGCCTTTTTAAATGAACATCAGTTACAAAATATAACTATATATTGAAGAAGGATGTTTTCCAATTTAATAGGAATTTCAATAATAGATATTTGTTATGAAGGAAAAGAAAGTAAACTTCAAGAAATAGGAAGCAAAGAGTTAAAAATCCATATGTAATTGAATAAATAATCTCGGCGGTAACTTGATTGGTGCCGTCTTTTTATGTTATGATTTAAATATTTAAATCATATTCAAGGAAAATCATTTGTAAAAAAGTGGCTTTCGTTGTACAGCAGTTTTCAACAGTTATAAACCTTGGCTAAGGGAAAGGAAGGAGCAGTAGATATGAATCATCGTATATGGCTAGAACAACCGGCAAAAATATGGGAGGAAGCATTTCCGGTCGGAAACGGAGAACTGGGAGCCATGGTATTTGGCGATTATAAGAGAGAGAGAATTGCACTTAATATAGATACCCTATGGTCCGGATACGGGAAACGGAAGACAAAAATAGGCTCAGCTCCAATCCTTACCCAAATTCAGAAAGAAATTATTGCCCATCGCCCGGCAAAAGCTGAAGAATTAATGAAGGATAAATTCCTGAATGAATGGAATGAATCCTACTTGCCTTTAGGGAATCTTTATTTTGAATTAGAAAATGGCGGTTCTATAACCGAGTATAAAAGAGAGTTATTGTTAAAAGAAGGTATAGCTGTCACTTCGTATAAAGTAAAAGACAACCGGATTAGAGTAGAGACCTTTGTACCCGCATTTGAAAAGGCAATCGTAGTACAAATAAAATCGGATAAGAATATTAAACTAAAACTATGGATGGATACACCGCTAAAGCATCAAGTGGAAATTTCAAATAGTGCAATTTCTTTTTTTGGAAATGCGCCAAGCAAAGTTCAACCCAATTATTATGAATGTGAAGATCCGATTGTGTATTCGGAAGAAACCCCTGGGATGGCATATTTCTGCATAGCAAGGATCATGGCTTCGAGTGCTAAAATAAGACAAGACGAAAAAGCATTGCTGGTAGAGGCAGGGAAAACAGTAAGCATAATGATAAGTGCAAGTACAGCATATAATAGAGAGAATGGTAAGATTACATATTCATTGGAAGAAATAAGGCAACAAACGATATCAGCCATGGAACGTATTACGAAGGAAGAAGAATTTGCTTTATTGGAAAAACATAAGCAAGAATTTTCCGGCATTTATAATCGAGTACAGTTGAGCCTGACAGAGAGGGAGTATGACCGACCCAGCAACAAATTATTGGAAGAATTTTCCAAAAGTCAAACGCAAGCCGAACTGATGGAACTGATGTTCAATTTCGGAAGGTATCTGCTTATCAGTTCATCTCGACCGGGAACAATGGCTGCAAATCTTCAGGGGATTTGGAATGACAAGCTAAGAGCTCCTTGGAGCAGCAATTATACAACCAATATCAATACGCAAATGAATTACTGGTTGGCAGAAAAAAGCAATCTTTCGGAGATGCATCTACCATTGTTTCAATTGCTTAAGAATTGTATGGATAGTGGTAGACAGACCGCAAAGGAACAATTTAATTGTAGAGGCTGGGTGGCAAATCATAATATTGACTGCTGGCACCATACCGGACCGGTCGGAAATTTGGCAAAACGTCCATCCGTAAAATACGGATTTTTTCCCGGGGCTTCCGGCTGGTTATGTTTTCATATTTGGGAACACTATCTTTATACAAAGGATATTGAATTTCTCAGTGAATTCTATCCGGTAATGAAAGAGGCAGTATTATTTTACATCGATTTTATGCAAGTAATCGATGGGAAATATGAAATCGTTCCATCGGTTTCGCCGGAAAATCTCTATTATAACGACAGAGGAGAAGAGTGTGCCTTATCAATTTCAACCACTGCGGATATTTCTATCATTAAAATGTTATTGAAAAGCACAATAGAAGCGGCAAATGAATTGAATATGGATGAGGGTTTTTGTGAAGAGCTCCAAACCATACTTTTGCAAATGCCGGAGTATAAAATTAGCCAAGCAGGATACCTACAAGAATGGAAGGAAGATTATAAGGAAGTGTACCCAACCCATCGCCACATATCACATCTGATTGGATTGTATCCGGGTTACGAGTTTGAGTCCAGACCGAAATTACAAAATGCCTGTTATCAAACATTAAAGAGAAGAACCATGGAGGGAACAGCTTGGTGTAAAGTGTGGAAGTCTTGTTGTTATTCTCGTCTAAAAAAAAGAGAAGAAGCCTATCAGCAATTATGTGGATTTTTGTCACCTATGAAAAGTACCGAAATCGAATATCTGGAAAGCGGGTGTCAAGATAATCTGCTTTGTACACCACCGTTTCAGATAGACGGAAATCTTGGCATAGTAGCGGCGATTTTGGAAATGTTGATTCAAGATAAAAAGGGAGTGGTAGAGCTTCTTCCGGCTTGTCCGAACGAATGGCCAAAAGGAAAAATAAGAGGTGTTAAAATAAAAGGGAACCACACGATTGATTTTGAATGGCGAGAAAGTCGGATTGTAGAAGTGACTATAAAAGGTGGATGTGAAGAAGAATTAATTGTTATTTTTAATGAGGAGAAGCGAGTCTATTTAATGGAAAAGGATAGAATTTTAAACATTTATGCTGAAAAGTAGTAAAGTTATCAAGAAATTTAAACAAAACTGACAAATCCTCCCGTTGAAAAAAAGAATGGATTATTATAATCTTTATCTAGGAGATATTATAATCGTATTACTTTTTACATAGAAAGGAAAGAGGTTATGAAAAAAAGATTAAGTTTTATGGTATGTATACTGTTGGTGTTGTCATTACTGGCTGGATGTGGAAACACCGGTAAGCAGGATGAGGCGACTAAGAAGGAAGAAACAGCAAAAGAAACGGCATCGGAGAAAGAAGAACAAAAGAGTGGCGGAGAACTAATCGTTTATTCTCCGGCACCGGAAGATCTTTTAAATACGGTGATTCGTGAATTTCAAGACAAAACAGGAATCAAGGTTGAATTGATTCAAGCTGGTTCTGGGGAATTGCTTACCAGAATAAAGTCTGAGAGCAATAACCCGCTTGCCGATGTAATGTTCGGCGGAGGAGCAGAAGCGATGGAAGCACATAAAGAGTATTTTGAAGCATATGATTCTCCGGAAGCGGCAAAAATCAAAGAATCCTATAAAAGCAAAGAGAAGGCATGGACAGGTGTTTTTGTTTCTCCAACGGTCATTATGTATAACAAAAACTTGGTTCCGGAAAATGAAGTGCCAAAAGGCTGGGCCACATTTGGTGATGCAAAGTGGAAAGGGAAAATAGCATTTGCCGATCCGGTTTCGTCAGGTTCTTCCTTTACGACTCTTTCCATTCTTTTGACTGCGATGGACAAAGGAGATGGCGGTTGGGGTTTTATTCGTCAATATGTTGATGTTTTGGATGGTAATTTATTAACCAGTTCCTCGGCTCCGCATAAAGGAGTATCCGACGGAGAATATGCAATGTGTATTACACCGGAACAGGCCGTATTGCAATATACTACAGCAGGTGCTGACTATATCGGCATAGTATATCCGGAAGAGGGAACCGGTGCGATTCCATCTGCAATCTCGGTAATAAAAGGAGCTAAAAATAAAGAAAATGCTCAAAAGTTTATCGACTTCGTTTTAAGCAGCGATGTACAAAGTAGATTATCGGAATTCAAATACCATTCCGTGAGAGAAGATATTAAAGAAGAAGGAGACTTTAAACCTATAAATGAAATAAAAATGACGAATTTCGATTTCATAAAAGCGTCAAAAGAAAAAGACAATTACATCAAACAATGGAATGATATTATCATTGGAAAATAAAAATCAAAAAAAGACTGTCATTCAACGGACAGTCTTTTTCAAAAGGAGAGAAAATGAGTCAAAATGTAATTATAAAGGATGTAGTCAAAACATTTGGAGACTTTAATGCAGTCGATCATGTTGATTTATCAATTAATAAAGGAGAGTTATTTACTTTACTGGGACCATCCGGTTGTGGTAAGACAACACTCTTAAGAATGATTGCCGGATTTAACAGCATTGAAAATGGAGAAATTTGCTTTGGAGAAAGGGTGATCAATCAAATTCCCGCTCATAAAAGAAATATCGGCATGGTCTTTCAAAACTATGCAATATTTCCGCATATGACGGTTTTTGAAAACGTTGCTTACGGATTAAAAGCCAGAAAAGTCGGAAAAAAAGAAATAGAAGAAAGAGTCTGTGAAGCACTGGAGATGGTGAAAATTTTGGATCTAAAAGACAGACAACCTGCTAATATGTCGGGAGGACAACAACAAAGAGTTGCCCTCGCCAGAGCAATTGTAATTCACCCGGACATTTTGCTGATGGATGAGCCTTTATCAAACCTCGATGCAAAGTTAAGGGTGGAAATGCGAACAACCATTCAAAAAGTACAAAGAAAGTTAGGAATCACGACCATATATGTCACGCATGATCAGGAGGAAGCTCTCGCTATTTCTGATAGAATTGCCGTAATGAATTCAGGGAAAATAAAGCAGGTGGGAATTCCGAAAGAAATTTATTCCCGTCCCCAAAATGAATTTGTGGCTAATTTTATCGGTATCTCCAATATTTTGGACGGACAGATAGTGGAAAAGCAAGGAGACATCTCTGAAATAAGCATAGAAGACAGTATTTCGATAAAAAGGAAACTGAAGCAGTCCAGGCCAAATGAAAGAGTAAAAGTATCCGTTCGTCCGGAAGAGTTTATTCTAACAAAGTCGAAAGAAAACGCATTGGAAGGTAGAGTGGACTTAAAAGTATTTTTAGGTGAGTTTATAAATTATGATGTAGAGCTTAAATCCGGAAAAATGATTCAAGTACATCAATATATTCGAGATGTGCAAGAAGAATATAATGTGAATGAAACAATCTATCTGCGTCTAATGGAGGATAGAATCAACATATTTAATAATGGAGGAGAGGAGTCGTATACTCGTGAATTATAAAAAAATAAGATGGGATTTATGGAAGATAATGACCGTGTTTATCCTATTTATTCTATTAATAGGGCTAGTTTATCCATTATTTACCATTGGCTTTAACAGTTTTTTGGATACGGAGGGTAATTTTACTTTAAGCCATTATTGGGACTTTATTACTCTCAAATATTATACGTCGGCATTAAAAAACAGCTTTATAGTTTGTGCCTGTGCAACCGTGATGGCAACTTTGATTGGGGTACCAATTGCATATATTGCGACCAGATATCGAATCAAGGGTAAAAAGATTCTGGATATGATTGTGATTATGGCAATGATATCACCGCCATTTATCGGTGCATATTCGTGGATTTTATTATTTGGCAGAAGTGGAGTCATAACCACCACCTTAAATAAAATAGGTATTGCCGTGCCGTCTATATACGGCTTTGGAGGTATAGTATTAGTCTTTACCGTTAAATTTTTTCCGATGATGTATCTGTATGTCAGCGGTGCATTGGGATCGATTGATTCCTCATTGGAAGAAGCCGCTGAAAATTTAGGTATGTCGAATCTGAAGAGAATTATGACGGTGACCTTACCCCTGATTCTTCCGACTATTGCAGCAGCCATGTTGATGGTATTTATGGCAGCGTTGGCCGATTTCGGAACACCGATGTTAATTGGGGAAGGGTATAAGGTCTTACCTGTATTAATCTATCAACAATATCTAAGTGAAACCGGCGGAAATGCCTCTGTCGCAAGTACCTTGAGTGTAGTGATCATTTTATGTGCTTTAGTTGTTCTGATGATTCAAAAGAAGATAGTAAATAGAAAAAACTATACTATGAGTATGCTGAGACCGCCAAAAGCAATTGAATTAGGAAAAGGGAAAACAGCTCTGGCAACCTTTCTTTGCTTTTTTGTGGCGTTTGTCGGCATCCTTCCGCAAATTACAGTGTTTTGTACCTCATTTATCAAAACCAGCGGACCGCTATTTGTTCAGGGTTTCAGTTTAGAAAGCTATGAGAAAGCCTTTCAGCAAATGGGAAACTCGATTTTGCGTACCTTTACCTATTCGACGGCGGCGATAATTATTATGGTCATATTGGGTATTTTAATTGCCTATCTGTCTGTTCGAAAGAGAAGTAATTTAAATACGATTTTAGATACTTTAGTCATGTTTCCTTATGTTATTCCCGGTGCAGTGTTGGGTATTGCACTTTTATTGTCTTTTAATAAGGCACCTTTATATTTGACCGGTACACCGATCATTTTAATTATGGCATATGTCATTCGAAAATTGCCATATACAGTGAGATCTTCGTCGGCGATTCTTTATCAAATTGATTCTTCAATTGAAGAAGCCTCTATTAATCTTGGAGTATCACCATTGCAAACATTTTTAAAAACGACAGTTATCTTGATGATTCCCGGTGTATTTTCCGGTGCAATTATGAGCTGGATTACCACAATAAATGAACTGAGTTCCAGTGTTATGCTATATACTGCGAAAACCATGACCATGTCGGTTGCGATTTATACGGAAGTTTTAAAAAGCAATTACGGTACAGCAGCCGCATTATCCGTGATGCTTTCAGCAGTTAGTATGTTGTCGGTATTTTTATTTACAAAATTATCCGGTGGCAGAGATATCTCTCTGTAAAAAGAAAAGATAGTGGGATTACACAATTATGGTGTTAAAAGCAGAGAAAATGGTCTGCCTGCTTTGCCCGTATGGAAATTCGGTTTTCCTAACGGCAAAAAAAATGAACCCTTTTTCATCTGCATTTGACACCATTTTTTCAATCAAGTGAAAAAGTTGGAAGCGGAAAAATCTAATACATAGAGGAAGTTTGACAACAGTTTAAGTAAAATGGTATAATTCAAAAAATAGTAAGGATGGAAAGGAATCAAGATGAAAAACAAGAAATTCTATCGAAAAATATTATGGATGTTCTTGATAATCAGTATTGTTCCAACATCTCTAATCGGAATCATTACAAGCTTTTCTATGAAAAAAATTATAGAAGACAAAATGATAAAGGAAGCACAAGCAGCAAATATTCAGTCTCTGGAGATGATCGAAACCGCACTGGATACTTATGTCAAGGCCATCGATAGTCTGATGGAACAGGAAAGCATACAGGCTTATTTGAAAAGTACAAAGGATTTAAGCAGGCGAGAATTTCATGAAACAGTCTATTTTACCGTTGCTCAATTTTTTGATGAGAGCAAGATGGCAAAAAGTGAATTCGAGGGCGGCAGTTTTGTGAAAAAAATGACGAACGTTCACGTGATACATGCTACATCTGCACAGATAATGTCTCTTTATCATACACCTAAGATTTATGACTATCCTAAAAACAGAAATTGGGGTATTTATCGTCATGCCCAAAATACAACAAATACCGTCGTTTACTTCAGTCGCTATAAAGATGAAGAAAACAGAGAAATGATTGCCACAGCTATCAGGCCCTATTGGGACGAAAAAGAAGTCATTGGCTATATTGCGATGGATATTCCTTTGGAAGTATTAAAAGCACAGACCAATCAAAGCAGTGACAGACTGCCCTTGTATTTTACTTTAACCACTGACCAGGCTTATATATTATGGGATGAAAACTCGATGGCACATAGTGCCAATTTTTTACAAAACCAAACGGTTTTTTCTAATAAAGGATATTATACGTCAGAAAAGAATAAAGTTTTAATGTCCTATTCCGTATCGGAAAGATATAAAATAATATTATTTGGCGGATTTAATCTGGAATTATTATTAGGAAATCTTCAAATTCTTTGGAAAATTTGGTTGGTTACGGTAATTATTTTATTGTTGCTGTGTATTATTACCGCCTTTAAAATTGCGAAAGCAGTTGAAAATCCTCTTAGAAAACTTGAATCAACCATGAAAAAAGTGGAAAAAGGGAATTTTGATGTATCGGTGGAGATAAACAGTAACGATGAATTTGGATATGTAGCAAAACAATTTAATGCAATGTGCGGTAAGATAAAAGACTTATTTGAAAAAAATGAAGAAAAACAAAAAATGCTAAGAATGGCGGATATCAAAAAAATGCAGGCTCAAATCAATCCGCATTTTTTGTATAATACCTTAGATTCCATTAAATATCTTGCGAAGATGAATGACCAGGAAGAAATTTTCGTTATGATTAAAAGCTTAAACAGCTTGTTGAAAAATGCATTCAACCTTTCAAAGGAATTTACGACGTTAAAAGAATCCATTGATAATTTATCATCTTACATAACGATTCAAAAAATTAGATTTTCCGATAAGTTTGATGTGTGTTTTGAAGTTCCGGAAACACTTTATCAGGTTGAAATTCCCAATTTGATTTTGCAGCCTATTATAGAAAATGCTATCTTACATGGACTGGAGCCTTTGCACAAGCAAGGTAGTTTAAAAGTGGAAGTAAAATATCAGGAGAAACATTTGGCAATTGCAATTTCGGACACCGGTATCGGTATGACAGAAGAACAATGTTCTGAATTAATCCAATCACTTGATCAGGAGATGTCACATTCTCATATCGGATTGAAAAATGTTCATCAAAGGCTGAAACTCTATTACGGCCCCAAATACGGACTTACGATAGAGAGTACAAAAGAAAAAGGAACAACGGTTTATTTGAAAATACCATGGAAAGAGGAGTATAATTATGATACGCTGCTTAATAGTGGAAGATGAGAGAATCATACGCAAAGGACTCGTTCTGACTACAGATTGGCAAAGCTTAGGATGTGAAGTAGTGGGAGAAGCCGAAAACGGTTTGGAAGCACTCGATTTGGTAAAGAAATTGAAACCGGAATTGGTCATCACGGATATCCGTATGCCGTTGCTGGATGGATTTGAATTCATAGAGCAAGCAAAAGAGATTTGTGACTGTGAGTTTCTTATTCTTTCCGGCTTTAATGACTTCAGCTATGCAAAAAAGGCAATAAGACTTGGTGTGACAGAATATATCGCTAAGCCGATTGACGATAAGGAATTGTATGATTGCATTACTCATGCCGTGAATAAAATTAAAAAGAAGAAACAAGAAGAGAATTTTATCGGTAATGAACATCAAGTTTCCCCTTTGAAAGTAGAAATACAAACGCAAAACAAACACATTAAAAGAGCAAAAGAGTATATCGAAAAAAACTATAATCGAAACATTTCGGTAGGCGATGTATGCAAAGCACTTCTAATTAGTGAGAGCTATCTGACAAAATTATTCAAAGAAAATACGGAGTACTCCTTTATTGACTATTTAACTCATTTCAGAATTAGGAAAGCATGTGAGTTGTTAACAGACCCTGATCTGAAAATATATCATATCGCAGAAAAAGTAGGATACAGGGATCAAAGGTATTTTAGCGTGTTATTCAAGAAAATAATCGGAATGACACCAAAACAATACCAAGACAGGAAGTTCGAAAAACAAAATGGAATTTAATTTTTTTGTTCTTAGATATAAAGAAAAACCCGTAAACGGGAAACAAGGAGGCCGTAATTCTCAAGTTACGGTTTTTTTGTTTCCCAAAAGCTCCATTATTCAAAACAAATCCTTTTGTCATCCCCTTAACCATTATTTCTATTGACATTTCTACTTATATTTTATATTATAATTAGAAACTTTAACGGATGAAGGAGCAGGGTAAGAGATGAAAAGAAATGACTATTTAGAGCTGGAGTCAGTGGAATTAATGGTTCCCTATACGAAAAAAAAACGTAGAATTAGAGTATTGTTGCCGGTAAATTATTTCAAGGAAGAGCAGCACTATCCCGTTGTCTATATGCATGATGGACAGAATGTATTTTACAGCCGAGAGGCATTTAGCGGACATTCTTGGAAAACGATTCCGGCAATTAAGAGAAATCCCGATTTGCCCAAGATGATAGTGGTTGGAATTGACAATGGGAAAGAAGAGAGATTATCTGAATATTCGCCGTGGAAGTTTGAAAATGAGGATTTTGGCGATTCTCATCCAATGAGCCCATTAGGAGAGGAATACGGAGAATTTGTGGTGGGTATAGTAAAGCCCTATATGGATAAAAACTACCGAACCAAACCGGAAAGAGAATTTACCGCAATTATGGGAAGTTCTCTGGGCGGCAGTATCAGTCAATATATGGGAGCGAAATATAGTAAAATATTCGGTCAGTTGGGGATTTTTTCCTCTGCCAACTGGCTGTTTCAAAAGGGCTTTGATGATTTCATGCAGAATGTGAAATTGGCTGAGCAAAGCGTATTTATTATGGTCGGAACCAATGAATATAATGAATGTGATGCCGGTTTGATGTCCGGAAATATCAATCAGCATTATATTAATTCTTCTCTTAGCTATTATCGGCAACTGCTGGAAAAGGGATTGCCTTTAGAAAACTTGGATATTGTAGTAGCCGCAGGTGAAAAACACCATGAAAGGGCTTGGGCAAAGTATTTGCCAAGGTGTTTGAAGTTTTTGAGCAAGAATTGGTAATGGGTGGCTAAATGCACAATTGGATTGCCACGAAAACATTGCTGTCCGAAGAAAACGAAAAAAACAGGAATAGCGGAACATTGGAGGTGATAGTATGCATGTAGAGTTTTTGAGCCATTATAGTGGCAATTTAGGAAGAGAGATGTATCTAAATCGATATGGTCATGCGGGAATGCCGGTAGTGGTATTTCCTTCTAGCGGTGGAACGCATAGTGAATATGCCGATTTTGGTATGATTGATGCTTGCAGATATTATATTGAGAGCGGTAAGATTCAGTTTTTTACTCTTGGCAGCGTAGACTCGGAAGCGTTTTTATGCCCTTATAAAAGTGCACATGACAGGGCACTTATGCATATCCGATATGATAAATATTTAATTGAGGAAGCGATTCCTTTTATTAAGCACAAAACAGGACATTTTGACCCGATGATGTGTACCGGATGCAGTATGGGAGCTTATCATGCGGTTAATGTCTTCCTGCAACATCCGGATGTGTTTTCTCAGGTGATTGCCTTAAGCGGTGTTTACGACATTCGCTTTATGGTTGGCGAGTATGGGGATGATGCGCTGGTGTATCGCAACTCACCGTCACAATACTTATGGCTTCAAAACGAGGACTGGTTTTTAAATCATTACCGAAATGCCGACATTATCATTTGCACCGGACATGGCCCTTGGGAGCATGACGGTCTACCTTCTTTTTATAAATTAAAGGAAGCGTTTGCCATGAAAGGAATCCCGGCATGGTTTGATGAATGGGGACATGATGCTGCTCACGATTGGCCATGGTGGCGGATACAAATGCCATACTTTCTTTCCAAGTTGGGATATTAAAACCGGATAAACCATGTTGGAAAAGAGGAGCGGACAGGTTGTAAAGGTTGTAATTAGAAAGATAATAAGAAAATAAGAAGGGAAAAAGGCATACAGTGTGAATTATCAACCGTATCACAAAGGAGGTTATTATGAATTATATTGTGATTTCTCCAAATTATCCACAGAATTTTCAGGAGTTTAGCGTGTCTTTGGCTAAAAAGGGATTTACTGTTTTGGGAATCGGAAATGAGAGTTATGATGAGCTCGGAGATAAAGTGAAGAGCTCTCTAACGGATTATTACAAGGTTTCAGACCTTCATCATTTAGATGAAGTAAAGCGTGGAGTAGCATTTTTCTTTTATAAGTATGGTGTGATTGACCGAATTGAGTCGCAAAATGAGTATTGGATGGCACTGGATGCAGAGCTGAGAACACAATTTCACGTTCCGGGTCTGAAAATGGATGATTTATTTAAAACTCGCAAAAAATCCGAGATGAAGAAACTGTTTGAAAAGGCTGGCGTGCCCGTTGTACCGGGGTATCTGATAAAAGAGCAAGCGGATATTTCAAAAGGTGTTTCGGATCTGGGATTGCCGCTGATTGCCAAGCCGGATACCGGTGTAGGGGCAGCTGCTACCTATAAATTGGAAACAGACAGAGATGTCACTGAGTTTGAAAATCAATTTAAGTCGGAAGTCCCTTATTTCCTAGAGCCCTTTGTTACCGGTGATATCGTGACTTATGACGGTCTATTAGATAGACACGGAAATATTGTTTTTGAGTCCGGAATTGAGTATTCGGCAACTCCTTTGCAACTGCTGACTAAAGAAAAGGACATTGCCTATTTTGTGACCAAAGATATCGAGCCGGAATTAAGAAAGTTGGGTCAGAAAATTATCAAAGAGTTTGAAATGACAGAAAGATTTTTCCATGTAGAGTTTTTCAGACGGGCAGACGGCTCTTATATTACAATTGAGTACAATAACCGGCCCCCGGGTTCTTATGCGGTGGACATGTATAATTACGCCTATTCCAGAAGCCTTTTTGATGACTATGCTGATATTGTAAATGGAGATGCTTTTGCACAAAAAAAAGATAACGGAAAAGAGTGCTTGATGATTACCAGAAGATTTGAAATCGACTATCAAGTTTCGGAGGCAGAGCTTTATCAGGAGTATGGAGAAAATATTGTCGCTCGCTTGGAAAATCCGCATGCCTTTCGAGACTTACAAGGAGATGTAACCTATATTATATTGGCCGATTCGAAAGAACATAGGGAAGAAATTGCCCGAAAATTTGCGGATAGAAGTTCGTGAAAAAATGTTTGAATATTGTTACAACTTTTCATTAAAAAATACTTGAAAAATGATTATATTTCTATTATATTAGAAATAAAAAATGAGAGGAGGAATTAGTGGCTTTTTATTTATAAAAATCACGAAATCACATGGAAAAAACAAAAAAAATAGGACTTTTCAATCGCTTTCTGAATTGGGTGGAGGTTGTAGGCAATAAGCTCCCTCATCCGGCGACAATATTCATCATTTTATCGGTGCTGGTGGTTGTGATCTCGGAGATTGCATTTCGCCTGAAAGCCGGCGTGAGCTATTATGATGCCAGAGAGAAGGCGGAAGTTACAGTGCAAGCGGTGTCGCTGTTAAATGCAGCCGGTCTTCGCTATATGTTCGTTACTTTTACCAAGAACTTTACAACTTATGCGCCTTTGGGGACAGTACTGGTAGCAATGCTTGGAGTAGGTGTTGCCGAGGAGACCGGACTGATTCATGCGACCCTTAAAAAGGTGGTTCTTAGTACGCCGAAGAGGTTTATCACTGCAATTGTCGTGCTGATGGGTGTGCTTTCCAATATCGCTTCGGATGCCGGCTATGTGGTATTGATTCCTTTGGGAGCCATTGTATTTCTTAGTTTTGGCAGACATCCGCTGGCAGGTATTGCAGCTGCCTTTGCCGGTGTATCCGGCGGCTTTTCCGCTAATTTACTTCTGGGTACGCTGGATCCATTACTAACAGGGCTTACTAATGAAGCCATTAAAATCGGCGGTTCGGCTGTAAAGATTGAAGCAACTGCCAACTATTACTTTATGATTGTTTCCACCTTTTTATTAACCATTGTAGGAACCTGGGTGACCGAAAAAATTGTGGAGCCTAGACTGGGAGCTTATAAAGGAAAACATGATGTAGAAACAATGCTGGTAACAAAAGAAGAATCCAGAGGTTTAAAAGCTGCGCTGGTTTCCACGCTTTTGTTCGTAGCGATAATGCTTTTCTTAACGGTTCCGGAGTTTGGATGGCTTAGAAGTCCGGTTCTGGATAATGGAACTCCTACCGGAGCAACTACTTTAAAACCTTTTATTGATGACGGCTTAGTTCCTACCATAGGTTTATTCTTTTTGCTTCCGGGTATCTTTTATGGAATTTTTGCCGGAACGGTAAAGAAAGACAAAGATGTGATTGATGGCATGAGTAAGGCAATGTCTACCATGGGTAGTTTCTTGGTGCTGGCATTTACTTCCGCTCAGTTTATCAACTACTTTCTCTACTCAAAACTTGGCATTATCCTGGCGGTGAGTGGAGCCAATTTCTTAAAAGGAGTCGGTTTTGTCGGTTTGCCTCTGGTAATTGCATTCGTATTATTGTCAGCATTTATCAATCTTTTCATCGGTTCGGCATCCGCAAAGTGGGCAATTATGGCACCGGTCTTTGTACCGATGTTGATGCTGGCGGGAATCACTCCGGAGTTTACGCAGCTGGCCTACCGGATTGGAGATTCCACCACCAATATTATATCTCCGCTCATGACTTATTATGCGGTTATCATCACCTTTGTTCAAAAGTACGATGAAGATTCGGGAATCGGTACTTTGATTTCTACAATGTTACCGTACTCGATAGCATTTTTATTCTCATGGATATTGCTGATGGTTATTTGGTATTTTACCGGACTGCCAATCGGACCCGATGCGTTTATGAGATAATGACTTAGCTTTAGAAAGTATTCTTACTCGATAAAAGAAAAGAGTAAATGAATTTAATAAACAGAATAAATAGACCTTTTTGCGTTAAAGTGCTTTAACCGAGAAGGTCTATTTTTATATTTTCTTCCTACCTATACTTTTAGATAGGGTATTTCTTGGCAAAAGATGATACATTGAGATTACAAAAAAGAAAGTGCTAGAAGGAAAGGAGAGAGAGATGAGATATGTATTTGAAAAAGTACCGGATAGTTTGGAGGAATTTAGAAACATGGGAAATTTCTCTTTAAAAGATCCCTATGCTGTTTCAGCACTGTTTTTATTGGCTTTATGTAAGTATGTTGAAAACAAAGAATTAGGCATTGAAATGATTAATTTCTTGAAAGGACCGATTGATTTAAGTAAGTATGAAGAAAATTTCTTGGCTGACCGACTTTGCGATAAACTGTATTTACCGTATTCTTATTTTGAAGGAGCAACACCGGAAAATAATTATACGGCAAATCAACCGCTCACGATTCAAACTTATGAAGACAAATCCTATGTCGAACCGGGATATGTCAAAGTATTGGTTGCTTCCGGCGGTGCCGACAGTAAACGATTTATTAAACTTAGACAAAAGGGCGAGGAATTTTTTATTTGGGAATATCCGGGAATTCTTTCAAGTATTCGGATTCCGAAAAAGGAAGATCCATGGGCGTAGGCTAAGAAGGAATGCGTGAAAGGTGGGGGAATATAAAAGTTAAAAGACTGGTTAAGAAAAAAAGAGGTGGAAAGTGAAATGCCGCTAAAAAGGACTCTATCCTATTTTGGAACAGAGTCCTTAAGCATTAAAATCCGGGAATAATAAATTTTTTATCCGCAATATCAATAATCAGTTTTACCTTATTATCGTAGCCGGTTTTCGAAAGAAGATTATTGATATGGAAGTGTACCGTTACTTTGGCAATGTTCAGATGCTCGGCAATTTCCTGCGGCGAATATCCGTTCATCAACTCACGTAAAATTTCCAATTCTCTGGCGGTAAATTCCGTACTTTTGGCAAAACCGATTTCCAGTTCGGGAGTATTTTCCGGAAAAATTTTTTCCCCTGCTAAGGTACGCTCAAGGATACTTAAAAACTCGATTAAACCGCTGTCTTTATACCAAAAACTGTCACAACCGTAAGAGATGGCTTTTTCAATAAAGCTGTGTTCGGGCATGGAAGTGGCAATCATGATTTTTATACTAGGATAAGCGGCTTTAATCTTTTTAGAATACTCCAAGCCATTTTCTCTTTGAGCGGTATAAACATCCATAATAATCAAATCAATTTTTCGCCCTTTACAGTATGCTTCCGCATGAGAAGCATTATCGATGGAAGCTACAATATGAAACTGATTGGTTTGGTTTAAAGTGTTTTCAATGGCCTGTTTGATGATAAACTGGTCTTCTACAATTAGGATATTCGGCTTGAGAGAACGGTTTTCCTGTGACATACAAATCTTCCCCTTTATCATTATCTCGTTGGAATCATTTTTATCATAGCATTAGAACTACAAATGGTCAATACCGAGAAAGGACGAATTGCGACATATGAGAGCCCACGTGACCAAAAATTACGGAGTAATTTTTGGCTCATTCGTGTATATTTGTGATATAATTTCCGCGAAAAAAGCACGAATGCGTTGGACGAGCCCAAAGAAATGGTATGAATACATAGAGATTTCTTTGGGCGAAGTACGACATATGAGAGCCCACGCGACCAAAAATTACGAAGTAATTTTTGGCTCATTCGTGCTTTTTTATGATATAATTAATCAAACACCAGCCAAACCAAGATTCATCTAAGATTGAGGTAATTTTATGCAAAAGATATGGAGTAAGAACCATCAAAAATACATAGGGATTACCCTGTTGATGATTGTAATGGGGATTTTTCGAGGAATGGAAAAACCGAATGGTTATTTGTTTGACATTGAGTTTATTATCAATTTTATTATCAATACGGCATTGCTTTTGGCATGGATTATTTCCATATATATCCGCATTATTCATAAAAAAATCAGATTCTATTTAATCTCCGTAGGAGCTCTGATGTTTTTCTGGCTATTTGTTCGGACAATAAAATATCGGGTTTTATCGGTGTACGAAGGAATGAATCTGCTTTGGTATCTATTTTATATTCCTATCGTGTTGATTCCGCTTTTCAGCTATTATACTGCACAGACGGTGGGACAAAAAGAAGACTCTAAATTGCCGCTTCGCGATAAACTATTTCTGATTCCGGCTATTTTGATAATATTAGGTGTGCTGACCAATGATATTCATCGCATGGCATTTGTCTTTGAAGGCAACACCTATGCCGGTATGACCTATGGATATGGCTTGTTTTATTATCTTTCCTATCTCTTTTCTTTTTCTTTTGCCATTGCCTCCATCTATATCATGTTTCGAAAATCCAGAATTCCGGCCAGCAAAGAGCGGGTTTATCTCCCCTTTATTTTTGTCATTATCTATGTGTTTTACAGTATTTTTTACAGTCTGAACCAAAATCATAGATTTCTTCAATTTATTGAGATTACGATAGCCTACTGTATGACTACCATAGCATTTTGGGAAAGTTGTATCCAGATTGGATTAATCGGCTCCAACTCCAAGTATAATGAGTTTTTTAGGTACTCTACAAGGAATACGGGGATTGTAGATAAGGACGGGAAAACCCATTACTATTCCGGGCAGGAAAATATAATTGATGCCAAGAGCTTTGAACAGTTAAAAACAGACAGTATGATTTCCAGAAATATTAAAAGCCGGCTCTATATCAGTCCGATTACCGGAGGTTATGTCATTTGGGAGGAGAATCTGGATAATTTATTGGGCTTGATAGAAAAGCTGGAAACCGTCAATTCCAAACTGGAAAATGAGATACAGCTGATTCAAAATCAGATGAATATTGATGAGAAAAGAATTATGATGCAGGAGAAAAACCGGCTCTATGATGTGATTAATAAAAAGACAAATCGTCAAATGAATAAAATTAAGTTGAATTTGGAATATATCCGTCAACAAGGAAATGAGGAATTAAAGTGGAGAGAAATCAGCATTTACGCTACTTATATCAAGCGTTACAGTAATCTGGTTTTTCTGGCAGAATCTCAGGACAGAATATCCGGGGAAGACTTGGAAATAACCATTAAGGAAAGTTTAAACAACCTGAAAAAGATGGGAGTCAATGTTGGTCTGAAAATGGATGCCGGAGGAAACATAAAAAAAGAGCAGGCATTTGCTATTTATGAATGTATTCAAGATTTGATTGAAGTTTTTTTTCGGGAGTTAAAGAATATATTCTTGTCGATTCGAGAGGAGGAAAATTATCTTAATTTATCCGTTCTGCTAAACGGAAGCGAGATTAATCGTTTTATCGAAGCAGATATTCTCTTAAAAATCGGCGGAAAAACGGCGTTATTTTCTGAGATATACGAAGAAGATAGGGATAATGTGCAAATAAATTTGAGGATTTTATAAGGAGCGGATTATGAGATTTATTGAGATAAATACGATTTTTCAAGTTCTATTATCCATTTTTTATATTATCGCGATTATTTTGGAAGTAGCAAGCATTATTATTGCATTTATAAATAAAAGCGGAAAAAAAGTTGTCCTTTTTTTTATCGGCCTGATTATTGTTTCGTCTATTCAAATGTTTATGATGATTGAGATTCTATATGAAAAAGAGTGGAACATCGGGATTACAGATTTTACCCTATTCAGTTCGAGGCAAAATGTCATTTTGACAATCCTTTTCTTGACCGCTGTATTGCTGGTATCCGGACGGTATATCAAAAGAAACTATGACAAATATAAAAAAGAAATCAGTTTTAACTCGATTAAAGAGGCCTTTGATAATTTGCCGAAAGCAATCAGTATTATCAACTCCAAGGGAATTCCGGTTTTGGTAAATAAACAAATGTATGATTTTGTCTTTCAGGTTACGGGAAGAGATTTTCAGTGTCTGGAGGATATTCAGGATATTTTAAATCGGGATATGCAAAGGGATATGATTACACTTCCGGATTCTACGGAGGATGAGATTATTCTTCGGCTCAAAGACAATAGTGTATGGCAGGTGGAGCAAAAGGAATTTCAATTTGAGGGGGCGCATTTTCAGGAAATTTCAGCCCATGAAATTACTCAAATTTATCAGCTTTCCAATCAGTTACAGGAAAAAAATCATAATTTGACGGAGCAAAAGAAAAAACAGGAGAAATTATTAAAAGATTTAATTCAATCCAGAAAAGAAGAAGAGATTCTTAATTTAAAGATTGATACCCATGCCAAGTTTGGCAAAGCAATATTGGCAACGCAACTGTTTTTAGAAAATCAGAATGAAGTATCTCCAATCGAAATTTGGCAGGAAGTCATTGAAGAAAAGGAATGGCCGAATATCGAAGGTCGGGAACACAGTTTAAAATCATCGAATCCTTTTATCGATGCTTCACAAGTGTTCGGATGTAATATTATCTTGGAGGGGGAACTGCCCAAAGAGGAAAAAATAAGCTATCTGGTTCTCAGTGCAATGCGTGAAGCGATTACCAATGCCGTACGACATTCGCAGGCCGAAGAAGTCCGAATTCGGATTACCGAACAGGATTCTGTACTGAAAGTGGAAGTGGAAGATGATTCCGATTTAAAAATCGCTTCGATTAAAGAAACCGGCGGATTGGCGGACTTACGCAAAAAAATTGAGAAATTCGGCGGAAAAATGGAGATTCTCTGTCAAAATTGCGTTAAAATGAAAATTGAATTACCGCTTCTAAAGGGGAATTGATTGTTGAAAAAATATCCTATGCAAACCTATAGTTTTGGATAGGGTATTTTTTTTGTATTAATGATACATTATATAGGTAAAAAAGGATGAACGCTTAAAAAAGCAGTTTCTATCCGATAGAGAAAAGCGATTAAAATGGAAATTACTTAAAGTAGGAGGTAGGAGAGATGAAGAAAAAAATAAGTTTTGTCGTAGCATTGAGTTTAATTCTTTCTATGGTTTCGATTCATGCAACAACCGTTCCGGATTCTGTCAATAATCAGAGCCTATCCGGCAGGATTTTACAGGAACTGAATATTATCAAGGGAACACAAAACGGTCTGGAGGAGAATGGTTCTCTAAATCGGGAACAATCGATTGTCATACTGATTCGGATGCTGGGATTGGAACAGGAAGCACAGGCATTTACCGCTTACGGGCAATTCAGTGATTTGCCGAAAAATCACTGGGCGGCGAAATATGTCGATTATGCTTATACAAAGGGGCTGACCAACGGTATCGGCAATAATCTGTTCGGAACGGGACAACCTGTAAATCGGAAAATAATGGCAACCTATATGCTAAGAGCACTCAATCACAGTGCGGACTGGTCAAAAGAAGATATTATGGGCAAAGCCAGAACAATCGGAATAACCCTGGATGCGGGAGACGGCTCTGAAAAAATTACTCGTGGACAAGCCTTTATTTATATGATTAACAGCCTTGAGATTCCTAAAAACGGTAATTCCGGTCTGATTTTGGGAGAGCAGGATTTACATCGATTTAAAGAAATCTTTGAGCAAACCCGTTTCGATTATCAAAGTAATCCGGTAGCAGATAAGCTGAAGACAGATGCACAAATACAGACGCCAAAGGTATTTACTTCAGTGCAGCTACCACAGGTATTAAAGCCGGTTGCGGCCAAGACCTATTTATATGATGAATTGAATATTAAGTTTAATACGCTAGTTTCCTTCCCAAGTAAGAGCAATTTTACATTTACGGTGGATGGCAGAAGAATTGAAGATGCACATTACAATCTTTCGCCGGGGGGAGACAGTATTCGTTTTAAATTCTCCAATCAAAATTTACATGGTAAAACGATTGTCTGTGCAATCAATGGCTTAAAGGCATCCGATGGCAAATCGGCTATTTCCGATGCGGTCATTACGGCAGAGTTTAAGGACTTTATTCCAATTAAATTTGTTCAGGCCGAAGTGCTGGATCAAAAGAGCTTTCGTGGATTGATGAGTATCAATGTGATGCCGCCGGATGGCCATAGAAAAGGAACCGAAGGCCATGAAGTATATAGCGACGGAAGACTTATGCAGGAAAATGTAGACTATAGGCTAGGCTGGGGAGGCAAGGAATTTAAGGTGGTATTTACAAGACCGGAAGTATATCCGAAGCAGGAAGCAAGTCTTAAAGTATGGGGCTATATGACGGCACCTTACCATAAGTTTATGGACGATGCCGACCAAATCGAACTTGATTTTACAATATTTGAGAAAAAGGAGATTCCGCTTCCGGAGGTGAGAGAACCGAAACCGGCAGAGATAGTGGCAGAACCGCCGAAACTGCATCCAGTGGAGGTATGGAAAGAAGTCGAAGTTTCGGAAAGACCGAAGAGGGAGGATTCCCCAAGCCCGTCCCGCAAGTATGGTGATGTAAAAAGGGATGCATATATCAAAATACAGCCGATTGTAGTAATTGAACAAAATTATAACGAGTATAGAATTATACTTTATACGGACGGCAAAGTGGGATCGGTCGAGGGATTACGCCTTCTGGATAAAAACGGAAAAGAGATTAAGGTCAGCTATCAGCCGTTTGAAAAAAATCTTGACGGCAATCAATACTATGGATTTGAAATTACTCCGGAGGGTGCAAAGGAAAAAAGAGACTTCGGCGGTTACGAAGTTTTTGTGGAAAAACTTTATGAAAAAAGCAACCAAGTATATACCGGACCTTTCTCCATCCGAATCAATCAAATTATCAATTAGGATGGAAGTGCCAAGCAAAGGAGTCTAGTATGAAAAAGTTAAAAACAGCATTATTATTCGCTTTAATACTTTCGGTAACGCTAAGCGGCTGCACTCTGCAGCCGAAGATGAATCCGCAAACCGAAGAAAAATCGGATGTGCCAAGTGTTTCGGTAGAAAAGGAAAAACCGGAAAAGAAAGAGGAGAGCAAAACCGATGAAAAAGAGAGGAGTAGCAAGTCTTTAAAGAAGAAAAATAAGCCAGCTCAAAATTCGGATACCTCACAGGACAATACAGAAGACCCTTATGCAGCGGTGATTGAGGAGTATTATCAATTTATGATGAATTATGACTACAACAGTGAGAAGGATACATCAGACATTGATGATAGTAAGGCGGCGATTTGGGAGATGTTTTTAACGATGGAGCGTGAGGAAATCATGGAGTCCGTCGGATATGCGGTTGAGGATATCAACGAGGATGAGATACCGGAGCTTTTCGTGGGCTTAGTCGATAATGATTCCGGTACCAGCGAAGTGGATAGTATCTATGCCATGTTTACCTTGGTAAATAAAAAACCGACGCTAATTCTTGCCGGCAATCCGCGAGATCGGTATTATTGTCTGGCCAATGGTCAAAAGGGTTATTTTTTAAATGAAGCGTCTGGCGGGGAAGGGATATTTTTTTCAATCTATCAACTGGAAAAGCAGGGGAAAAGCCTAAAATTTGTAGAATCCGTTTTTTCACCGGAAGAAAAGAAATACTACTATACCTCAAAAGAGAATTGGGAGCCGGAGCATTCGGAGGCAATGGATGCGGATGTATATAAGAATTTCGTGGGAGAACTGATAATGATGATTGAAGCGGTTCGCTATACGCCTTTTTCCGAGTATGAAAGTGAAAAAGAGAAAAAAAGGAAGAAACCGACGCCGAAATCATTGGAAAAGTCAACGGACCCTTTGGTCTTTCAAAGAGAAGAGTCGATTCATCAGCTCCTGTTGGGAGAATGGACCTATTGGCATGCCGAGTCGTCCAAGGAAATGGCGAGACTTTTGATTGGAGAGGATTATTCCTATTCTTTTGAGATTACCAGCCCCAAAAATAAGGGCAAGTATGAATCGGAGGGCTATATTGACATCTTAGATTATACTCAGGATGAAAGCGGCTTTAACAATACGATTTCTTTTCAAACGACTAATTTTAGTGTGCCGAAAGAGGAAAAGTCGATGTATGTGGGCGACAATTTTGATGGCGATTATGTATTGACTTACAAGGCTTTGGGCGATGGTGAAATCGTAATCGAGCTATATCAAATCAATAACGGTATCAGTTTTCTATATGAAATCTTTGATTCACCGGTTCATGTTTTTCGTAAGACAGTGGACTACCCGCAAACGACTACTGTCAAAAAGAATGCGGAGTTTTATGCAATGTGTAGCAAAGTAGATTATCAAAACAATCGGATGTGGTTAGATGAAGTGATGTACGACCCGGAAAATAAAATCATTACATCGGTACCTCCAATGGAAGCGGTAGCCTACGAGGTGGTAAAACCGATAAAGAACCCCAAAAAACTAAGAATTGAGTACGAATGCAGCCTGTGGCAGATTAAAACGAATGCAGAGGGCAAAGTAATGTCGATGAAACAGATAGAGTATGACAGCTATCCATTTGCAGAGCAAGTCGGGGAAGATATATAAAAAGTCCGGTAGAAAGGGGAGATTATGTATGAGTAAGAAATTACAATATTTACTGGCGGTTACCTGTATTCTTTCGTTGCTATTCAGTGGTTGTCTGCCGAAGTTACCTTTTGGCGGACCGGAGAATCCGGATAAGCCGGCTCAGATTGTAGAAAATGAAATGGACAAAAAGGATACTATTACAAAGGATGAAAATACGCCAAAAGAGAAGCAGGGGCAGGCAAGCTCCGAAAAGGAGCAAATAGAAGAAAGTAATGAGCCGGAGGAAGTGGATAGTTATCTAAATTATGACAAGAACTACCGAGCCGCAGCAAAGGAGTATAAAATCTACTATGTGCAGGAATTGTCAAGGTATTATCGTTTGCTGACCGCTCAAATGGAGGAAGACGATCTAAATCAGGGCATGCTGGGAGTGTTTCAGGCTTATACCGGACAAGAGACGGTGATGGATATTAATAAGGATACCGTCGGGGTATTAGAGGAGATGGAAGACAGTGCAGAGATTGGTTTGGCGTCATTTGGCTATAATATTATTGACATCAGTGGAGATGGTGTGCCGGAGCTGATTATCGGCGGCATTGACGAGAAGAAGGGGGACTACCACTATGGTAAGACGATTTATGAAATTTACTCCATAGATGAAGAGAATGAGCCATATATTGCACTGATTGGTACATCCGTGGATAAACTTTTTTACATTGGTGACGGGAAGTTTTACTATAACTACATCGGTCATCCGCTGGATGAGTTTACTGCTGTGATAACATTGGTTACCGATGCCCGGTCGGTAGAGTATGAGGATTATTACTTTATGGAGGAAAAGGGGGATGATGTAAAAACTCCGGCTTTTTACCGTAATATTATCGGCGAGTCGGACATTGATAGCTCGGAGGAACTCAAGATTAGTGAGCAGGAGTATGAGGCGCTCCTTGCTTCTATCAGGGATAAGGCCAAAGAGATTCGGCTGATACCGTTTTCAGACTTTGCGGAGTATTCGGAAATGGAGTTTGAGTTGATAAAGATTTTTGCCGATTATTCGACGGAGGATGAGATAAATTTTTCCTTTGACTATGACTCGTATAATGCCGATGATGAGGACGCAGCGAAGATAACCTTTACTTCGAGTGAGCGGGTCAAGAATTTTAAGATTTTGGATTTGAAATACGAGGAAAAAGGTGATAATAACGAGGGAAGTTATGTGGTTAAAGAGGTTTATAGTATAGATGTACTGGACCCAAACAGGCCATTTATTGCGGGTCTCCACTTTTTCGGATTAATTCCGAATAATGGGATTTCTTATACGGATGAAGAGGGCCTAACCAGAACTTTTATGATTTATCCAAGTGGGAAAGATGACAGCTTGGTTTTGCAGGAAATAGAGTAGAAGCGGCTGGCGAATAGTACAAGAAAAGAAAAGTTGACAATAGACGGTCGATTTTAATATAGGAGATAGAAGGCGTAGCGGCTTTGGGCTGCTACGCTTTTGCTTGCGGAGATTTTGAGGGAAATATTGATATAAGGGCAGCTTATTTTTATGGGAAAAGAGAGAGGTAAGTATTTTAAAGTATAGGTTAAATAGGGAGAACATATTTTCGGAAAAAAGACTTGCATTAATAAAAGAGATGGATTACAATATAGTAAATGATTCATTTACTTTTATTCTTTTGGAGGGTTTTATGAAAAAAATTCAAGTCTATCCCAGTGATGAGGTAATCGAAAAATTAAGTGCGGATGCTAAGCAAAGCGGAAAGAGTATAAGCCGGATTATTGCAGACATTGTAGAAGAATACTATGGGTTTGCAGATAAGGATGACTATTTGCAGACAGAGATAGAAGATGATATTTTGCGGGAAATAGAGGAGTATGTTTTTTATTCGGAGTACTATGTGCCATTTGAAATCTCGGAGGCTTCCGAAACATTTCAAAAATTAGAGGGTAAAAAAATGAATTCCATTCGTGCTTCGGTTGGCAGAAGATTTGCAAGATTAGTAGGCACAGGTAGTTTTACAGATGTAAGAAAAGTAGTGTCAAACAACGAAACGGCATACTCGCTAAACAATGCATTACTATATGAAAGGTATGTGCCGGAGTATGAGAATGGAACTTATAAGGAAACCGAAGAATATCAGGAGATACTGGATTATTTTAGATGTAATTGTTTGTCTACTCCGGATGAGATAGCAGATGGACTGGATTGTAGAATATCTTTGGTCGAATTGTATTATAAGGAGATGCAAACCATGATTGCAGAAGAAATTGCACGAGGAGAAATTTATGATCCTTGGGGTTATGAAATTATGAGCGGTTATATGGATGAGCTTCTAAACATGAAAGAAGAATAATACTTCGCTTTATTTTTATAATATCATAATATAAATACCGTAATGCTACAATGCAAGTCGGAGAATTACCGTTATAAATGGAGTTTTAAGATAAGAGGTATTAGAGGAATCATTTCCAGTAAGGAGTAAACAAATGGCATTTAGAATTGTTAGAAATGATATTATCAAAGTCAAAGCCGATGCAATAGTAAATACCGCCAATCCGGAGGTTAAAATAGGGAGCGGGGTTGACTTGGCCATATATAAGGCAGCCGGTGTGGAACAGCTTTTAAAAGCCAGACAGGACATCGGCTATCTGGTGCCGGGACAAGTGGGACTGACGGAGGCTTTTGGGCTTCAGGCAAGATATATTATTCACACCAGCAGTCCTTGGTGGATTGACGGTCTTCATCAGGAGGCTGTGTTACTAAGGCAATGCTATGATAAAGCATTAATGCTTGCACAGGAAAAGAATTGTGAAAGTATTGCGTTTCCGCTTTTAGCTACCGGCTCTTACGGTTTTCCAAAGAAAATAGGCATTGAAATAGCGATTGCGGCATTCACCGACTTTTTAGAAAAGTATGAGATGGATATTATTCTGGTGGTCTTTGAGGAGGAAACGGTTGGCATTTTAGATGATGTCGAGCGGAAGTCTGTCACAGCAATCCAGCATTTTATAGATAATGAATATGTGAAACAAAGACTGGAAGAAGAATATCGCCATCCAGTCATGCCGTTTTTAAACGAGCAAAGCACGCACTATCTTCATAGAAAGCATAGAAACCATGTGGTTGCAGAGGAATCGGCATTAATAAAACAGCAAGAATCACTGGAAAAATCTCTAATGTCGATTTACACCAATTCTTTTGAGGAGTATTTACAAAAACTGATTAACAAAAAAGGATTGAAGAACTCGGAGGTCTATTCGGCAGCAAATATTTCCAAGCAGTATTTTTCCAAATTGATGAAAGGACAGGTGAAACCGTCAAAAGAAAAAATGTTGGCGTTGGCGGTAGGCTTACGATTAAATATGGATGAGGCGGTGGATTTTTTGAAAGTAGCCGGCTATGCTTTTTCTCCGATTTCACAGACAGATATTGTGGTAGAGTATTTTATCAAAAGACAAGACTTTAATGTCATTAAAATAGACATTGCTTTATTTGACTTTGGATTAGAGCCGCTTTCCTGATAATTTTTCTATGTCGCCTTGGGGTTGACCTTTTTACAAATTGTTTTTCTATAATAGGTGTATAACAATAATAACCCAAAAGGAGGAAATTACAATGAAAAAAGGTTTGACAGAGATTGTTTATATTTTGGATCGCAGCGGCTCTATGGAAGGTATGGAAAGGGATACTATCGGCGGTTTTAATGCCATGATAAAAAAACAAAAAGAGACCGGTGAGGAGGCAGTTGTTTCCACGATACTTTTTGATCATCTATGTAAGGTTTTACATGACAGAGTTAGCATAAAAAAGGTTGAAGAAATGACGGAAAAGGATTATTATGTTGGAGGAACAACGGCGCTGCTGGATGCTGTTGGCGGTGCAATTCGTCATATCGGAAATGTTCACAAATATGCTAGAGAAGAAGATAGACCGGAGAAAACCGTATTTGTCATTACAACGGATGGCATGGAGAATGCCAGCCGAAACTATTCTTATGAAAAAATCAATCGGATGATTTGTCATCAGCAAAAAAAGTATGGTTGGGAATTCATTTTCATCGGAGCGAACATTGACTCTTATCAAGAAGCAGGCAGGTTTGGCATTTCCAAAGAAAATGCAGTGAATTATGTTCATGATAGTGTTGGGACCGCTACAGTCTATAAAGGGGTGTCAGAGGCAGTCAGCTCTGTAATGCAAGCAGCTTGTGCAGGAGAAGTCAAGCAATGCTTAAGGGAGAGTAATTGGTCGCAGGAAATTCGAGAGGATTATAGGAAAAGAGGAGGAAACAATGGTAGATAAAATTTATTTTGATTTGGATGGGGTACTTGCAGACTTTGAAAGAGGAATCAAGGAAATTTGTGGTCTGAAGGTGCGAAACCAAAATGAAAAAGATTATTCGCAAGCAGAAGAAGATAAAATGTGGCTTTCGGTAAAAGAGGCGAAGCACTTTTATGATAGGCTCGAATTGATGGCAAAGGCAAAAGAAATGTTTGATGCCGTCTATCAAAAATATGGAGAGCGATGCGAAATCTTAACAGCGGTTCCAAAACCGCATCGTGGTATTGACGGAGCAGGAGAAGATAAGCGAAACTGGGTTAGAAGACTGCTATCGGAGGATGTTAAGGTCAACATTGTCCTGCGTGCGGAAAAAGCCGGTTTTTGCAAAGGAAAAAACAGCATTTTGATAGATGATTATCAAAAAAATGTGTCGGAATGGCAGAAAATGGGAGGAACAGCCATTTGCCATACAAGTTCCGAAAAAACCATGCAAATCCTTAGGGAGTGGGGAATGTTGGATTAGGAAGGGATAGAGTTTTTAAATATTAATATTTGAATTTATGGTAAAGCAAAGGTAAAGTAGAAACCTCTTATCCGCTAGAGATGAGAGGTTTTTCGTATGCTGGAATAAGAAATGAAAATTAGGATGTACGAACAGAAAAAAGGAGAAAATATATTTTTTATAGTTTGTTTATGGTATACTGGTGTAAAAAAGGGGTGTAAAAAGAAAATTTGAAATACAAAAGCATTCTGGTAATATGTCAAGAACTATTTGAAAAAGATTTTGATATGGTTT
>JAUMXK010000110.1 GCA_030535295.1 Eubacteriales bacterium | reverse complement strand
GCTTCTACAGGTTAGTTGGAGTGGTTCTGTTGTCGAAAAATGGGGAAACTTAAAATATTTATACCGATTGCAAGATATCCGCAATCTTTTCCGCCAATATCCAACGCATTAACTGATGCGGATAGGTCATATCCCCAAAGGACATTTCACGATGTGCTCTTTTTTTCACTTCTTCGGATAAACCGAGGCTTCCGCCAATTAGAAAACAGACATTCTTTTGCAGTAGCATGCTCTTTAATTCGAAGTGATAAAAGGCTTCTCCTTCCAGCGTAAGAGCTATCACATAATCCTCAGGTTTGATATGTCGAAGTATCTTCTGTCCTTCCTTGCTTTTGACTTCTTCTCTCTGTTTCTCTGAAAAATTCTCCGGACATTTTTCATCTTCTACGGTAATAATTTCTATTCGGCTGTGTTTATTAATTTTTTCACATTGTTGGGCAATTGCCTTACGGATATACTCTTCTTTGATGGAGCCGACTCCAATAATTTTTATCATAATTGTCCACTTTCTTTTACTTAACCCTGATACTCTCGTTTTTGAACTTATCACGCTCCCTTTCAAGCGTGTGGAAAAACCTCTGCAAAACTATGTACCTATGAGGCACGCCTATTATACAAGGAATTTAGCACTTAAAAGCAATTCATTTTAATGATTTGCCTTAGGCATAAAGTTCTTTTCTTCGTATCAAGCAAATCATTTTAATTATCATTATTTTACTAAAATTTCATAGGATTTTTTCTTTACTGTTTATTCTCTTTATATTATAATGTAAAAGTTACAGTTTAACCGGAACAAACAACGAGAAAATCATGGCCGACTATTTGACCGGTGATTTTCTATTTAAAGACCGAGCTTTTCACAGCGAATCCTTTCCTTGTGATTTCATCCTAATGATATCATATATTTCGGAAAAGGTCACAAAATCTTTTAGTATTTTTAGATAAGGTTCACAGCAGCACAGGAGGTCAATCATGTATTCCTTAATGTCTAAATTTTACTCAGAGATCTTCCCCCTTACATTGGATAAACTTTCTTTCGCACAACATTTAAGCTACTCCGGCAAGTCCAATCGAATTTTGGATATCGGGTGCTCCACCGGTGATTTATCTCTTGCCCTGGCAAAAGAATGCCATCAGGTAACAGGAATTGATTTGGACGAAGAAATGATTTCCGTAGCAAATTCCAAAAAACTGGAGTTTCCAGAGCTTGAGCTGGACTATGAAATAATGGACATGTTGACAATTGGCTCCGCTTTTCCGGAAAAGCAATTTCACCAAGTCCTATGTTTTGGTAATACTATTGTTCATTTAACCGAACTAAACCAAATATACAGCTTGTTCAGCCAAGTGGCCGCTATTTTAAAAACTACCGGTGTTTTCAAGGGACAGATTCTGAATTATTCCTACATCATGGCAAATAAAGTAAAGTCTTTACCAATTATCGAAAATGATACCATTCGATTTGAGAGAAATTATACTTTTGACAACTCAATCATTCACTTTCAGACTATATTAAAAGATAAAAAGACGAACACAAGACATAAACACAGTATTCCGCTCTATCCACTAAGTTATAATATCTTGGACGAGCTGCTACATGATGCCGGATTTCAAAACGTCAAATACTATGGTAATTTCAACTTAGATCCTTTCACGGAGGAAAGTTACTATCTGGTATTTGAAGCTCAAAAATAAGACAAAGCAATAGCCACCTCACTACTTCCGAGGTGGCTATATTACTGTATTCAATTTTTTCATTTTTTTCCTTTCCGAAAGATTAATAGTTTTTTTCAACAATCAATGGTTTTCCCTATGTTTGCATCTATCCGAAAATCTTATATGCCCTTATATGGCACTCCTTCATCATTAATTTGAGATTGTGCATTCACATAACGCCGAATGTTTCTTTACACATTCTTTGTATTGATTGTCTCTGCTCCTCTTTTGTTACCTAAATTATTCCTAATTTACTTTCTCAAAACAGAGTTTTATGTCTTTCTTTACAGAACATAAATACGATAAGAAAAAAGCCAAATACTGTTAGATTATCAAGTATTTCTGTTTAGTTCCTGTTTCTAATAACTGTACTGTATACGATTATTATTTAACCTGAATTGATAAAATCAATCTATCCAATGATTCTTAACCGATTGCAAACTAAACATTTATAATCTTTCTGTAACCTCTCTAATCTAAATTAGAAGACATTACATATGTATTGATAATCGAACACTCCAAAAGTTAAACGGTACAATAAATGCTTTCTTAGCAGGTATTGCTTCAACATATCAGAACCTTTTCTCTTACCTCAATGTTTCTCTTGAATGTAACAAAGAGGAATTAAATCACTGCTCTTATGTACCTGGTTTGGAGCTTTTTCATAAAGATCACTCCTTTCATTTGTTCCTTTCTTGAGTTACTGAAACCTCAATTTTTACTTTTTCAAATCATCATATAACACTTGTACTAACGATATTATATAATTTATTTGATAAGAACGTTCCGGATCCGTTCTTTGATTGTATATTACATCATAATATTTAAATTGTCAATACCCTTTTTATAAAAAAAGTTATTTTTTATTTCTTGTGATATTAAGCAATAATTTTCAGATTATTTCTTTTGTGTTTCCTCCATCGCTTTAAAGCACACAAAGTATTGAATGTACCAAAGCTTGGCAATGGATACAGTTCCTGCCCTTCATTTAACGGAAAACTGCAATTTTCTTTATTCAAAGGAGCAGCGTTTCCGCTGCTCCCATCATAATTTTCCTATAAACTATACGAAAGAAAATTAAAACTTCAATAAATCAAACAAATTGTACTTTCCAAAGACGGATACCAGAATCAGAGAAATAACAGACATAATCTTAATCAAGATATCCAGAGAAGGTCCAACGGTATCCTTAAGAGGATCACCGACAGTGTCACCTACAACGGTTGAAGAGTGAACTTCACTGCCTTTGCCATGTCCCTTCACACCACCGGACTCTACCAATTTCTTAGCATTATCCCAAGCACCGCCGCTGTTTGCGGTAAAGAGTGCCAACATAATCGCAGACAAAGTAGTACCGATTAATAAACCGCCTACAAAGTTGGCTCCAAAGATAAAGCCTGCTGCAATCGGAATCAAGACCGAAATCATTGCAGGATATTTCATTTCCTTCAAAGCACCCTCGGAAGAAATCTCGATACAAGTCTTGTAATCCGGCTTTTGTGTACCATCTAAAATACCGGGATATTCTTTGAATTGACGACGTACTTCCGCCACCATCTTGCCGGCCGCTTTTGCTACCGCTTCAATTAATAAACCGGAGAAATAGAAAGGAAGAGCTGCACCTACCAAAGCACCTGCCAAAGTATGGGTATTAATCATATTTAAAATCAAATCAAATCCGTGAATATGAGTCGCATCCGCTTGTGAGTAGAGGAAGGATGCCAATAAGGAAAGTGCCGCCAAAGATGCAGAGCCGATAGCAAAACCCTTACCGATTGCTGCTGTGGTATTTCCTACCGAGTCAAGTTTATCGGTAATCTCACGCACTTGAGGCTCCAATTTACTCATTTCACTGATACCGCCTGCATTATCTGCAATCGGTCCATAAGTATCCACCGATACAGTAGAAGCTACGAAGGAAAGCATACCGATTGCCGCCATTGCTACCCCGTAAAGACCTGCAAAATAGTTGGCTGTTAGTGTCGCTAAAGCCAGTACCAATACCGGTAAGAAAGCAGATTTCATTCCTACCGAAAGGCCTTCGGTAATAGTAAGCGCCGTGCCTTCCAGAGAAGCTTGTGCAATATCTTTTGTCGGTTTAAAGTCATAAGAAGTATAGTATTCTGCCAAGAAACCGATTAAAATACCGGCTACAATTCCGGCGATTGCGGAAAACCAAGGAGACAATGCTCCCAAGCGGAAACCAAGCGGAGTCATGTCTGCACCTTTGAAAACAAAGTGAGTCAAAACACCGGTTCCGATTACAGTCAATCCGGCGGAAATCCAAGTGGCATAGTTCAATTCTTTGTGAGGCTCTTCAGAGACTTTACGTACCAATAAAGAGGAAATACCGATAACACAACTGATTAAGCCAACACCTGCAAATAAAAGAGGGAACAAAATCAAAGTTTTTGCCAATTCCGGCGAAAAATTCATTCCTTGCACTCCGCTTTGTGTATAATAGAAATATGCTGCCAATACACCTGCGGAAATCAAGGCACCGACGAAAGATTCCAATAAGTCTGCACCCAATCCTGCTACGTCACCGACATTGTCACCGACATTATCAGCAATGGTTGCCGGGTTGCGTGGATCATCTTCCGGAATATGTGCTTCGGTCTTACCTACAAGGTCAGCACCCATGTCTGCCGCCTTAGTGTAAATACCACCACCAACGCGGTCAAACATTGCAATGATCGAGCAGCCCAAAGCATATCCGGAAATTGTCATGGTAAACGGAATAAAGTTAATTCCGAGCCAGTTATCCACAATAACCAGTTGCTCCGGTTTCAGTTGTCCCAAAATTTCACCAAATACTACATATACAATGCCCAAACCCAATAACGCGAAGCCGCCTACCGAAAGTCCCATTACCGAGCCTCCTTGGAAAGCAACCTTTAAGGTCTTACCTAGGCTCTTGGTTTCTCTTGCACGGTTGGATACACGCACATTGGCGATGGTGGCAATCTTCATCCCGATAAAGCCGGCTGTGGCACTCATAGAAGCTCCTAAAAGGAAGGCTATACCTACATACCATTCTACCAGGACACCCAAAATAACCGCAATGACAACCGCAATTTTGGCGATTACTTTGTATTCATGATTGATAAACGCCGAAGCACCGATTTGAATCGCTTCTGCAATTTCCTGCATTAAACTTGTACCTGCACCAAGTTTTTTGACCGCATAAAAATTATATGCTGCCAAGCCCAATGCCAGAGCTACTGCTGTGAATAGTAAAATATACATATTATCCATATTATCCTTCCTATTCTGTCAAGCCCAAATTTATTAATTTTACAGGCTTTGACGATT
>JAUMXK010000109.1 GCA_030535295.1 Eubacteriales bacterium | reverse complement strand
AAGAATAAGTTCATAAGCAATTTTCTTGCTTACAAACTTATTATACGAGGAGGAACTTCTTGAAAAGAAAGAAAAGCAGAATCTTACTGGGTATATTTGTGTTTGTTTTGATGGCGGCTTTATTTACCGCTTATATTGGCAGGCGCTTTGACGGAAGAAAGCCAAGCGTTTTTATAGATTTAAAGGGGATAGAAAATGGCCCCGTTTATGTCACTTTGCTAGCAGAGTCGGCAGATCAATACACGGTTCATGAATATAAGGAACCGAAGGATCAAACGGAAGCAGCGACCGGCACGGTCCCCAACTTTATTTGGGAAAAATTTGCTGATTTTGCTCAAAAAGAGGATTTTCATCTATTGGCCTATATTGGAAAATATGACTTGCAAAATCCGGCCTTTGCGTGGGAGTATTTTGCGCCAAAAGCCTTTAAAATATTGATTTATTTCCCGGAGCAGGACAAGTTCGTTTTGGGAAAGCAGGTTATCAGAAACCATCTTCTGGAAAGCCGTTATACGGCTGAGGTGCAAGGAGAGCAAGTCGTACTTTCTGCAAAATGGGATGTTGTTGCCTTGGAGTTCTTGATGTTTTTGATGCGGCTTGCCATCAGCCTGGGAATCAAAATTATGTTGGCATACCTGATGTTTCGCTTTGACATTGAGTGGCAAAGGCGGGGCTTTCTTGAAGTCAGTCTGATTACGCAAATCGCACAGCATCTCATTGCTGGGATTGCTTATCTTTACCTTGGGATTATTGGGTTTTATTATTTCCTAATCCTACTGCACGCCATAGTGCTTTTGGTTGAAGGAGGGTATTATACCGCTGCATTTCGGGAACATGAAGCCACGAGAAAAGAAAAGCTTTTGCTCCTTTTGTATGTCATTTTCACAAATGGAGGGACATTTTATGCTACGGGGATCTTTCAGTTTATGTTTTTGACGGTTGTTTATTGAGTTTGACAGACAGCTTATATTATATCTTCATTAAAACCTTTTATTCACCTTGCAAACGACAGTTGAAAGAGATATAATGTTCTGATACACAGAGAAAAAAGGATGATTGTCGGATTTAGGGAGGCAAAAATGATAAAATTAATTTTGACGGATATGGACGGAACACTTCTAAACAGTGAGCATAAGATGCCTGAAAAAACAATTGAAACCGTAGAATGGCTTCACCAAAGAGGAATTCGCTTTGGAGTAGCCAGCGGCAGGGAGTATGCCAATATCCGCTCATACTTTCCGACCTTGGCCGAAGAAATGATTTTCATAGCGGATAACGGTACTTTGGTATATGATAGAAATAAGGAAATCTATGTCGACTGTATTGAAACCGAAGAAGTGGTAAAAATGGTCGAAAGCCTTCGCCAAATGCCGAATGTGTGGATTGTCCTGTGTGGGAAAGAAATGACATACATTGAATGTGCGGAAGCAAAAAGAGAAGAAATCGAACGCATCGCCGGCAATTTTTACTATAATATTGAAATGGTACAGGATGCTGTTCGCTTAGCGGAAGAAAAGCAGATTTTGGAAATTTCGGTATTTTGTGAATCCGGTTCAGAGATTGTAGCACCGGAGCTGGAATGGGTCAAAGAAAAATTCCAAATGTATGTGTCCGGCCCCAACTGGATTGATATTTTGAATAAAAGTGCGGGAAAGGGCAATGCTTTAAAGAAGCTTCAGGAATATTACGGCTGGAAAGAAGAAGAATGCATGGCTTTCGGAGATTATCTGAATGATATGGAGATGCTCAAATACAGCGGTCAAAGCTATGCTATGGAGAACGCACATCCACAGATTTTGGCAATGGCCAAGCATATTGCCCCAAGCAATGAAAAGGGCGGTGTGATTGAAGTGATTCGCAGAGAATTCAAAATAGAAGGTTAATATTTATAAGGTTATATAAAATAAGGAAGGAATAGGGAAGAAGTTATGCCTTGGCATTATCTGATTATATTATTTGTAAAAATATTTGAAGTGTCTTTGGGCACGGTTAGAATTGTTTTGATTACCAAAGGCGAAAGAGGAAAAGGAGCGATTCTGGGTGTGATTGAAGTCATAATCTGGCTGAGTCTGGTATCGACAGTATTGTCCAATATCACCGACGACCCGATGAAAGGTGTGATTTATGCGGTAGGTTTCGGTTTGGGGAATTTTCTGGGCTCTATCGTGGAAGAAAAGCTGGCTCTTGGCACCACCAGAATCGAAATTATTGTCTTGCAGGAGCATGAAGCGGAGCTGACAAATGCCTTGCGGGAAGCCGGATTTGCCGTGACCGTCATCAGTGGTCAGGGAAAAGACTATGAACGTAAGATTTTGGTTAGCATTGTCCAGAGAAAAATGGTCAAAAAATACGTGGAAATTGCGAAATCGAAGCAGAAAAATGCTATGATTACCGTCTCCGACAGCAAGCCGGTCTATGGAGGATTTGGTATTCGGAAGTAAATGTCTTTTCGGAACAAATTTTAGAGAAAACAGCAATTTAAATAAAAAAGAGGTTTCGTCCCTCTTTTTTTTGTATAAATTATAAAAAAAGTTATTGCAAAAGTACATAATTTAAGTTAGAATAGCATTAAGAAATCTAAAGATTTCTAAAAAATACAGCAAAACAATGATAATTGTGTTAGTTAACTGCTTAAAGAGGGAGTGATGAAATGGTTGCAAAAGAAATGATTGGCTTATTATTGGCCGGTGGGCAAGGAAGTCGCTTGGGAATTTTAACATCATCAACTGCCAAACCTGCTGTACCATACGGTGGAAAATATCGTATTATTGATTTTCCATTGAGTAACTGTGTCAATTCGGGAATTGATACAGTCGGAGTATTTACTCAATACCAACCTTTGGAATTGAATGCTCATATCGGTATCGGAAAACCGTGGGACTTGGACAGAATCAATGGAGGCGTTACGATTTTATCTCCATTTACCAGTGAAGAGAATAACGATTGGTTTAAAGGCACGGCCAATGCGGTGTTCCAAAATATTCATTACATTGATAAAATCAATCCGCAATATGTGGTGATTTTGTCAGGAGATCATATCTACAAAATGGATTATGCCAAAATGCTGGAAGACCATAAGAAAAACAAAGCCGATGCAACGATTTCCGTTTTTGAGGTGCCTTGGGATGAGGCTCATCGTTTCGGCATTATGAACACCAATGAAGATAGAAAAATTGTAGAATTCGAAGAAAAACCGAAAGAGCCGAAGAATAATTTGGCTTCTATGGGTGTTTATATCTTTACTTGGAGCGTTTTGAGAGAGTATTTGATTCGGGACAACCAAAATCCGAATTCGGATTATGATTTCGGTAAAAATATTATTCCGATGATGCTTGAAGAAGGCAAGTCTATGTTTGCCTATCCTTTTGTCGGCTATTGGAAAGATGTCGGTACGATTGATTCATACTGGGAGTCGAATATGGATTTAATCAAGCTGGTTCCGGAGTTTGACTTGTTTGACCGTTCTTGGAAGATTTATACCAATAACCCGGGTATGCCTGCCCATTTTGTGGGAGATACCGGTAGTGTCAAGACTTCTATCGTGGGTGAGGGATGTGAGATATACGGTACGGTCTGTAATTCCATTATCTTCCCGAATGTAATCGTAGAAGAAGGGGCATTTATTGAAGATTCCATCGTCATGGAAGGTTGTGTGATTTCCCGTGGGGCAAAAGTCTGGAAGTCCATTTTGGCGGCAGATGTCACCGTGGGAGAAAACACGGAAATCGGTGGCGGGGAAAACATTGTCAACCATTTAAAACCACAAATTTACTATACCGGAATTACCGTAATAGGAGAAAAAGCAGAGATACCGTCAAACAAAAGAATTGGTAAAAATGTTGCCGTTCATCATGGCGTAACCGCAAGTGATTTTACGACGGATGAAATCTCCTCGGGAGAAACCATTTTTAAGGGAGGTATCGCTCATGAATAATTTATTTGGGATTATTACTACCGGAAACCAAAAGCCGCTTCTTGGTGAGTTGGCTATGAAACGTTCCGTTTCGGCACTTCCGATTGCCGGTAAGTATCGTGCTATCGACTTTGTGCTTTCCAATATGGTAAACACCGGCATTGATAAAGTCGGTATTGTTACACAGTACAGCTACCGTTCTTTGACCGACCACTTGGGTGCCGGTAAAGAATGGGATTTAGATAGAAGAAATGAAGGTCTTTTCTTATTCCCACCATACCTTTCCTTGGATCATAAAGGTTGGTATCAAGGTACCGCAGACGGTATGTATCAAAATATTTCCTTCCTTAAGCGTTCCAATGAAGAGTATGTATTGATTGCCACCGGCAATAGTATCTATTCTACTACCTATAATGATTTGCTGGAAAAACATATCGAAACCGGTGCAGACATTACTATGATGTACTATGATATGGAAGGAACACCATCCGAAGAGCTGAAGGAATTCGGTTTGATGAAGTTTGATGAAACCGGAAGAGTGACGGATTTAAGAGAAAAACCGCTTTCACCAAAGGGGACTTTGGTATCGATGGGTGTTTATATTTTGCGTCGTGAACTTTTGATTGATTTGCTCGAAGAAGCGTCTTCGCACGGTCATTATGATTTTGTTCGGGATGTACTGATTCGTAAGATTGAAGTCCTCAATATTCGTGGTTATCAGTATAAGGGCTATTGGCGAGTGGTCAGCAATATCAATTGGTACTATAAGACCAATATGGATTTCTTAAAGCCGGAAGTACGTAGAGAAGTGTTTGGCAGAGGCAAAAAAGTCTTTACCAAAGTAAAAGACGAAACTCCTGCAAAATACAATCAGGAAGCGGAAGTAAAGAACTCGATGATTGCCGATGGCTGTATTATTGAAGGATATGTAGAGAATAGCATCTTGTTCCGTGGTGTACGGGTCGGAAAAAATTCTCGAGTCGTCAACAGTATCATTATGCAGGGCTCGGTGATTGAAAATGATGTCAGCTTAGAGCATGTCATCTTTGATAAGGAAATTACCATTTCTTCGCATCATTCCTTAAAGGGCGAAGCCAATGCACCGATGATTGTAGGCAAGAAAACGAAAATCTAAGCCGGATATATTGTTTCTATGGCAGGCCATATCGCTTAAAATAAAATAGAAAGGGGCAAAGCATTGTTTAAAGTTCTTTTAGAATTTGTTTTAGGCTTGGTAATGCTATATAAGAAAATGTCGCAAATTTTCTATCCGAGAAC
>JAUMXK010000108.1 GCA_030535295.1 Eubacteriales bacterium | reverse complement strand
CTACGGATTTGTTTGTGGGTATGTAAAAAAATGTAAAAAAATGGGGAAACTCAAACTCGGATTAAGTTGTTTATTTTCCTTGTTTGTGCTATGATAAGAGTTGAACTATTATAAAAGGGATGTGTTTCAATGAAAAAAACGCCAAAAAAAGATATCAATCAATTTAAAGTAATCGAATATACCGAGGGAGCAAAAGAAAGTTTAAACCGTCATGTTAAGCTATTTACCATGATTTTTTCTTTTTTTCTTATTTTTATTTCTTTCCATATTTACAGTGCACTTTTTATCCAGCCTACCAAATCGGTAATGGTAGAGTCGGGGAAACTAAATGAAAGCGGCAATTTTGAAGCTCTGGTAGTGCGTTCTGAAGAAAATGTTTATGCCCGTCAGGACGGTGTTCTGGATATTTTCCTGACTTCCGGTACGACTGCCAAAAAAGGAGAAACCGTATGCAGCATTACTCATGATCTCGCACAAAGAGAGCAAATCCTGTCCAATCTCAGTAATGAAAAGGCTCGTTTGACCTCTACCGTAGATTATGATAGGCAAAGTCAAAAGAAAATGCAGACTTTTTTCCGAGAGTATGCTTCCAACCTCAATTTCCATGATTTCGACCTTTCCAACCAAGTGCAATTGGAACTGGAGAATATGCTTAATAACGGTGCCGTTCAGTATACCGTTCAAGATGTTTCCACTTATCAAAAGGTGATGGACAATGTCGACCTCTACAAACAACAAATCGAAAGTATTGGAAATAGTTATACCGTTGAAAATTCCTTTACCATTTCTTATACCTCTGACGGTATGGAAGATATTTCCCTTGAAAAATTCGTGCCGGACGATTTAAACCGCAAACCGCAATTTGTCAATCGTTTGGAGAACCGGCAAGTAAAGGCAAAGGATTTTTTATTCCGCAAGGTGGACAATTTATATTACTATTTTATAGTAGAAGTGGATGGAATCGCTTATAATTTTCTGGAAAATAAAGTCGGCTCCTTTGTTTCCTTGTTTTTCCCGAACAAAAACCTTTCCATGACTGTAAAAGTGGAAAAAATGGAACCCCATGGCGGCAAATATATTGTCACCTTTTTGGCTGATCGCTTTATCAATCGCTTTTTGGATGATCGCTTTGTATCGGTACAAATCAGTTACAATCAATATGATGGACTGAAAGTGCCGAATTCGGCGATTGATACCAAGTACGTCATTGTCGTGCCGAAAGGAGTCATTGATATTGATTATAAGGGCAATTATTTTGTTCGTCACAAAACGAAAGATGAAAAGGGCAAAGAAAAAACCACACAACTTACTATCAAGATTTATGCTCAGGATGAAGAGCAAAATTATTATATTCTGCCTGTAGATGAGGATCACGCTCTCGAAATTGATGATATTCTTATGAATAAAATTGACGACACGGAGCAGCTTGAGGAGTATGTCATCAGTAATACCACTAAAATATGGGGAGTTTATGTATTAAATAAAGGCTATACTGATTTTAAACAAGTGAAAATCCTTTATCAATCCGATAATTTCAGTATCGTACAAAAATATTCCCCTTACAGTATCAAGATATACGACCAAATTGCCAGTGAAGCACACAATATAAAAGAATTTTCTGTAATAAAGTAAGAGGTCAAGCAATGTCAATCAAACACAATTATTTTGAAATTTGCGGTCAAATTACTGCTGCCATGCAAAAAGCTAAAAGAACGGAGCAGGTTCAATTAATTGCCGTCAGTAAAACCAGAAGTGCAGAGGAAATCAATGAACTTTTTCAGCTTGGTCAACTGGATTTCGGAGAAAACAAACCACAGGAAATCCGTGATAAAATTCCGCTTTGCAGCAAGCAAATCCGTTGGCACATGATTGGACATCTACAATCCAACAAACTAAAATATGTTGTTGGCAAATGCCATTTAATTCATTCCGTGAACTCCATAAAACTGGCTGAGGAAATCAATCAATATTCTCAAAAACTGGGAGTAGTGACTAATATTTTATTGCAGCTTAACATCGCAGAGGATGAAAACAAACAAGGTTTTACCGAGGAAGAGCTGGATTCTGCTTTGAAAACAATTTCCGAATATTCTCATATTCGGATTCATGGACTGATGACGATTGCCCCATTTGTGGAAAATCCGGAGGAGAATCGTTGGGTATTTCAGAAAATGAGACAAATTTTTGTTGACATTCCAAGCAAAAACTATGATAATGTAAGTATGAATGTACTTTCGATGGGTATGAGCAACGACTATGCCGTCGCAATTGAAGAAGGCGCAACCCATGTACGTATCGGAACAGCTATTTTCGGGGAAAGAAATTATAATAAGGAGATTTAACTATGGCCAATGTTCTTGAAAAATTAATGAAAGCAATGAAATTAAACGAAAATGATAATGATGATTTCGAGGATGAGTTAGAATTCGCAGCCGAAGAGAAAATAGAAACACCTACCACCCAAAATATCCGTCCGGCAAGACGTGAGCCAAAGGCTGAATTGGAACGTTTTGAAAGACCGGTTCGTACGGTAAACGAAGTGCCGAGCTATCGCAAGAGCGAGCGAAAGGCTGCTCCTAGCGTATCCGGACCGAAAACAAATGTAGTCAATTTCCAAGCCAATGTGCAAATGGAAGTGGTGGTTATTCAGCCTGCAACCTATGATGAAGCCCAAGTGATTGCCGACCATATCGGCAGCCAAAGACCGGTAATTGTCAATCTGGAAAAACTGGATTACAGCATTGCCCAAAGAATCATGGACTTTGTTTCCGGTGCAGTCTATACTCTTGGCGGAAATTTGGAGAGAGTCACACAAAACATCTTTATTATCGCTCCTGAAAATGTTGATATTGCAGGACATTTTCAAGAGGAATTAAAGTCAAACGGTATTATTCTACCTTGGAAGAGTGAATAATGACCAAGCTGATTTTGACTACCATTTTTTGGTTCTTAACTGCAATAGAATTCGCTTTACTGGCGAGGGTTCTTTTATCATGGTTTCCAAACGTTTCTTCCCTTTATTCGGTTAAGAAATTTTTGTATGAAATCACGGAGCCCATTTTACAACCCATTCGTAAATTAATTGATAAATCCATTTTCCAGGGAAATGGAAGTATTTTTGATATTTCGCCTTTAATTGCATTCATTGTCATTGACGCATTAAAGGCAATTGTATAGTCACGGAGGAGGAAGAGATGTTAACACCGCTTGATATTGAATCGAAAAAATTTGACAAACGACTCTTGGGATTTGACACCCGTGAAGTGCGTAAGTTTTTGAAAGAAATAATCGCCAACTACGAAGTGCTTTATCGAGAAAATATAGAGTTAAAAGATAAGCTGAATGTTTTGAATGAGGGCATTCAGTATTACAAAACTATGGAAGAAACCTTGCAAAACACCCTGCTGACAGCTGAAAAGACGGCCGATGAAACTCGAAAAAATGCCCGTCAGCAAGCTGAATTAATCGAAAGAGAAGCAGAGCTGAAAGCCGAAGAAATCTTAAGCAATACAAAGGATGAGCTAAATCATTTGCGCCTACAAAAACGTCACTTGATGCGTTCTTTTGAAACAGCTAAAATTCAAGTTCAACAGTATCTTCAATTGCAATTGGATATGATTGGAAAAGAAGATATCAGTTTTATTGAAGAAAGTTTGGAAAAAGAATTAACCGAACTTCCGGCTGCAAATGAAAACCAAGAATCTTGGTCAAAGGCAAAACAAATCTTAAAAAAAGAAGAGGATTAGTCATGAAATCAATCATTTTGATTGCCATTTTAGTATTTATAGATCAAATTTCTAAAATTTGGACTGTAATAAGCTTGAAAGGAAATGCCCCAATTACCATTATTAATGGTGTATTCGAACTCACTTATGTAGAAAATACGGGCGTTGCCTTCGGTATTTTTGCCAATCGGGAATACGGCTCCATCTTATTATCCGTATTTACAGGACTGGTGTTTTTATTCATTCTGTATTTCCGCTATAAGCTGCCGCTCACGAAAAAATACGATACCATTCGGTTTGTACTTTCTTTCCTGATTGCAGGAGCACTCGGCAATCTGATTGACCGAATTCGACTTGGCTATGTGATTGATATGCTGCATTTTTATTGGTTTGAATTCCCGGTTTTCAACTTAGCGGATTCTTATATTGTTGTCAGCACAATTGTTTTGATTGTTTTGGGTTTGACCAAATACAGACATCTTGAAATTTAAAAAGTATCTCGCAAACAGGGATTGTATCATATCTGATGCAATCCTTTTATATGCAGTAAAGGAGATTATACTTGGAAACAACAAAAATCACTTATGATTTAACAGAAAAAATGAGAATCGACAAATATCTTGCCTTGCAATATCCCGATTATGCCCGCAATACTTTTCAAAAAATAATACGGGATGGACAATGCCTTGTCAATAACAGAACAGTCAAAACCAATTATACCTGTAGTACCGGCGACATTATTCTACTGACTTTTCCGGAGCATACCATAGAAAATATTGAGCCGGAAAATATTCCACTGGATATCGTCTATGAAGAAGAGGACTTTCTCATTATTAATAAGCCGAGAGATATGGTCGTTCATCCTGCACCGGGGCATAGTAGCGGTACGCTGGTCAATGCTTTGATGTATCACTATAGTGGTAATTTATCGGCTATAAACGGTGCTGTTCGTCCGGGGATTGTCCACCGCATTGATAAGGATACCACGGGACTACTCCTCGTTGCCAAAACGGATGCCTTTCATGAATGGGCAGCCGCTGCCTTAAAGGAACACAAAATCGTTCGGCGCTATGAAGCCCTTGTTCACAACAGTGTCAAAGAAGACAAGGGAACTATTGCCAATTATTTAAATCGTGCCGGCTCAGACCGAAAAAAATATGCCGTCAGCACAGAGGGCAAATGGGCAGTGACACATTATGAAGTTCTCGAACGTCTAAAACAAGGGCAATATTCTTATGTCAGCTGTTTTCTGGAAACCGGCCGCACTCATCAAATTCGGGTGCATCTGGCACATATCGGCAATCCTGTAGTGGGGGATAAGGTCTATGGTCCGAAAAAATCTGCTTTTCATTTGGAGGGTCAATTACTACATGCCCGTGAACTTTTTTTCACTCATCCCTATACCGGAGAAGAAATGCACTTTCATTCGGAACTGCCGGCTGACTTTAAAAACATCTTGACAGCACTGCAAAATTATGATAATTTATCTTAGATAAGCAACAGGACTTAAGTTTTACAGCAAAATCAGACAAAAACCCCCCTCTAACCTTGTGATTGGA
>JAUMXK010000107.1 GCA_030535295.1 Eubacteriales bacterium | reverse complement strand
CAATATAAATAGGGGGAAATATGATAAAAATATTTCCAATATTTATGAATTACTGGCAGCAAAGGGAAGTGTGGAGAATGCAATAGAAAATGCAAAAAAAGGAATGTCTTTTCATGAAAAGTCAAGAAAGAAGCCATCAGAGTGCAATCCCGGAACAACAGTATATAAGTTGGTAGAAGAGTTGCGAGGATATGTCCGGATTCCAAATATTAAAAACAAATGATAAGCCTATTACAAAACTCTAAGTTTATTACATCTCTGTTAAAGATAGGCAAAAGCAATTGACGTTCTGAAATTAGAATGATAGAATGGGAACAACTTAAGGGAATATTCCCAAATGAGATTCAAACTAAGGAGGGTTTTATGAAAAACTTTAAAAAACTGACCGCTTTTGTTTTGGCAGTTGCCGTAATGCTTTCGAGCATGACCTTTGCCAATGCAGCAGTAAGTCAAGAAGCAAAAAAATTAAACCAAATGGGACTGTTGTTAAACATTACCGAAGGGGAATTAAACCAAGAATTGATGCGTGTATTCGGTATCACTATGGTGTTAAAGGCTTTGGGTTATAAAGATGAAGATACTCTTAGCAAAGTAAAGGACAATCCTTTCACCGATATGAACGAATTCTCTTGGGCAAAAGGCTTTGCAGCGATTGCCTATGAAAACAAGATTACCGACGGTGTCAGCCTGAATCCGAAGGAAAAAAGATTTGCTCCAAAAGAGCAATTGACCAAGAAGCAATTCCTTACCTTTATGCTACGTGTTCTCGGCTATGAGCCGGCAAGTGCTTGGGCAAATACCGAAAAACTTGCCAAAGAAGCAGGTATTTTGGTGGACGGCAGTGAAATCGATAAGAACTTCACCAAAGACGACGCAGCCAGAATTATGTTTGCAGCTATGGGCGCAAAATTAGTTGGTGCCGAAGGTCGTTTGGTAGACCGATTAATCAGCAAAGGCAAAGTGACAAAAGCAAATGCAACTGCAGTTGGCTTATTGGCACCTGAAATGCCGAAAGAATTGGCGGTAGAATCTGTAGTAGCGAACAATCTTCGTGAAGTGGAAGTGAAATTCACCCGTGAATTAAACGAAGAATCTGCCAAGAAATTATCCAGCTACAGAATTACCGGCAGCAAAGGTGTAAGCAGCAGAAGTATCAGTGCTGTCAGCGTAAAAGAAGACAAACGTACCGTAGTCCTTACCGTTGGTCCTTCCGTATTACAAAACAAACAAGAATACAAATTGACAGTAAAAGATGTTAGAGATTTAAATGGACAAGTAATTTCTAAAGTAGAAATACCGTTCTCTTCCAATGATGTAAGCACTCCAAACGTTACCGGCATCGAATTTGTCGGCCCAAGAAATGTAAAAATCACATTCAATGAGCCAATTCAAAATGTAGGAAATGTTGAAATCAAAGAAGGAACCAGAAAAGTATCCGCAAAGGCTCCACAAAAAGATGCTGCCAAAGAAAATGTAGTATATGTGGAAACCCACAGTATGTTCAAAAATACAGAATATACCTTCTTTGTAGAAGGATTCAGAGATTACGCAGGTTATCCGAACATTATTCATGAAGAAACCCGCAGCTTTGAAAAAGTAACTTCCGCACCTAGCGTAGAAGTTGTAGCAGCTGACCAAGGAAAAGTAGAGCTCCAATTTGACCGTCCGGTACGTGGCATCACTGCAAAGCATTTCTACCACAGCTTCTCTTCTTATACTGCAAAGAAAGTATACAAAGATGCTGCCTTAAAGAGTGAAGTATCGGCAAATGAATATGTATCCAAGGTTTGGGTAGTATTTGCTACCGGAGTTGATGGCAACAATCGTCCATTACCTCCAAGAACAGAGTTCTTTATTTTAGATAAAGTAGATGGCAATCAAATCCAAGACAATTGGGGCAACAAATTCGAAAGATACAATACCGTATTAAATGTAGAAGCAGATAAAAATCCACCGGTAGTTGAAAGCGTGGATGTTCAATCCGAAACCAAAATCGTAGTAACCTTCAATAAGGAATTATCCGAAGCGGGAACCTACAAGATTTTGAACAGCAATGGTAAGACTTTGACCACTCCTAGCGTGAAATTGAACGGCAGAACCGTTACCTTGACCTTCAGCCGTTTGACCAATGTAACCAATGCTATTTTGGAAATCAAGGGTGCAAAAGACAATACTTTAAGCCGCAACCAAATGACACAAGAAACTCACAATATTGAGTTTACCGATAAAGTGTTTGAAGGAGTAGAATCTGCCGATTATAGAGCCATCAGAGAAAATGGCAATATCGTTGGCGGTGAAATCTACGTGGTATACAAAGAAGGCGTAAACAGCAGTGCAACCGAAGCGGATAATTACAGAATCAGCATCAACGGTCAAGCAGAATCCATGAGAGATCAGGAGTTCAATTTCGGCGACAACAATAAGACCATTGTAATTCGCCTGAATGAGGCAATGGCAAAGAGAGTAGATACCAATTTAGCCAGCACCGACTTAGTGATTGGTGCAGTAAAAGACTTGGCCAATAATGCTCCTGCCAATTTCCAAATCGTTGTGAGATTAAAAGGGGTTACCCAAGCAACCTTACAAAAGGCTGTGATGGTACAAGACGGCAGCACAACTAAGGTTCAATTACATTACAATCGTGGAATTGCCAGCATTTTAAATACCAACGGTTTTGTGATTCACACCAGACCGGAAGCGGTATACAGTGATGCAAATGCGGTTAATGTCAATGAATTGACCGTGACAGATGCAAACATCAAAGCGGATGACAGCAGAGTGGTAGAAGTATCCCTTTCTCACCAAGTATATGCTACCACAAACTTTGTATTAAGAGTGGAAGCCAATACTTTGGAAGATACTCATGGTACCAAATTGAACCAAGTATCTACCAATTTGATTGAGGACAAGGTTTCTCCAAAAGTATTGACCGTGAATGATAAGAAAGAAGCAACCGCATATAAGGAAGGCGGTAACTACTATGTGAAACTGAGCTATACCGAAGCAATCAATGTCAACTCTTTGGCATCCGGAACCTATCGTGTGGATGGTGCAGAGGGCAAGTTCACCATCAGCGAACGTCCGACCGTAAGCGGAAAAGATGTTATCATTAAGGTAAATGCACCTGCAGGAGTAGACTTTAATGCCGAACTTAGCTTAGTACAAATCCAGGACATTCAAGATGTGGCCGGTAATACCTTCAAAGACAGCTCTTCGATTGAAGTAAAGAAAGCAGATACCTGGAACAACTAAGGAAATAACAGAAAAACACAAGAAAAGGGCTCTGCCAAACGGCAGAGCCTTTTCGATTGCATTTCTATGAGAGAAGAAAGGATTTTTGAAATAGAAATGCTGTGTATTCACTTTGACTTTGTCATTATCTGAAAAGGGAATTATTTTAAAAAAAATGAACTTTTCCGGATGGAATCATAGCAAAAGAAAATAAAAGATGTTATAATAAAAAAACGATAATAAAAATCCAAAAGTATTTGCTGGGGGTAGGCAGTGTCTTAAGAAAGAAGACCATAAGAGCCTGCGATTCAAGCTAAAATTATGGATATTTATGGAAAAGGAGAATAAGGTGGATCTGCAAATCGGAGATAAAGTAACTTTGAAAAAAGGTCATCCCTGTGGCGGGTATGATTGGGAAATTTTGCGAGTGGGAGCCGATATCAAGATAAAATGCCTTACTTGTGGGCATTTGGTGATGCTACCACGTGTCAAGCTGGAAAAGCAGATAAAAAAGGTCGATAGCGGGAGTAAGGACACGCAAGACTAAATCAGCTGTATGGAAGAAGGAAATAAGATGGAAAAAAGAAATTTTACCCTATTAACTGACCTATATCAATTGACGATGATGCAAGGTTATTACTTGCAGAGCGAAAAACAGCCGACAGCGGTATTTGATTTGTTTTATAGGAGAAATCCCTATAATTCGGCATTTGCCATTGCTGCAGGATTGGATTTGGCAATAGAGTATGTGTTAAACCTCCATTTTACGGAAGAGGATATTGCCTATTTGAAAAGCCTGAATATGTTTCAAAACAAATTCCTGGAGTACCTTCGAAACTTCAAATTCAGCGGCGATATCAGAGCCATTCCGGAAGGCTCGATTATTTTGCCGAATGAGCCGATTTTACAGGTCAAAGCACCGATTTGTGAGGCGCAATTAATCGAAACGGCTCTGCTGAATATTATCAATCACCAAAGCCTGATTGCGACCAAGGCGGCACGTGTCAAGTGGGCTGCCGGAGAGGATGAAGTTCTGGAATTCGGGCTGCGCAGAGCCCAAGGGCCGGATGCCGGCTTTTACGGTGCCAGAGCATGTGTGATTGCCGGTTGTTCTTCGACCAGCAATGTCCTTGCCGGAAAAGAATTTGGCATTCCGGTCAAAGGCACCCATGCCCATAGCTGGATTATGACCTTTCCAAGTGAGCTGGAGGCCTTTCGGATTTATGCCGGCCTGTATCCGGATTCCTGTATTTTACTGGTAGATACTTATAATACCCTAAAATCCGGAGTGCCGAATGCGATTACCGTTTTTCAGGAAATGAAGGATTCCGGAAAGATGCCGAAGTTTTACGGCATTCGCTTGGATAGCGGTGACTTGTCCTATTTATCCAAGAAAGCCAGAAAAATGCTGGATGAAGCAGGTTTTCCGGATGCGATTATTTCAGCTTCCTCGGATTTGGATGAATATCTTATCAGTGATTTAAAGCTACAAGGAGCAAAAATTACTCTTTGGGGAGTCGGTACGAATTTGATTACCGCCAAAGAAAATCCGTCTTTCGGAGGGGTTTATAAGTTGGCGGCAATTGAAGAAGACGGTCGTTTTGTATCCAAGATTAAGCTTTCGGATAATATTGAAAAGGTGACCAATCCGGGTATCAAGAAGATACTTCGTGTCTATGACAAGGAAACCGGCAAAATGAAAGCGGATTTGATTGCTCTTGAGGAAGAAGAGTATGACGTTAGGGAAGATTTGGAGCTATTTGATCCAAGTGATACCTGGAAACGAATGATGCTGGACGGCGGAAGCTATGAGCTGAGAGAAATGCTTGTTCCGATTTTTGAAAAAGGAAAATTGGTCTATGAGCGCCCCAATGTCTTTGCCATAAAAGAATATTGCGACAAAGAAAAACAAACCATTTGGGAAGAATCCATGCGTCTTCACTTTCCGCAAAAGATTTATGTGGACTTGTCTCTTCCACTATATAATTTGAAAAAGAGCTTGATTGAAGAAGCGATTCGTATTGGCTAGAAAATAAAATACATAAAATAAAATG
>JAUMXK010000106.1 GCA_030535295.1 Eubacteriales bacterium | reverse complement strand
TGCGTTTCTACGGATTTGTTTGTGGGTATGTAAAAAAATGGGGAAACTCAAAAAAAGTTGAGTTATTGACAAATAAAAAACAGAGTGCTAAGATTAAGGAAATTGGCAAGTTACATAGGTTTGAAGGAACAAGAAAAGGGAGTAGCAAGGGATGAAGAATAAGAAAAAAAAGTTTCGTCAAATTACGGTTATTTTGACCGTAATATGTTTGCTGTTCGGAATATTTGTGTCAAATACCCATTCCGCAACGGAAAATAAGAATCGGTTTAATGTGATGATTGTCTTGGATGCCAGCGGCTCTATGAAAAATACTGACCCCGATAATCTACGCTTTGAAGCAATCGGACAATTTACCAATTTGTTGGCGGAGCATGGCAATTATTTGGGGGGCGTGGTCTTTTCTACGAAAGTATCCGCTCTCCGGCAGCCGCAGGAAATAAACGGCCAAAAAGATAAGGAAGAGGTATTAAATGCCTTGAATTCGATTGCGGTTTCCGGTTGGACCAATACAGGCGAGGCATTGCTTTCGGCAATCAGTACCTTAAAAGAAAAAGGCAATCCGGATTTGCCTTCGGTTATTGTATTTTTAAGCGACGGCAATACGGAAATGGGCACGGAAAAAGAAACCAAAGAAGCGTTGATAAAAAAAGCCGATGCCATCCAAGAAGCAAGAGAAAATCAGATTCCGATTTATTCCGTTTGTTTAAATGCAGATAAGACGGCCGATGTCACGGAGATGCAGCAAATCTCGGATGCCACCGGCGGTGTCTTTCGGGAAGTCGGTACGGCAAAGGATTTGACGGAAGTATTCAATACTTTTTACAATTTGATTTATGGTACTTCAACGATTTCGCTGGTTGACGATGTTTTCGGTAGCGAGGGAGTGGTAGAAAAAGTCTTTGAAGTTCCCGGTTTTGGTGTGGAAGAGGTCAATATTATTCTCTATGGAAAAACATCTGCTCTGGATTTGTATCGGCCAAACGGCGAGAAAAGCTCAGCAAAGCCGGTCAGCCTGCATTCTTTGACAATGCTGAAAATCACCGATATCGAAGCAGGAAAATGGAAAATTGTTGCTCAGGGAATTCCGGGCGATAAAATAAAAATTAACATGGTCTATAACAGTAACTGGTCTGTGGATATTCGCTTTGCCGATTCTCACAAGACAAGCTTTGTAGGAGAGAAAACGCTAGTACAGGTGAGGCTCCTTGACGGCAACGGCAATGCCGTAGAGTCTTCTAAATATCAAGGCTATTCGGCGGAACTTGAGGTGCTCAATTCCTATGATGAAATCATAGACAAACTACCGATGCACTTGCAGGGAGAAAGCCTTGAAGCAAGCACCGAATTGGAAAAAGGAGTCTATCGTTTCAAAGCCAAAGTGACGGGAAATTATATGGAAAAAGAATCGGATATTCTGGGGCCGTTGCAAGTTTTGGAACCTTTAGAAAAAGAAAATCCGAAAGAGCCCAATCAGGCACCGATACCGGTAGAAAATCCGGTCAAAAAAGTGATTTATAAGTGGCCGTTCCAAAAAGTAGATTTCACTTTTGATATGACCAATATGGCCACTGATTCGGATGAGGATGAAATAACCTACAAAATCATATCCACCTCTTTCCTGGAAGGAAAGGACTTTGAGATAGAAGGTAATTTAATCAAAATGGAGCATTTCAGTCTATCGAAGGGCTCATTTGCGATCAGAGCGGTAGATAGTGAAGGCCTTTCCTGTGATATGGAATTGGTCGTGGTGGTACGAGATGTCGGTATCATGGCTTTGATTGGACTGGCCATCGGGGGATTGATTGCTTTGGCAGTTCTTGGAATTCTTTTGTGGATTGCCCTTACAAAGCCTTTTCGTGGCAAGATTACGGCGCAATCGTATTGCAATCATCAAATGCAAGGTTCAGAAAAGAGCAAAAGAAGGGGCAGGATGTATTTGTCTGTTTTCGGTATGGCACCTACCGGCTTGGACTATCGGAAGTCTTATTTTCAGGCGACAGGCCAGAATTTTATTTATCTGATTACCGATAAGCCGGTCATCTGGAATGGTCAAAGTACCACTAAGGTGAGAATTCAAAGTGATGTGGAAGTGTCCGTTACGGTAAATGAAAAAGAAAATAAACGTATTTTTATTCGCTATCATAGTCGTATCAAAACGATTGCGAGAAGACCGAGAAGATAAAAGGAATTATTTGATAAAGGAGGAAAAAAATGGCAATTTATTCAAAACTTTTGTTAAGTACGGGGGGAGGCATTATTTCGTCCCTTCAACAAGCGGAGCAGGTGACCAATACAGCCTCAATTTTGATTGGATTGGGCGGAACGGGTGTAGACTGTATTCGTACTATTAAGACGCAAGTCTATACCAGGCTGAAGCCGGATGATGTCAATGCGGTTGTTCCGGAATATAAGAGAATTCGTTTTATCGGAGTCGATACCGATACCAGAACCCAAGGAAGAACGGAAGAGCAAAATACCTTGAATTTGGCCGGTACGGTAATGTCCCTGGACGATACGGAATTTTTCTCAATTGCCAACAGCAATTTAAGAAGTGCCTTTGAAAACCGATTGGCGTTGGAAAAGAATATCGCATTTTCCTGGCTGGAAAATGAAAGAATTGATGTACCGGATTTGACACAAGCCGGAGCAGGCGGCAATCGTCAAGTGGGCCGTTTTATGATGATGGACAAATCGCAAAGCTTCATGGCGAAAGTTCGTCAGGAAATCAATATCGCCAAGGCCGGCCTTACTACTCCGAATGTAAATATCCATATCTTTTCCGGTTTGAGTGGTGGTACCGGAGCAGGTTGCTTTTTGGATGTATGCTATATGATTCAGTCGATTACCAAGGATATGGGCGGTGCTACGGTATTCGGTTATTTCTTTTTGCCGGATGTGAATTTATCCAGAATTTCAGAGCAGACTGTAGATGTTCGCAAATATATCCCGCAAAACGGATATGCCTCCATGCAGGAGCTGGATTATTGTATGAATATTCCGAAAAATGGTGGTGGTTTCATTCAACCATATCAAGATAATACCAATATTCGCTGGGAAACTCCGCCGGTGGATATGTGTCATTTGATTTGTGCCACCGACCAGGATAGCAATGTCATTCCGAATGCCTATGACTATGCCATGAATGTAACCGCCGAATATTTGATGGATTTTCTGACGGAATCCAAATCAAAATTCACACTGACCCAACAATTGTCCAATTTCCGTAGTATGATTGGTCAGTCCAATAACAAAAAATCCATCGGCTCGGAAATGGCATATTGTATTATCGGTGCAGCTTGCGCAAGTATTCCGATTCGAGAAATCAATACCTATTTGGCCTCGGAATTATTTAATAAATTCAGCACAATCAATGATAAAATGCCGCAAAAAGAAGATACTGAGAGATTGGCAATCTCTACCTTGGCAATGAATGCCAAGAGTTTGGAGGAAATCTATGACTCTTTGTATTATGAAATCAGAGAAGGCGTTTATCAGGACTTCGCACCGTTTCCGGAGGATTGGAAATTTGTAAGAGATTATGGCAATAATGAGTTTTTACTGCATTACACCAATCAAACGGCAAGTAAGATTAGCCAAATTTCACTCAATGCCAAAAGCATGAGCGACCTCAAAAATGAGAAATCCTTGATTGGTCGTTTGCAGGCAGAGTTGAAGAAAATTTTGGCAGACTATGAACGGGGGCCGATTTATGCTTATCGTATGCTGGAAGCGGCACAAAGCAATAATTTTCTCAATATCATAGATAAACTTTTGAGTGAGAATACCCAGAGGCTGACAGAAGAGGCCGCTCAGTCACAAATTCGCAAGGGGGATTATGAAGTCACCAAATCCGATTTTGAGAATCGCAGAAGTCGCAAAATGTTTGATACGGATAAGGCCAGATTCAATGAATATGAATATTTCCTGGGGATGCATGAACAGCATAAAATAACGCTGGAAGTTTATAAGAGCTTGGAGAGCGTTTTGACGACTTTCAAGAATCAAGTCAGAGAGCTGACGGCTTCTTATTATATCAAGCTTGCCAAAGTGACGGATACCTTGATTCAAACCTTCAATGAAAACAAAAATGCTCTTGCGGTAGCCGACAATAATGTGGAAACCTCCTCTTTTGATATTCCAATGATGAGCATATCGGAATTGAAGAATTCCTTGGATGCGGAAATTGAAAAAATTGATATTTCCAATATGTTGGAAGACTTTATGCTATACTTGGTGGATAATAAGGATGCCTGGATTTCAGAAGATGAAAACCGCATTTCCAGACTGGTGACCCGATTCTTTGTAGACAAAGCCTTTCATGACTTTGCCAATAAGACCATTACCAGCTTTTTGAGAGATAAATACGAAAATAAAACCAATATGAGTGTGACGGATGAAGAGCTGACCAATCATATTTATAAGGACTGGATGAAGGTGTTGACCGCCAAGGCAAGACCGCTGTTCTACTTCAATCGCAGTATTTGGCAAGAAAGCCAAACTTCTAAGCTGGCCTTCTTGTCGTATCCGGATACTTCCGACCCGATTAAAAATGCAGCGGAAAAAATGAATCAAGTGGATGATATTTGGGGGCTGAAAAACAGTGCTCTGACTGACCGTATTTTCGTCATGTGCAGCGCTTGTGGCTTGCCGCTGAGCTCCTACAACAATTGCGGCAAATACGAAAAAGACTTCTTTTCTGCCAAGAACATAGGCAGACATATTTACGAAGGCAAAAATCATCCGTATTTACAATTCAATGACTGGAATAAGCTTCCTTCCGTGACACCGCAAAGCATTATTGATACGGAATTGATTCCGCATGATATGAAGGTGCTGGTGGAGGATGCGAGAGCTTTGTATAAAGAAGCCAGAGCATTTGGGGCATTGGATGATTCTGGCAATCTTTGTGAGCCAAACGAAGAGGATTTGGAGAACATTGAGAATCTTTGTAAGCAGTGTGAGAGCCTGATTCAAAGCGCAAAAACACCGCAGGATATTTCGGCATTGCAAAAGGCTGTGGAGGAATTGCAGGAAAAATCTCAAATCGCTTGGAAAAAAACAGGTTTTGCTTTTCCAGAAGATGGTGTCAGGAGAGATATGGACTCTATTTTGAGTATTCAGCAGGACCACTTTGTTTCTGCGCCTGCCACTCACAAAAGAGTGAAGGAAATTATTGATAAAGTCAAGCAGGTACAAGCTCGCAGCCAAAAGGTACAAGCGGAGGCAAATGGAAAAATACAGGAAATATCCAAAACACAAAATATGGTTGCAGAATATTGCGATGCTG
>JAUMXK010000105.1 GCA_030535295.1 Eubacteriales bacterium | reverse complement strand
AACTGCTCATCATTCCCAATGCCCGCCACACGGACTTTTACGACAATCAGGCAGGTATGATTCCCTTTGATAAGCTGGAAACGTTCTTTAAGGAGAATTTATAGCAGTCCAAAAATCATAAAAAACATAAGCCCGTAACCTTCCCCCCCTGTAGATACGCAATTTATTGCGTATCTACACACACAACCTGTAATCCGTAATTTCAATTCCTCTACACAATCGAAAAACAACATCGTCGCCCACAATTAAAAAAGGAACAAAATACATTGTCCCATATTTGTGAAATCTCGAAAAACATGGAAAAGTTTGTAACTTTGCCCTAAAATTTTGCTTCTTGCATCCGCTTTTGAACATACGAAAATACTATAAACCTCTTCAGCCAACGATTACTCAATCGGCTGAGAATGTTTTGTATACGGAGGGAGCTCCTGGCATAAGTTTATTGCCTTTTATTTACTGTTATTGGCAACTCAAAACGAGAATGCGGCTTGCTGATTCCTATCTTTATAGAGTAATTTCCGACGGTTGTATCGATGCCTTTTTTGAGTTGAATAATCCCGAAGAAAGTTATGTGATGGGGTTTTGTAAAAGCTATATGGAATTCCCTTTGGGTAAACAATTTAACTATGTAGGAATACGCTTTTTACCTTCTGCCTTTCCGTTGTTTTTCAGACAAAATGCCGGAGAGCTGAGTAATATCAATATACGCTTGAATTTGGTTTTATCTGATTTAGCGACATCTATTTCTCATAAATTCAACAATTTGCAAAGCTTCCAACAAATCAAAAACAAACTGGATATACTTTTAATCAAATATTTAGAAAAAGCTAATCTTAGTCTGGATAACCGATTTTCCAAAGCACTTGAAATTATTCTAAAATCACAGGGTCATGTACAGATTTTAACGGATTTAGACACAGGAATTAGCCCCCGTCACCTACGTCGATTATTTGAGTTTTACATCGGCGATACCGCAAAAACTTTTAGTCAAGTAGTCCGTTTTCAGTCTTTTTTAAATACAGCCCCCTCACTGCAAGCCCTTCAAAAAAACAAATTATTTTATGATATGGGCTATTACGACCAATCGCACTTTATCAAAGAATTTAAAACGTTTTATGGCATAACGCCATATAAGGCATCCGTGAAGTGATTTGTCCCTTTTTTCCTATTTTAGTCTCACTTCTCGCCATAATTTTGCAGAAAATTAAACTTAGACGAAATGAAACTTAACGCAGGAATTATCACCGAAAAATTGGTAGAAACCAAAGCCTTTTATACCGAAGTTTTAAACTTTGGTGTAACTTTCGAGAACGAATTTTATCTTTTGCTTCACACACCCAACCGAGAAGCAGAAATCAGTTTTTTACTTCCGAACCATCCAAGCCAACAACCTCTTTTTCAACAACCCTTCCAAAACCAAGGCGTCTATTTAACCCTTGAAGTCGAGAATGTGGATGATGTTTATAAGCAACTAAAAGCTAAAAATATACTTATAGAGATCGAGCTGCGAAATGAACCTTGGGGCGACCGCCATTTCGCCATCAAAGACCCCAATGGGATTGGTATTGATATAGTAACCTACACGGAGCCTGAAAAATAATCAATACTGCTGCCCAAAAACAGCATCACTGCCTACGATAGATAAATAAGGAGCAAAGTAATTTGTTCCTTTTTTCTGTGAAATCTCGAAAAACATAGAAAAATTTCTAACTTTGCGAAAAAGCATCTTGAATGGTGGCTACAAAATATCAAATCATTAAACCCAACGCATTTTTACGGAAATATATAGAGCATTTTTGGGCGGCGGAGACCGAGGAATATTTCCGGTACATTTCGCCTGCGTCCACGCTTACCGATTTGGTTTTCTTTTGTGAAGGGACCATGAAAAACACTCAAAATCGGGAAGAATTATCAGAAAGTGGAATAATTTTCGGCCCCAAAACACTATTTGATAATTATGAGGCTGTTTTTCCCAAAGCCAAACTTTTGGGGATCCGAGTGCGTCCGTCTGTTTTTCTGTTGACTCACAACATCCCTGCAACTGCATTGAGTGGACAACGCATCTCTTTGCAGGATTTGTTCAGTTATGAGGGCAAACTACTTACAGAAAAAATGCTCAATTCCAAAACATTGACTGAAGCTGTAAGCCTTTTTTTAAACTTTTTGATGCAAAAAGCAACGGACTTGCCTATGAAATATCAATCTATCGAAAAATGGTTATCAAAAACCAATTTCCTAAGCCCCGATATTTCTACTAAAGATATTTGCCTTTCTCAACGGCAATTTGAACGAAATTTTAAGGAGTTTACAGGTTTCTCTTTGCGGAAATATATCAAAATCAAACGATTTGAACAAGTATTTCGATATTTACAACATACTAAAAATAAAGAAAACCTCACCGAAATCGCCTATCGATTTGGCTACTACGACCAGGCGCATTTCAATCGAAATTTCAAGGAGTTTACGAACCTTTCGCCTTTGCAATTATTCCGGAAAATCTAAAATGTCGGTTCGGTACAATCCAATTTTGCAGATAACATCCAATTTTGCAAAAAAATAAAAATATAATTAGTTTTCGTATATTCGTATTTTGGAAGCTGTTGTAAGAAAATCGACATCACTAAATTAAATAACAAAATAGATAATTTCAATTATGGAAAGAAAAGAAATTCCTCATTACAACAAGGTAAATCCTTTCGTAATTATAAAAGGAGGTGCTGCCAAGTTTATAGACTTTGTTGAAAAGGTATTTGATGGGAAGGAGAATAAACAAGTAAGAACTCCTGATAGAGATGGGACACTGATTCACGCAGAAATCCAAATTGGAGATTCAATGATTCTATTGGCTGACTCAAAAGAAGACTGGCCTTTTACACCTGCATTTCTGCAAATTTATGTTGATAATGCACAACAAATTCTCGACAAAGCCAAAGCAGAAAAAGCAGAAATTATTACAGAATTGAGCGACTTTTACAATGGGCTAAAATTAGCGAGATTAAAAGACCCATTTGGTAACATTTGGTGGCTATATGAAAAAGTTGCAAATAAACCTTCTGAGAATAAATCTGATACTGATTGGCATAATAGTAAGCCAAGCGATATCTATACGACATTAATGAATGCGATGAAGAATCTAAAATAAAACAGCGAGCCGCTATATGCGGTATAGCCAACAAGAATCTCAAAGGAATGAGGAGCCCTTCTTTCGTATCAATTTTTCGTTAAAACAATAACAAGCGACAATCTGACTCAATTTGCCTTACAATATGATTATTATGATCGAGCTTATTTCAATCGAAATTTCAAGGAGTTTACGGACCTTTCGCCTTTGCAATTATTTCAGAAAATCTAAAATGTCGTTTCGGTACAATTTCAGCACATAAATTCGGGATAGTTTTGCCTCGAATTTTAATTTACAGAAAAATGATTGAAAAAGTAAATGTACCGCAAGGAAGCCACATCGTAAATGCTCTCATTGCTACGCAAGATACGCGTGCTTTAATTTCGTTTTTGGAGAAAGTCTTTGGTGCCCAGGAAGACAAAAACGCTTTGGCAATCAGCCAATCCGATGGAAAGATTTTCAATAGCAGTGTAACCATTGGCGATACCACGATGATTATTTTCGATCGAAAAGAAGGTTGGAAACATACGCCTTCACTACTCCAAGTCTATGTGAATGATATAGATCAAAAACTCGTAATCGCCAAATCGCTCGGAGCCATTGTTGTTACCCAGCCTACCGATTTCTACGGTGGGAAATTAGCTCGCTTCATCGACCCGCAAGGCAATTTATGGTGGCTTTTTGAGCTATCGGAGTACAAAGAATCCGATTGGATTCCGGAAGAGACTGCCGAAGAAACCGATGCTGTATGGACATTAGAATCTGATTCGGATATGACTTACATACACGATTCACTTGTTGAAGCAATGAAAAAACTCAATGACTTTCAATAATTCTAAAGTATTACAATTATGGCACAATCAAAGAACAACATCGTAACCCACGGATTGGGTGGGAAGATTGGCAAAATCATCTTATCCAAAGTCTTCATATTTTGATATCTTTTTACCCTACCATATTATATAGTGTTGCGAATATTACATTTCTTTTTATATCCTATATTTTGCCGTAAAATGAGCTTTGCAAATTATTTTATTACTTTGTAAAAAAAACAGGACAAAGTGGAAGCACTTCTCAACGCCATACAGAATTACGTTCCTCTTTCCTTGAAAGAAAGAGAATTGATAAAAGAACTGTTTTCAGAAATTTCAGTTTCCAAAAACACTCATCTTTTAGAAGCTGGTAATATCTGTAAATATTTCTACTTCATAAAAAAAGGATTATTTCGCCATTATATTGATGAACAAACGATACATTTCAGCTGTGAAAATTCGTTTATGTGTGACCTGACAAGTTTTTCTACACAAACGCCATCCGTAAAATCGTTTGAAGCATTAGAAGATAGCGTCCTGTTTAGAATCTCTTATAACGATTTAAACGAATTTCGCAACAAAGTAAAATTTGGTGAACGTTTTAACCGATTGGTGGTAGAAGAAGTTTTCAATAAAACCGTTTTGTATATCTATGCTCTTCAAAAACAAACACCTGCAAAAAGATACGAAACTTTTTTAGAACAGTTCAGGGTATTAAGCCAACGCATCCCTCAATACTACATTGCTTCCTACATCGGTGTAACTCCACAATCACTAAGTCGTATTCGTCGAAGAATGATTTCCTGAAAAGCATTTATTACCCAAAGGTAATTGCCTTTATTTTTTGCTATCGTAATTTTGCTCCTAAAAAGGACAAATATGAAAACAAAGAATAAATTTCTTATCACAATTACTTTTTCTTTCATAAGCATCGGATTTGCATTGATTTTTGGAAGTATAGCATCTTTTATTGCAATGAATGTGGTAGCACCCAACCCGCTTCAGCCAGACAATTTTGTTATTTGGCAACGATTTTTCATCGCTGCTATTATGAATTGTATCACAATTCCGGCTATTGTTTTGTTCTTATTAGGAAATGGGTTACTGCTTTTTTTAAAAGGTCTTAAAAAGAAGACAGTTGCATTGTTTTTTCTATCCCTGACTATTTGCATAAATGGCTTGTTCTTTATAGTTCCGAAAGCTTATAAAGTCAATGCACTGGCGGTCAGTGAAAATGTCTTGAAAGAACATTGGACTCTTTTCTTAACCGAAAAAGTACAGGAAGATGTCTTGGGAGGAATAAATATGTTGCTTCTGCTCACTTATCTTTTCTTTATAATCTATTTAATTATTTCAAATAGTGATCTGTTTTTTAGCGCTTTCAGCAAAAAAAAAGAAACAAGCCACAACCCCTAACTCGTAATT
>JAUMXK010000104.1 GCA_030535295.1 Eubacteriales bacterium | reverse complement strand
TACGCACGGTGGTGTGAGAGGTCGGGGGATTATTCAAATCCCCCTCCTACTCGATGTTTTCGATATTTTTATTTTAAATAATCTCTTTGCGGATGGGTTTGGGCAGGGTTGATATGAATAATCACATCCGCTACCTCATCATAATCCATGATTTGAGCCTTAATGAGATCGGAGATGTCGTGTCCGGCTTGGACAGTGATATTTGCATCGACGGATACCTTAAGTAAAATCAGGAATTTAACACCAATCGGACGAGCGACCATGGAATCAAAATGGTCCACTCCCTCGGTTGATTCGACCTTTTCTTTCATTTCCTGCCAAATTTCTTCATCCAGCGTTCTATCCATCAGGACATTGTAAGATGAGATAAAGACTTGAAAACCGGTATAGCCAATCCATAATGAAATTAAAATACTGACCAAGGCATCCACATAAAGGATTTGAAAATAGGTGCAAATAATACTGAATAAAGTCAGTCCGGTGATAAATAAATCATTTCTGTGATCCTGTGCATTGGCATAAGCCAGAAGGCTGTTGTACTTTTTTCCGATTTGACTGGAATAAAGAAAAAGCAGGCATTTTACAATAATGGTTGTAATTGCCACGGCGACCAGCCAAAAAGAATAGCGAATTGGCGTCGGCTGCAGTAAGTTTTTGACACCGCCACGCAGGACGAAGTATGCCACAAACAAAAAGGAGAAGCTGATAATAAAAGAAAAAATATATTCCGCCTTGCCATGACCATAAGGATGGTCCTTATCATCCGGCTGTGAGGAAATATAGTTTCCGATATAAGTCATGACAGAAGAAAACACATCTCCGGCACTATTGAGGCCATCAGCTATCATGGCTTGACTACGAGTGGTAATACCGATAATCAGTTTTATGGTTAAAAGAAAGATATTTCCCAAAAAACCCAAAATGGAAATTCGCTTAATTGCATTTGCACGATTCATAAAGCCCCCTACCAATCTCAAGCTGCACACCAAAAGGCCGTGCGGCACTGCAACGATAATAGAAATAAAATCATTATACAAGATAAGAAAGGAGTTGAATAGTAAAAAAGAAAAAAAGCCAATTTATGTAAAGTCTTGAAAGAACAGTCAGCCACTTTATAGGATAAATTGCCGAGGAAAGCAGGGAAATGGCTTTGATAATTTCTTTTGTTTTGTCGGAACTCAAAACGGCACAGAAAGCAGGGCTGGGCGGTAATGGAAAGGAATTTTGTTTAGTTTTTTTGTGTTTTCTTCCATAACGACAGAAATACTTTTGCATCAAGTTGGCATAGTTGGTGTTTTGGAATCCCAATGTTTTCAGACTTTGGTCTGTTTTTGAGGGTATCATCTCGTGAAATAAATAGGAAGCAAACTTTGTTTTTATGCAATATCTTGAGAAATATTTTTGAACTTTTTAAGGAAAGGAAAAAGGATTAAAAACAGATAAGAAATATGCAGAAACGTCGCTTTTTGATTGAGAAAAATTGAGATTTATGCTAAAATGAAAAACAGAAAAAGTTTCTGTCTGGAAACTTAAAATGAAAAAAGAAACGGAGAAAAAACGAATGAAAGTGCATATTATTTCCCATAGCCATTGGGATAGAGAATGGTATCAAAGCTTTGACAAACATCGCATGAAGCTGGTCGAGCTGTTTGATGATTTGTTGGAGCTCTTTGAAAAAGATGAAGAATTTCGTCATTTTCATTTAGATGGTCAAACCATTGCCCTGGATGACTATTTGAAAATAAAACCTCACAAAAAAGAAGCCCTAAAGAAAGTCATTGAGCAAGGAAAACTGATTATCGGTCCATACTATATGCTTCAGGATGAATTGCTTTTGACAGGGGAAGAAAATGTCCGCAATGCATTGGTTGGGAAAAGTTATGAAAAGGAATGGGGCAAGTACATGCCGAAAATCGGTTATTTTCCGGATACTTTCGGACATATCGGGCAATTGGCGCAAGTATGTGCCAAATCCGGCTGGAAATATGCTTTTATCGGCCGAGGAGTCAAACCGATTGGCTTTGACAATCAGGTATTGAAAGATGAAAGCTTTGTATCACAATATTCTGAAATGTGGCTGCAAGCACCGGACGGAAGTCGTGTGCTGGCGATTTTGTTTGCCAACTGGTATAGCAACGGCAACGAAATCCCTGTAGAAGAAAAAGCGGCAAAAGCCTTTTGGGACAGTCGACTGGAATCAGCAGGCAAGTATGCCTCTACGGATAGTCTTTTAATGATGAACGGTTGCGATCATCAACCGGTACAAAAAGACTTGAGTGAGGCAATTCGCACGGCTCGTCGTCTTTATCCTGAAATAGAATTTGTGCACAGTACATTGGAAGAATATGCGAAGGAAGTAGAGGCCAAGTTGCCGGAAGATTTGGCAGTAATACATGGAGAAATGACCAGTCAGGAAACTGACGGATGGTATACCTTGGCAAATACGGCATCCAGTCGAATCGAACTCAAACAGTCCAATATCCGTATTGCAGACAAATTGACAACTTTGGCTGAGCCGCTGGGCTTTTTGATGAAGGAAGAGATGTCCTATCCGCAGGATGAGCTCACTTATGTTTGGAAAACATTGCTGCAAAATCTGCCGCATGACAGCATTTGTGGTTGCAGCATTGATGAAGTGCATCGGGAAATGCTGACCAGATACCAGAAAGCGGAAGATACGGTGGATTATATCATTGAAAAGAGTTTTGAGGCCTTTAAGAAACAAGTCAAAACGAATGATTTGCCGCAAGGAGCGATTCCTTTTCTGGTGCTCAATCCGGCACCGAATGCCAAAGAAGAAGTTATCAAAGGGATTTATCCGGTGAAAAAGCATTACTTTAAAGACAGTAAATTATGGCCGGATAAGTTGTTTGATGAGGTGGAAAGCCTGCCGCATGCGGAATATGCTCTTTACCGTGCAAATGGGGAAAGAGTCCATGCCAAAGTAACTTTCAAAGAATGCCTTTTTGGCTATGAACTGCCGAACAATGCTTTCCGTCATCCTTTTATTTCTGAAAATTATGAGATTGAATTTTTATTGGAGAGCCCGGCACAGTCTTGGGAATGTTTTTATTTAAAAGAAGAAAAATCATCTATTAATGCTGTAGAAGAAGAAAAACTTTCCTTTGAAAATGAGTTTTACAGCGTAGAAATCTCGAACCGTCAATTATCCTATCTGGACAAGAAATCCGGAAGAACTTCTTCGGAACTGATTTCTTTTGAAGATACCGGAGATATCGGCAATGAGTATATTTACTTTGCACCGAAAAATGATAAGCCGATATACAGTACACTTATTTCGGCAAAGGTCTTGGAAAAAGAGGAGTTTCGCAGTCGTTGGGAGCTGGGCTATCAGCTGATAATTCCAAGTCAGGCCGAAGAGCTGCTGCAAAGAGAGCAGAAGGGATTGGTAGAGTTTAAGGAAAGAAAGTCCGGTAGAGGCAAGGAAATGACGGAGCTGAATGTGACTGTGATACTGGATTTGTGGAAGGAATCTCGTACCATTCGTACTCGGATAAGCTTTGAAAACAAGCAAAAAAATCATCGCCTGCGCTTGTTGGTAGATGGTATGTGCCCGCAAGCTAAGACTCATTTTGCGGACAGCAGTTTTGAAATCGTGACCAGACCGAATGGCGTATCCGCCTATTGGAAGAATCCGACCAACCCACAACATTTATTGAAAGTGGTCGGTTTCAAAGAAGAAGATTTTGTGCTTGCGGTTTCAGCCTCCGGTTTACAGGAATATGAAATCACAGCAAAGAACCAAGTCGGACTGACCTTGCTGCGCAGTACCGAGGAACTTGGCGATTGGGGCTATTTCCCGACGGTGGACTCCCTGGGGCTTAGAAGGCATGAAATGGAAGTAGATATTATGACTTGCTCCGGGCAGGAGGAATGGCTGGAAATTGGAAAATGTCTGTCCAAAGGGGTGGCTTCCCTTTCTTCGATAATGCCAAGTCAAGAGGGTAAGAGAGCTGGAAAGGATTGTCTGACAGTGCTGCCGCTTGAGAAGTATATTTTCTATACTTCTTTAAAGAAGATGGAAGAAGAAGCGGCCTACGCCATTAGATATGTCAACTTATCAAAAGAAAGCAATGATTTTTCAGTGAAGAAAAATCCTCAGTTTCTTAATTTATTGGAAGAGCCGATGCAGGAGTCGGAAGAAATGCCGGGATTTTCCATTCGTACTGAGAAGTTGTAAGTTTCCAAAAGGCGATACAAAAGTCAGGACAAGACTTGAATATTTTTTCTTGGCAGATGTATTCTTTTTGTGTTATACTTAACATAAAATAAAACATAAAAACAAGCTTTATGACAATGATGGAGGTAAGAGTATGGGTTTAATTCAATTAGCCGGTGGGGTATTAGGTTCGGCAGGCGGAGCAATTGGTGGTGCATTAGGAGATCAGTGGCTGGAAACGATTGAGCCTGCAACGGATATCAACAAAGAAGTGATTGCAACCTTTGGTGTGAAAATGAGACAAAATGACAGAAGAAATGTCAACACAAAGGGAACAGCGGATGTCATCAGCAATGGCTCGATTATTCATGTACCTGAGAATACTTTTATGTTATTGGTAGATGGTGGAAAGATTATCAGTGCGACAGATGAAGCAGGTTATTATCAAGTAGATAATACTCGTGCTCCGTCTATCTTCTTCCGTTCGGATCAGGATAAGACGGTAGCGGGCTATGGCAACACCAATCGAAATGCCATTCAAAGACCGGGTGGAATTAAAAATACTATTTTAGATACATGGGAAAGATTCAAATTCGGTGGCGGTACACCGCTCAAACAAACGGTAATTTATATTAACCAACAGGAGATTCCGGATTTTCGTTTTGGAACCAAACAACCGATTTTATTTGCTGACAGAGCGACCTTAAACGGTACTTTGCTTACTGCAAAAGTAACTTCTTTCGGTACCTATTCTCTGAAGATAAGCGATCCGATACTTTTTTATCGTGAAGTTTGCAGCAAATCCGGCAAAGATACCTTAACAGTAGAAGATATGGCAGAGCAATACACCAATGAATATCTGATGGCATTGCAAACGGCATTGGCTTCTCTTGCCAAAGAAGGTATGAGTGTAGTTGAAATTCAAATCAGCACTTCTCGTATCGGACAAGAGATGGCAGACGTATTGGATGAAGAATGGCAAGCCAAACGTGGATTCTATATTTACTCCGTAGGTATCGCTTCTATCGGTCTTGATGATAAGACCAACGAAGTACTGGAAAGCATGAATGCCGACTCTATCTTGATGGATCCGAATCGTCGTGCGGCTCGTATGACACGTGGTGTATCTGCGGGTATTGAAGCAGCAGGCAGCAATGAAGGTGGGGCGATGATGGGCTTTGCAGGTATCGGCATGGGAATGAATGCAACCGGTATGGGAGCCGGAATGGGACAAGTAATGAATCCGCAACAAGGCTATCCTCAAGGTGGCTATCCTCAA
>JAUMXK010000103.1 GCA_030535295.1 Eubacteriales bacterium | reverse complement strand
ATTGAAACTGAAAAACCGGACATTGAGCCTTCAAAACCGGACATTGAACAAAATCTTATGTCAAAGACATTCCACTATATTCAAAAAATTCAAGAAGAATTCCCAAGTCCAAGTATTTTTGGGCGGTCGGATATAATGAAAGTGATAGATATAAAAGAGTCGAGGACATCAGAGCTGATTAAACAAATGCTCGAATATGGTGTAATTGAACCGGTAAGTGGATATGGAAAAGGAAAATATAGAGTGAAACAAAATAGATTGCGATAAAGTAGATTGAAACAAGGATAAAGTCAGGAAAGACAATGAATTAATGATAAAGGAGAAAGCAATGAAAAAAATCAAAATAGAAGTCATCAATATGGCAAAAGATTTGCCGCTTCCGGCATATCAAACAGAACTTTCTGCCGGAATGGATCTTCTGGCGGCAGTCGAGGAAGATATTTTCCTTGAGCCGGGTGAGATTCGCCTGATTCCGACGGGGCTTAAAATCGCCGTACCGGATGGGTATGAAGCTCAAATTCGTCCTAGAAGCGGACTGGCACTCAAGCATGGCATTTCTATGGTAAACTGTGTCGGTACCATTGATGCGGATTATCGTGGAGAAGTGGGTGTTATTTTGATTAATCATGGCAAAAAAACTTTTCCGATTGCTCGAGGAGAGAGAATCGCTCAAATGGTAATTAATCCGATTGTGCAGGCTGATTTTAATTTAGTAGAGAATCTGGATGACACAGAGCGTGGTGAGGGCGGTTTTGGACATACCGGTAAATAAGCGGGAAAGAATATGATATGAAAGAAATAATCATTGATGGAAAAAACTTTGGGCAAAGAGTGGACAAATATTTACTACGCTTTTTCCCACAAATGCCAAAGAGTTTTTTATATAAGATGTTTCGCAAAAAGAATATTTGCCTGAATAAGAAGAAAATCGAAGGCAATGAAATCTTGCAGGCAGAAGACCGAATCCAAGTCTTTTTTTCAGAGGAAACTTATGAAAACTTCCGTCAAAGCAACCGGAAAGATACCCGGCAAAGTTTTACAGTCTTATATGAAGACGAGGATGTGCTGGTTGTTTCAAAACCGGATAATCTTTTATCACAGCCCAATGGCAAGGACAGGAATTTGGTAGACGAATTAAGCACCTACCTGCCGGACAGCCGTATCGGTATCGTCAGTCGTCTGGATAGAAATACGACCGGAGCGGTAATTGTCGGAAAAAATGTGCAAAGTTTACAATTACTAAACAATACAAAAATCATCAAAACATACCATGCCATTTTGTGCGGTAAATTGGAAAAAGAGTTGCAATTAAAGGATAAGCTTTTAAAAGACGAGATGCAAAATAAAGCCATAATTTCCGCAGAGGAAGGAAAAGAAATCTGCACGCAGGTTTTTCCGCTAAAAACAAAGGATGATTTTACTTTGGCAAAGATAGTGATTTCACAAGGAAAAACTCACCAGATCAGGGCACATTTGGCAAGTATCGGTTTTCCGATACTTGGAGATGGAAAGTATGGGAATGCGGAGAAAAATCGTCATTTTCAAAAAAAATATGATTTAAAAGGGCAACTGCTCCATTGTTATGAAGTGAATTTTTGTGGCAAAACGGTGGTAGCACCCTATTACGATAATTGGGAAAAAATAGAATCCGCTATTTTTGGAAAGGTATAAATATAACAGTTCTACACTCTCAATGGGGAAAGGTACATTGTCTTTTTATTTAAGACGGATGAGTTTGAAGGAGAGCTGGTTTCTTCCGAAGAAGGGGAAGTATTTTGGATTGAAGCAGAGGAGCTGAGAAACTATGAAACGCCGGTCAGTTTTGCGGAAATGTATGAAGTTTTTACCAAGGACTATACCGAGCAATTCAGTTACCGAGAGGGAGATAAAGTAATCAGAGAGCTGTATTAAAATGTTTGAAAATATCGCTTACCACTGCCATCAAGGAGTATGCTTATGAAAAAAGAAGGTTTAACTGTTCACGAATTCGGAAAAAGCAATCATAAAGTAGTTATTCTGATTCATCCTTCTATGGTGTACTGGGATTATTTTGAGGATGTCATTCCCTTTCTGGAACAAAAATATCATTTACTGATTCCTTCGATACCGGGATATGATACACAAAGCACGAGTGACTTTACTTCTATCGAAACCATTGCAGAACAAATCCTGAATTACTTAAAGAAGCATAAGATAAAAAAGGTAGCTGCAGTATATGGCTGTTCGATGGGTGGAGGCATTGCTCTTAGAATGGCAGCGAAACAAGTGATAAACATTGAGAATGTCATTATGGATGGTGGAATCACTCCTTATCAGCTGCCTTGGATTATTACCCGTTTTATTGCAATTCGGGATTTTGCTATGTTGGCACTTGGCAAACTTGGCGGTGTAAAAGTAATTGCAAAAGCATTTACATCGGAAAATTGGGAGCAAGAAGACCTTTCTTATATTGTAGACGTAATGAAACATACCAGTTACAAAACACTTTGGAGAACTTTTGACTCTTGTAATAACTATAAAATGCCGAAACATAACATATACTTAAAATCAAATATTTTTTACTGGTGTGCAGAAAAGGAATTCAAAGAAAGAGCTTGGGATATCCGCTATATGAGAAAGTTTTTCCCAAAAACACGCTTTTTCAGGATTCCCGAAATCGGACATGCCGCTTTCGCTATCAAACAGCCCAAGCGATTTGCCCATGAAATCATGAAAGTAATATTGAAGAACGAAAACAAATACCAAAAAACATTGTGTAAGGAGTAAGTATGGGATATTGGGCAACCAGAGGCCTTCGTGGGGATGCCTTTGAAGAGTTAATCAATTTAGCCAATGAAAAGTATCGCACTTCACATTTGGCTTTAATACAAAAAATACCGACACCGATTAAACCGGTAGAGCTGGACAATGAACGAGGAAATATTAAAAAAGCTTATTTTGAAAAGCGTTCTACCGTTGACTATATCGGAGTGGTACAAGGAATTCCGGTATGCTTTGATGCAAAAAATGTTCAAAAGGACATTCTTCCTCTCTCCAATATCCATGAACATCAAATGGAATTTATGAAAGACTTTGAAAGACAGGAAGGCATCAGTTTCTTTTTGGTACGTTTTGAGTTGGCAGATGAGATTTATTTACTCCCATACTCATTTATTTTGAAGTTTGTAGAGAAGAGCAAAACAGGCGGACGAAAAAGCATTCCTTTGGAAGTGATTCGTCAAGAAGGCTTTCCGGTAGAAATACAACAAGGCTATTTCGTACACTACTTAGAATCCCTAAATCAATACTTGGCAGCACGCAAGGACAAATGAATGCGACTGCGAAGCAGGCATATTCATTTTCCGGTCATTTTCCGGTGCTGCCCCATCAGAAGGACCATAAAGATACCGATACAGTTTTTAGGTATTTAAAAAATAAAGAAAGAAATAAATGGGTGAGAAGAAAGGATGTTATTATGAAAACATTAAAAAACAAGATGATTTTAGTATTGCTTGCATTGATTTTGATACTTTCTGCCTGTCAGTCCAACCAAGAAAATCCAGGTCAAGCAAAACAAGAAGAAACTGTAAAAACGGAAGAGCTCCAGCCAAAAACTGAAGAAGAACAAAAAGCGGAAAAAGAAGCGGAAGAAAAGCTCAAGAAAGAGGAAGAACAACAACTCAAAGCCGAGCAGGCCGACCTGGCTGTAAAACTGATTGCGGAAGCTGATTATCAAAGCCGTGGCTATTACTATGATGAAGCTATTGAAAAACTGGAATCATCAGAAGTTGCGGATTTTCCGGAAGTGAAGGCAAAAATCGAAGAAATTAAGTCTCAAAAAAATGCACTGGTAAAATATGAAGGAGATTCTTATCATATCTTTTTCCATAGCCTGATTGTGGACGTAAAAGCAGCATTTTCTTCCCCGACTTCCAATGGATATAATTTTTGGATGACAACAGTGGGTGAATTTCAGGGAATGTTGCCGATATTATTAGAGAAAGGTTTTGTAATTTATCGTTTAGAAGATATGTTAGCCTATGACGAAAACGGCAATGCCATTCCCAAAGATATCTATCTGCCGGAAGGAAAGAAACCGCTTATCTTATCCGTAGATGATGTCAATTATTATGAATATATGAAAAGAGATAAATGCTTTCCACTTCGTTTAGACATCAATGAAAAGGGAGAAACCGTAACCATGATGCTCCAAGAAGACGGTAGTCTGAAGCCAACCTATGATGGAGACGTTTTTCCGATTGTAGAGCAGTTTGTAAAAGAACATCCGGAGTTTTCCTATCGTGGTGCCAAGGGCATTGTAGCGGTTACCGGGTATGAGGGAGTATTCGGCTATCGAATTAATGAACTGCAAAAGTTCAGGACAGCGGAAGATGCCCATTTGCCGGTACATACTCCGGAAGAAGAAAAAGCAATTGAAGACGGTGCCAGAAAAGTGGCAGAAGGCCTGAAAGCAAATGGCTGGGAACTTGCGACACATAGCTTTACACATGGTCAATACTTCAAAAAAGGCACAATTACTTTGGAACAATTGAAATACGAAATCAGAGAAATTGAAACCAAGGTTGAGCCATACACCGGAGATATGAAAATATTCATTTCACCGTTTGGAATGCACTTAAAAGGAGATGACCCTCGTTTTAAATATTTGACAGAAGAGGCAGGGTATCCGATTTATTGTCCGGTCGGAAAACACATGACGACCTTTTATGCAGGGAAGGGAATGAGTCAGGAAAGGCTGAATTTGGATGGCTTGACTTTACTTCATCAACCGAAAAACGCATGGAAATTTTTTACTCTGGAAGAAGTGGAAAGTTTTCGAGAAAAAAGTAGACCAAAATTGATTTGGTAAAAATGTTGTATGAGAATGAACCAAAACATTAGATTGGCTACTTGCCTGTATGGAATGGCTTATAGAAAGGAAGAAAGCATATCACAGTATGGTTGTTTGTACGATTGGGGAGTGGCAGGCTACAAAAAAGAAGCAAAGCAATTTTATGCGAATTTCGGTATGGGCGGTTTGGTGTATGATGAGGAAAACGTAATTGCTTGGAAGGCATTTAGCGATTTTGAAAATCGTGGAGTCGTATCGGAATTTCTGAAAGTAAAGACCGATCGAAATTAAGCTCTAAATAACGAACAAATATTTTATTTATAATAGGAGGTTACAATGTTTATTAAATATGCACTTTACAGTATCTTTATGTTGGTATTAAGCGGAGCGGTCGCAACGGTGGGTTGGCTGATTGGCTCAAAATTGAGAAAAACGAAATAATTTACAAAAATCATTTACGTTTTCATCGGTTAAATCCAATGAAAGCGTAAAGGGCAAATAATTCTATTTGTCTAAGGCCTGTTATCAAGGCGATAACTCTCGGTGGTGCCCCTGGACTCTTGGGGCATTGCCGTTAAGTTATATTCGGTAAATATTCTCGGTAAATTTTCTCTTCAATTTGTCCGCTAGAGTGGTTTACAATTTTTTATTTTTC
>JAUMXK010000102.1 GCA_030535295.1 Eubacteriales bacterium | reverse complement strand
TCGTTTTCTCATAGTGAATCAGCAAAAAATAAATCATCACAATACTGACCGCTAATACAATCGGCATGACTACCGCCGCTTCCACTGTAATACTGCCTCGTTTTTTCAATGCTCTCCCTCCTTATCCTTTGCTTTCCGGCAAAGTCAAATCTATCTGATATCCTTTTGCCTAAAGCGTTCTTCTTTTTTGCACGCTTCTTGCAAAATGATTTTTTGTCAAATCCTTGCTTGTGATTTATTTTTTCTTTCCTTCGATCAAACCTTTGGCTGAAACTGAGGAAAGATTCGGTACAATGCTGCGCCCGGCGCAGACATTGTACCTTTTATCCACTAATCCTTATTTACCTTTAATTTCGCCTTCGTTTACTTTAAATTCACCTGCCGCTTTGTTTCCTTGGTCGGACAATCCCTTGATTAAACTATTAAACAGGTTGATGATTGTATTACGGAATGCAATCGCCATTGCCAACAATACAACAATGATAATAATAATTTCAATTGTGCCCAATCCATCCTCTTCATACCAAAATCTCTTTAAACTCTCCATTATTGACACCTCCTTCCTTTTTTTATGTCTATACTCTATTTTGCCTTACTCTCGATTTCTCTCTCTGGGGAGTCCGGCGAAAAGTCAAGTATTTATATCAATGCTAAGTGCCAGCTTTTACGCCACATACCGAAATATGCCATGTATCTGTCGTACGCTGAGAATTAGCAAGAATACCACTATAAGCTCATCTGGAAAATTGCCGGCGCCATAATCATCATGACAATGGCAATTAGCATAATTGCAAGCGGCAACATCATCTTGGTCGAGGCTTGTGCTCCTCTTTCCTTGGCAATTTGTTTTTTCTTTTCCCACGCTTCTTTAACGAGTCCCGTCAAAGAATTACTGATTTCCTTGTCACCTTTGCGGATGGCTTGCCCAATCAGGGATGAAAACTTCATAATATTGGAAATCCGCACTCTTCGTCCGAAATTTTCAAATGCATCGACATCCGAAATACCTTGTTGGATTTCCTGTCGCAAAATCATCAATTCCTCATAAAGTGGATGATTTTGTTTTTCCGGATTGTTTGCCACAGCCGATTGAATCGACTGGTTGAGTGCTCCGAATACAGAATTACCGCAGTTCAGCAGGAGTACAAATTTATCAATGAAAATCGGAAATTCACTTTCAATCTCCGCTTTTCTTTCATCCATCTGCCTTTGTAATTCCTGATCATAAGCAAAGTAGACAATCACCGCAATGATAAAGAAAAGGATAAAATACTGCAGAGCATTGCTGCCGGATTTGGTTTGCATTATTTCCGTGTATTCAAACCACTGCATCTGCACTTGCTTTTCTTCGTCTGCATCCGGCAAAATGACTTTGTCTTTTTTCACCAATTGACCTTGCTGATTGATATCTGCTGATGCTTCTTTGACGGCATTTTCTCTCAATTGTTGATCCGTATATTGAATCGGCAAAATCCGCATTTTCTTTGTCACTTCATCCAGTTTTTCTTCCTTATAATAAAGGGAAACTGTAATTTCTTCGGTTTTGCCTTCTTCCGGTCTGGCGGAATTTTTGATTTCTCCATCTGTATAGAAAATACTGTCATCCTCTCTGTCCCATTCGAGGGTAATACCAGTTTGCTTATCATATTCGTAGAAGTTCATGGAATAGCGAATGTGTTCCCAATCCTCATTATCCCCCAGAGCCTTGGTATCAATATTTTGCTTGGTTCTTTCCACCGCTTCCTGCAATTCGGCTTCGGTTGGATCCTGCCTTGGAATAGAAATGGAAACTCTGACATCCGATTGCTTGTTTTCGACATCTTCCGGATTTTCATTTTCCGCTATTACCTGATAGGTAATCTCTTTATCGCCCTCTAAGAAATTCGGTCTTTCGATTTGGGTGACTTCCACAGGTTTTGGAGGCTCTCCATCCAACAGACCTTGAACACCGGTCATCAGTCCAATTAGAGAGGCCGCACCGATTAAAAGAGCCAACAAGGTCAGTTTATGAATGTAAAACAAACGCACCTTATTTTCCACTTCTCTGCGTCCACTCATCTGTCCATAGATTTGTCTGGCTTTTTCCACCTGTCTTGGTGCAATATCAAGATGTTTTTCTTTTAGAATATCGTATCCGAAATAGGCACCCATATACATCATGTCTCTGAGCGGAAATTCTTTTTTATTTAGTGCGCTATAACCATCGCCATAGCGTTTTTTTCCTTGAATTAAAAGGATAATTACAAACAGTAAACACGGTAAAGCAATCGCAACGGTAATTATATTTCCCATCATAGCCTACACCTCGATTCTCATGATCTTTTGTGATACCGCATAGGCAACTCCCAACAAGACCAAAACTATAGTGATTACAATTCTACCCATTAAAGTAGTAAAGAGCGGCTCCATATAGTCACCGGCCGATAGGGATAACCCTGCCATAATGAGAAACGGCATAGCATTCATAACTTTTGCTTCAAATTTCTTTTCGGCAACCATAGTCTCGATTTCCCTTTTGATTTCAATTTTTTCTACAATAGTATTGATGGTGCTTTTGATGATTTCTACTTGCTTACCGCCGGTATTCATACTCATAACGAAAACATCGGTAAAATTGGCAACGTCTTCCAAACCGCTGCGGTCGGAGAAATTGCGTAGCACATCTTCTACTCTTTCGTTGAATTGAATTTTTTGCCGCATTCGTTCAAATTCTTTGATGATATCATGCTCGCCTTCAAAATAGAGCCTTTGCAGTTCATCTTTTGCACCGATGATGGCATTGGTAGGTGAAGTACCTGCTGAAATCGAGGTATAGATAACCGCCAGTGCATCTTTGAATTCGAGTTGTAATTTGCTTTTTCTTTTTTCGATTAATTGTTTGCGTTTGATTGCCGGATAAAAAATTCCCAGCAAAGATAAGATTAATGATAAGATAATGCTGCGATAGAACAGATATCCCACCAAAAAGAGAAAGAGGCCGGCCATCACCGAATAGCGGATTCTTTCAATCACACTAAGATGATAGACGCTGTAGTCAATTTCCACTTCTTCTTCCCTTTTGGCTTTTTGCTTGGAATCTATCCATGACAGCACAGCCAAGACGACGAGTATCACTGCAATGATAATAATAATCTCCATACTGACCTCCCCTAAATGTCAAGTTCATATCCCGCCATTTGCAACTTGAATCGGTTTTGCAATTGATTGCCGGTTCGCTGCAATCGTCCCTTCACTTTATTTCTGTCTTCGGAAGGTTCTTCTACAAAACGGAATAATGGATTTAATTCAATTTGTTTCGTTTGAATGTTGTAGCCCAGCACCTCGCATATTTCCAATGTTTTTCTACTTTTATCTCTAAGTCTGCCCAAATGGATGATAATGTCAAGAGCAGAAGCTATTTGCTGGCGAATCGCTTCCAAAGGAAGCTCTACCGCCATAAGTACCATGGTTTCCAAACGGCTCATCATGTCTTGAACCGAGTTGGCGTGACCGGTCGAAAGTGAGCCGTCATGACCGGTATTCATTGCTTGAAGCATATCGAGCGCTTCTTCTCCACGAACTTCACCGACTACGACTCTGTCAGGCCGCATCCGCAGAGAGGATTTAATCAAATCTCGAATGGTAATATCCAGTCCTGCTGCTTTGTTGGCACTTTTTCTGGCTTCCAGACGAACCAAGTTGGTGATGCCGTTGATTCTAAGTTCGGCAGCATCTTCAATGGTAATAATTCTTTCGTCCTTCGGAATGAAGTTGGACAGCATATTCAAGAATGTGGTTTTACCGGAGCCGGTACCGCCGGAAACAAAGAGATTGTATTTGGCTGCCACCAGCACTTCCAAAATCTCCGCCACCTCCTCGGTAATAGAGCCCCAGCGAATGAGGTCTTCTACCATCAGTGGTTTGTCCGGGAATTTCCGGATGGTCAAAATCGGGCCGTTCAGTGCCACCGGCGGAAATACCGCATTGACACGGGAGCCGTCTGCCAGTCTGGCATCTACGATTGGCGAGGATTGATTGATTTCCCGATTGACGCTTTCTACGATTTTCCGGATGATTCTTTCCAATTCTTTGCCGTCATCAAAGCGAATGTCGAGCTCGGTAATCCGTCCCGCTCTTTCCACCAGAATCGGAGCTGTACCGTTGACCATGACTTCGGTGATGGTCTTATCTTCCAAAATCGGCTGTAGGATGCCGAGTCCTCTGGTGATATGGATCAGTTCTTCTATAAGTTCTCTCTTTTTTTGCAGATTGTAGTCAATTCCTGCGTATTGTAGATATTGATAGACAATGTCTTGTACCTGCCGGCGATATTTTTCGTCTTTCTTTTTTTCTATATATTCCGTACTGTTTAACTGATGTTCGGAGATTCCTCTCTCTCTATCTACGGCAATTTCATCCGACACATCAATTTCAATGCCTGCAAGGGTTTCTACGATTTGCCTTTTCAGATTATCCCTTAACTGCGCATATTCTTTTTCCGCTTGTATTTCCTCTAATCTCTCCACCTGAATATCCATCTTTGCCTACCTTTCTATGACTGAGTATAAAAAGTTTCTTAAACGACCGGCAATGCCCGAATCCATCGGAAACATGACTTCTTCCCCAACAATTGCTTTGATTTGCGAATCATATACAAGTTCACAAGAGGCTTTAAATTTGCTTAAATCAATATGTATTTGTGATGCACTGTGCTTGGCATTGTTTACAATGGCGTACAATTCTGTCTGATGCGGAAAGCAGCGGATAAAGTGATTTATTCCTTTCTCAAAGAGAAGTCCTTCCATATAGCCTTTGGCTGCAATACAGAAGACATAGTCGCTTTGCTCAATCCACTGTTTTTTGGTAAAGGTTTCGGTCACAGACAAATCGAATACTAAATATTCATAGAAGGTTTCTTTTTGCAGGAGTTCCAGCAGATTTTTCCACTCTTCATCTCTTACAGCCGCTTTATCCTCCGGAGAATCCAAGCCCACAATATAATGTAAATTGGTTTGCGGATTTTTTGCTGTCAAGCGATTCAATTCATAGCGAATAGCTGCTGTCATGTCCGCTCCTGTAAAGAGCTGCTCTAAGGATGTCGTGACTTGATTGGCTCCGTAAAGCAATCGTTTGTCATTGAAATCCTCAAGCGGAATATAGAGTACATTTTTTCCCATCTCTGCAAGTAGATTGGCTACCAGTAGGGAAATACTGGTTTTTCCACATCCGCCAATCGGCGAGAAGAAACTGATCACCTTTGTTTTCTTTTGGCTTTTGGAAATAGAAATAAGATTTTGCTCTTTGGCATAAAGAGTCATTATTTCTTGATACATTTCTTCCAAAGACACTAATTTACTTACTTTATTAAAATCTTGGTATTCTGCTGCGATTTGACCGGCATAGAGCAATACAACTACTTTTTCCTGCAAAATGTCCTGTAAGAGGGCATAGTTTTGCGGATTAATTAGAATCATTTTATAATTATCCAGTTGTTGTTTGTCCATTGTCCGGAAAGCATTTAGATTGGTAACAATATCCACCACAAGCAAAGCATCTTTTGCCTGAAAATATTGTTGAATGTTTTGCGCAAAGCGCAAATTTTCTTCGACGAGTAAGACAGTTTTATTCATAACTCTCTCCTTCCTCCTTTTCTCCCTTATGTTCGTGATTTTTATTTTCTCTCTATCTTTTTTTCTATTTATATCAAATCACATACTATTTTTGTAAATTTTAACACTATTCTGTGGAAAAGTCAATAAAAACCGCCGCTTTTTTCTCAAAAAAATAAAACAGTTAATTCCCAAAGTAAGTTCTAGGTTTAAGGTCTGACTG
>JAUMXK010000101.1 GCA_030535295.1 Eubacteriales bacterium | reverse complement strand
CAAACTTAGTGCAACTTCTAGCCCTACTAGAACTTACTTTGAAAATTTACCTTTTAATTTATTATTTTCTCTTTTTTTATGTTTATTGATACAAAAAAAAGCTTGCCATTTCCTCTTTTTATTATAGAAATCGACAAGCTCTTTTCCTATTTCTTTAGTTTACTTGCTTTTTATATTATCATTCTTGATAAAATATTATCTTCACATAAATGCATTCATGCCATTCTCTAAAGCAAGCAAACATAATTATACTTTGTAGCCTCTGTTTTGAAAGTCAACACTCTCTTTTAACTGATTATCTTTACCATATGTCAGACCCGCATAAACGGTTTCACTGTTTTGAATCAAAGGGCTTTCCTCTGTCGATTCCACACTAGCAAAGGCTTCACGCAAACCAAAGAGATATTCTTTGATATCGGTTAGCAGAGTCCGATTCTTATTTCTTTTAATTTCAATTAAATGCCGGTTAATCTTTTCATACACCCGAAAAAGGTCATGGCTGAGCTCATAATTGAAATCCAAGCTTTCCACCAGTTTTTTTACCATTTCCTGTGCCAACGAAACACTCTGGCGAAACTTTTCATCATCTTCGGCTTGAATGGTCAAATCAATCATATCCAATTCTGCCAAAATCATATCATAATGAATCAGCAGCAATTCTTTTCTACCTGCCACGGCAATACGGTTCTGAAATTCTTTTTTTTGAGATGTTTCCATTTCTACTCCTTTCCTCTACTAACGCAATAATTGAAGGAGTTCTTGCGGCTTTTGATTGGCCTGTGCCAACAATGCCGTCGCCGCTTGCTGAATTACATTTTGTTTGGTGTACTCGGTCATTTCCACACTCATGTCAATATGCATGATTCTGGAGTGTGCATCTGTCATATTCAAATTGGCAGTATCTATATTGGCAATAGTATATTCCAATCTGTTTTGATATGCTCCCATCTTAGAACGAATGGCCGAAACCAGAACAATGGCATCAGAGATATAGCCGATACTGTCCTTGGCTTCTTGACCGGTTCTTACATTGACCTCCCCGATTCCAATAGCCGCAGCTGAAACATTCGGTATTCTCACGGTCATCGTATGTCCGTGATTGGCACCGATTTGCAAAACAGCCGGCCCCTCATTTAACAGCTCAAAATTGATATGGTCGCCAACTCCGGCATTTTCTTTGACCTGAATCGTAATATTAAATCCGTTCGGCCCTAAAATAGAAACCTGATTTCCTTGTGCCTGAACAGTTGCTCCCGAAGGAAAATCCGCTCCTGCACCCGTATCCAAAGTAATATTGGCATCTCGTCCTGTCACATTGCTAACAGCCAGATTAAATTGTGCCAAATCTCCTGCTTTGCCCTCTTCCAGAAGAATTGTTTTGGAACCGAATTCTGTACGTTCTAAGTAAATATTACCGGTTCCTCCATCTACTCCTACTGTAATACCAAGCTCACCTGCAAACTTTTTGAAGCGAGCGAATGTTTCCACTTTGGAAGCTCCCTTTGTAAAAGAAAAACTTTCTCCGTTTAAAGTAATGCTTCCGCTCTCAGTGAAGTTTCCGGTTGGCACATTTCCACCATTTACTTTGGCTTTTGTTGCTTTTTGTGCAAGCGTAAATCCGTATTTTCCGCCCTTAACCGACTCATGAATGGACACAATATCCGCTTTGTCTCTGTCTGAAGACAGGGCCATCAAATCCAATTCCCCGTTTAAGATTTTCACGCCGTTAAAATCCATGGAGGTCGATAAACGATTCACTTCTTGCTTTAATTGGTCAATTTCTTTTTGAATATTTGCTCTGTCCTCCAATATATAGGAGCCATTGGCTGCCTGAACCGAGAGCTCATTCATTCTTTGCAGCATGGCATGGATTTCATTTAAACCGCCTTCGGCTGTTTGGATTAACGAAATGCCATCCCAGGCATTGTTGTTGGCCTGAGCCAATCCGTTCAACTGTAATTTCAATTTGTGAGCAATCGCAAGACCTGCCGCATCGTCGGAAGAGCGATTGATTCGATTGCCCGAGCTTAACTTAAATAAGGAATCGGACATCAAAGCTTCTGATTTATTCAATTGTCTAAGTGCCCTAAGTGCAGGCATATTATGATTTATTTTCATATTGTTTCCCTTTCTTTTCCGCTTCCTTGCAAAACTGTCCTATCATTGATATCGGTCTTTTTCGACCAGACCTTAATCTAATTTTTGTTCCCATGTAATTGAAATAAAAGTGCCGCCGTTTCTTTTGCCAGTTTCGGCATCTTTTTCTCCAAATCTTGAATGGTGGCAGGTCTTCTATTTACTGTGCTTTCCTGCTCCTGTTGCCACCAAAGCTCTTCTTCTCTTAGTATCTTCATATCTTTATTTTCCTTATCATAAGGGCTTTTTTCGGCAAAGCTGCCAAAAGACAAAGATACAATCGGAAATTCATTTTCCCTAAAGATTTGTAATAACTTTTCTTTTTCCGCCCGAATTTGCTTTCTAAGGCCCAAAGAATCCACTTGCAGTAATACTTTGGTTTCCTCCGATGAACTTTCCACAAATAGAGAAAGGCTCTCTCTACCTGTCAGTTCAAATGCCATCAAAACATTAATTTGGCCCTTTTCTTGCACCTGAGCCTGTCTATCTTTCGGGTAGTACAAATTGATTTGGTGTAATTGATTCTCCGTCCATACCGGTAGCTGGATAAATTCATGCCCCTCTTGAAACCGTTGCTGATAACTCCACTGTTTCTTTACTTCCATAAGAGAATGAAATATTTGCTTTTCTTCCGAAGCCACCGCCTCGACCAAATCACTCTCCATTTCTTTGAGTAAAGCTTGAACTTTGGCTCCATCCACTTCCGCATTGTTGCTTAAAAGAGCCTTGAGCTCTTCTACCTTCCTTCTTGACTTTTCACTTTTTTCACTTACTTTTTCCAGTTTTCGAATAGAATCGGAAAGTAAAAATGGAATTTTGTGAAATTCTTTGTAAATTTCGGCATCCGCCAAAGTCGGATTCTTCCATGCCGTAAAGAGCTTTTCCAAGTCTTCGACTGAGTATTGCTTCAGCATTTGCAAATACTCCTCGGCCGAATCATCCGCAATGCCTCCCAAAATCTCTTCTTCCGCCAACCAAATGGTTTCTCTGATTTCCTTCTTTTTGGATAAAAGGCCGTTTCGAATTTGACTTTTTAAATCCATGAAATCATTTTCCTGAAGTAGTCCGGTATTTCCGGTCACCTGTTCATCAAAGGAATCCTGACCAAGTAGATACTTGGCCGCATCATATAAGTTTTCCAATGTAGCAGGACGATTGTCCTTCATCAAAAATGCCGCTGCACCACCTTCTGATTTTTCAATTTGGCTAAGCAAACGATAGAATAAAATCAAATTCTGTTTCTCATTTTCGTCTATCTTGCCTGCCTTTTCCAGACGATTAATTTTTTTCGCCACTCTTTCACTAACCTTTTGCAAACTTCTACTCTCTTTTTGATCTGCCCAAAGAGCGAGTTCTTCCAAGGTCATGGAAAGAATGTCTTTTCCTTGTGAAAGTAGCTCCAAAATAGACTCCGGATTCAGTCCGTTCAGTACCAGCTGTAATTTTTGGTCAATCTCTTTGATAGCGTCAATGTTATTTTGGTTGATTTCCGTTTTTCCTTTGCCTAAAATCGCTGCTGCTCGTAAATTTTCTTCTGTAATTTCAATTCCATTGGCACTAAGCAGCGAATTCAAACGATAAATTGCTTTATGAATGCTATCCCCCAAATCGGAACGCACCTGAGTGCCCAATTTATCATATCGCTCCATAGCTGTAGCCGCCTGATGGTGCATTGCCAGCGAAGAGACTTGCTTTAAGGTGAAATTGGTCATCATTTGATTGAGGCTACCATAATCGCTGCCCATCACATCCAATAAGCCATGCTCCACTTCCAGCATCTCCGTCAACACAGAATCGGTACTGATTCCTCTGATATCTGCCACTCTCTCCAAACTGTCCGCCGATACTTCCAGACGAATCAGCTCTTTTTCAATGGTAAGAAGTTCTGCCCTGTCAATGGCTATTCCTCGGCTGTTCAAGGTCAAGGCCTTTTCCAAGGTCATTTTATAGCGAATATATTGGAAACTGATTTGGTTGCTACTCTTTTCGGCTGCTCTCTCCGGCATCACGTCCTGCTTGTATTGTCTGTAGTTTGCCAATGCCTCTTCAATACTTTGGAAATTCCTGCCGATTTTATGAATATTTTCTTCATCAATTTGCTGAATTTCATTGACCAGATTTTCTACTTGACCGGCGGTCAAAGGAAAATCCCGGTTCCAACTCGCCAAGTCAATTTTTTTCACACTTGCATATTGCTTGGCTAATTCCCTCACTCTGTCCATGCTAAGCTCTTTGTTTTTGGCAGTTATGAGCGCATCAATATTGCAGCAAACCCTTTTCGTCAAATCAATGCCCTTCTCCAGCAAGTTTTTAGCTATCTCTTCATGCTCCGGACTGCTTTCAATTCCGTTATTCTTAAAATGTGATTTGATTTGAGCAAGTACCTCCGGCGGCAATTCCTTCCTGTCAGTCACTCGCAAAAAGCCATGGCGATATTTTTCAATATCTCCCAGTGTCAACTCACCTTCCGCTTTGGCTGCAATATTTTCCATTTCTTCGGTTTTCAGGTTTTTAATTTTGGCTTCTTCTTCTTTAATTTTTTCTTCCTTTTTCTCTTCTAAGCCATCCATTTGTTCTTCCAGCATCTTCAGAAAACTGCCCAAAGACAATTCTTCTTCGGACTTCATTACCGGAAAGTTCTCCGGAAGCTGTAAACTGTCAATGCTGGCCTTTAATTTTTGCAATTTTCCTAATTTCTCTTTGTCGGATGCTTCCGGATTGCCGGAATAATAATAATCCCGAACAAGGACCTGTAAATACTCTCTTTGAAAGGAGAAATTCTCGTCTTTTTCCGTTTTTTGTGCACTGATACTCGCCGTTTTTTTATAGGCTTCGCTGGCAATTGCCTGCATGGTATTTTCAATGGATTTTAACATTTTCGCTCCTCTTATCGTTTTATCACTTCCTCAAAATTTACTATCCCTATATTTCCTTTATCTTCCTGATAATGAGAAATTGCTCGAATCATTGTTCTAAAATTAAATCGGTACTTTCCATGAAATCTTTAGTATTTTCCGGCGGAAACGATGTTCTCCTTTTCCACGGCCTTTCCTCTCAAAACTTTATCTGTTTTTTATAAATCTTCTATTAAATCTTTATTCATTTTAGCATTGCAAATCTCTTGCATTCGTGATAATATATGAAAAAAATGAATAATTTATGACAAATAGGAGATTTATATGAAAAGCTTTGCAAAAGAATTTAAAGAGTTTGCACTAAAGGGAAATGTTTTTGATATGGCTGTCGGTATCATCATCGGTGCTGCATTTGGTAAAATTGTTGCCTCTCTGGTTGCTGATATCTTTATGCCTCTGTTATCATTGATTTTAGGAAATTTCAATATTTCCGATGCCAAGTATGTGTTAAAACCCGCAGAAATGGCTGCTGATGGTTCTGTTGCTGTTGCGGAATTGGCAATCACTTATGGTACCTTCCTCCAAAACATCATTGATTTCGTAATTATTGCTTTGGTAATTTTCAGTATGATAAAATTAATCAACAAATTACGCAAGAAAGAAGAGCCGAAGGAAGAAGAACCAATAGTGGAAGAACCTTCCGAAGAAGTATTACTGCTTCGTGAAATCAGAGATTCTTTAAAGAAATAAGGAAACAAAAAAGATTACTTAGCCTTGTCTACAGTAATCTTTTTTTAGGTAAATTTTCAAAGTAAGTTCTAGTAGGGCTAGAAGTTGCACTAAGTTTG
>JAUMXK010000015.1 GCA_030535295.1 Eubacteriales bacterium | reverse complement strand
ATTTAGAAGAAAATGAAAAAAGGGTATATGAACAAATCGGAATTGAGCCGATTTATATTGAGAGAATCTTAGAAAAAACAAATTTAGAGCAGGGAGAGTTGCAATTAATCTTACTTCAGCTAGAGTTGAAGGCTGAAATTGAACAAATTGCGGCAGGCTACTATGTGCTGCGGCAATAGAGAGTTGCGATTATTTTGTTAAAAACAACCGAAATCAAAGGATTTTGCTAAAAAATCGGAAAATACAGAAAAAAATCTTGTATAAAATGAAAAAATGGTATATTCTAAAATAAGTTATGTTGCAAGTTACCTACCGCTTAGCTGCAAGTTTCCTAAAACCTGTGCGAAAGCGAAAGCAACCGGATTTATCTGACGAAAAGATAGATAGTTGCAATCAGTGATTGTGAGATTTGACAATTCAGAAAAGAAAATATAAGGAAACAAGAAATAGGAGGATATATGGCGAAGAATTTGGTCATCGTGGAATCGCCGGCAAAGGCGAAAACCATAAAAAAATTTTTGGGGAAGAACTATGCCGTGGAAGCATCTATGGGGCATGTCAGAGATTTGCCGAAAAGTAGCATGGGAGTTTCGCCGGAGGATGATTTTGAGCCGAAGTATATCACAATCAGAGGGAAAGGGCCTTTGATTGCCAAATTGAAAAAAGAAGCCAAGAAAGCGGATAAAATCTATCTGGCAACTGACCCCGACCGTGAGGGAGAAGCGATTTCCTGGCATTTGCAAACCATACTGGAAAGCACCAGAGTACCGATTTATCGGATTACTTTCAACGAAATCACCAAGCAGGCAGTATCTTCTTCTATCAAAAAAGCACGCCAAATTGATATGGACTTGGTTGATGCGCAACAAGCCAGAAGAGTGTTAGACAGAATTGTAGGATATAAAATCAGTCCGCTCCTGTGGGCGAAAGTCAAGAAAGGATTGTCCGCCGGCAGAGTACAATCCGTTGCCTTGCATTTGATTTGTGACAGGGAAAAAGAAATTGAAGCCTTTTTGCCGCAAGAATATTGGACATTGCAGCTGCAATTGACCAACAGTAAGAGCAAGGTCAAGTTCCATGCCGATTTTTACGGAATTGACGGAAAAAAGAAAGAATTGACTTCGGAAAAAGAAGTGCAGGACATTGTCAAAAAGACAAAAAAAGAAAAAATTATCATTACGGATATCAAAGAGAGCAGTAGAAAGCGAAATGCACCGCTGCCGTTTAAGACCAGTACCCTTCAGCAAGAAGCGGCCAAAGCTCTCAATTTTACCACGGCTAAGACCATGCGAGTGGCACAACAACTGTATGAAGGCATCGACATTCCCGGAATGGGAACGATCGGTTTGATTACTTATTTGAGAACCGATTCGACCAGAGTGGCTGAAGAAGCGGCCATTGCGGCTACGGAATATATTCGGGAAAACTTTGGTGAAAATTTTGTGCGTACCGACTTACCGAAGGAAAACAGCAAGGGCAGGAGTCAAGATGCCCATGAAGCCATTCGTCCTTCTATGCCGGAATTAAATCCAAATGAAATCAAAAATGCTCTCAGCCGAGACCAATTTCGTTTATATCAGTTGATTTGGAGAAGATTTATTGCCAGTCGAATGGCTTCGGCAGAATATGCCGCCAAGCGACTAATTATTGAAGCGGGAAAATATGAATATCGTGCCTCCGGTCAAACCTTGACTTTTGAAGGATATTTGAAATTATATCAAGAAGCCGAAGAAGAGGAAAATACTTCTTCTGCTAAAGAATTCAAAGGGGTCAGCAAAGATATGGAGCTGGAAATGAAAGATGCTCTGCAGGAACAACACTTTACACAGCCACCGGCTCGCTTTACGGAAGCCTCGCTGGTGAAACTTTTGGAAGAAAAAGGGGTTGGTCGTCCAAGCACCTATGCACCGACGATAAGCACTATTTTGGCAAGAGGATATGTGGCCAAGGAACAAAAAGCATTCTTCCCGACCGAACTTGGTGAAATTGTAGATGATATTATCACAAAATATTTTGACGATATCGTCAATATAGATTTTACAGCGGAATTGGAAGAAAAATTGGATAAAATTGAGGAAGGAAATGCAGATTGGCGAGAACCATTGCGCTCTTTTTATCCGGAATTAGTGCAAGATGTAGAAAAAGCAGAAAAAGAATTAGAAAAGGTTGAGATAAAAGACGAAGAGACCGATATATTATGTGAAAAATGCGGAAGGCACATGGTAATTAAGTTGAGTAAATACGGAAAATTCCTTGCCTGCCCCGGTTTTCCTGAGTGCAGTCACACCAAACCGTACTTTGAAGAACTGCCGAATGTGCGTTGTCCGAAATGTGACGGAGCTGTTCAAATCAAAAAAACCAAAAAAGGTCGTCGTTATTTTGGATGTGCCAACAATCCGGAATGTGATTTCATGGTTTGGAATGAGCCGGTTGCTAAAAAATGCAGTCTTTGTAATTCCATGATGTTTAAAAAAGGCAAGAAAATCTTATGTTCCAATGAAACTTGCAAACATATTGAGGATTATTCAGACGAGAATTAAGCCATTCCGATTTGGAGCTGGAAAAGTGTGAAAAATTGTAAAAATCTATTATGGAACGGACAAAACTCAAAGAGTTAATCCTCTATTTCGGTTGAAATAAAAGTCGAATTCGAGTATAATTAAGAGTAATGGAAAGAAAAAGTCCGATGATCTTCATCAATAGATTGAGAAAACAAACAGAAAAAGATAGAAAATTACGGAGAAGTTTTTGTTAGGAGGAAAAACATGAGTGTACAGTTATTAGATAAGACCAGAAAGATCAATCGATTATTACAGGGAACCGGTGATGAAAGAATTGAATTTTCCGATATATCGGAAGTAATGAGTGAAGTATTGGATTCGACCGTATTGATTGTAAGTAAAAAAGGAAAATTGTTGGCTTCGTATGAAAGACACAATATTCCGATTATTGATCAATTTTTGACCACCAAATCCGGTGAATACATCAATGAAAAGCTGAATGAAAGATTGCTGAATATTTTGTCTACCAAGGAAAATATCAATTTGGTAACTCTGGGTTTTAGCGAAGGTATTACCGAGCAAGGTTATTTGGGACTTGCCATTCCGGTGGATATCGCAGGAGAAAGATTGGGAACCATTTTCCTGTATCGCCTGCGCCAGGAATATATGATTGATGATTTGATTTTGGCGGAGTATTCCGCAACTGTCGTTGGCCTTGAAATCATCCGCTCGATTAATCAAGAGGAATCGGAAGAAACCAGAAAGCAAAACATGGTACGCTCGGCGATTTCTACACTTTCTTTCTCCGAGCAAGATGCAGTTCGTCATATTTTCCAAGAGCTGGAAGGCAATGAAGGTGTGCTGATTGCTTCCAAAGTAGCTGATAAAGCGGGAATCACTCGTTCGGTCATCGTCAATGGACTAAGAAAACTGGAATCGGCAGGTGTCATTGAAACCCGTTCTTTGGGCATGAAAGGTACCTTTATCAGCGTGGTAAATGAAAACTTATTGAGAGAATTGAGTATCTTGGCATAATCTTTTGGAAGATTGAAAAGGAGGATATATGGCAAACGGGTTGATTGCAGGAGCGGAAGTTGCCCTTTATCGGAAAGCAATAGATGCGGCCTGGCAGAGAAATAAACTGATTAATCACAACATTGCCAACAAGGATGTAGCCGGCTATAAACGCTTGGACATTAAGTTTGAAGACGAGCTGCGTAAGGCGGTCGATCACAAGCATCGTATCAATTTGTCCAAGCTGGAGAAAGTGAAACCGGAAGTTTTTGTAGACAAAGCCAATTTAAGCTACCGTTGGGACGGAAACAATGTGGACATGGACACCGAAATGGCCTATTCGGCAGAGAACAGTTTGCGCTTTCAGGCATTGGTGAACCAAATGAATTATAATTTTTCGCGTTTAAAAATGGTGATGAATCGTTAGTTGATGGAAAGGAGCTAAAATGGCTTATTTTGACACTCTAAAAATCAGTGCCTCCGGCATGACGGCACAAAGATTACGTGCGGATATCATTGCCCAAAATCTGGCGAATGTCAAGACAACAAGGGCTGCCAACGGGAAAGCTTACCGTAGACAAACCGTTTTATTCGAAACTCTACAAAGAAGAACGGATTTTAAAGATGTTTTAACCGGCTTTATGAATAAAGAGGGAAATGGTGGTGTCAAAGTTTCTCGCATTGTTGAGGATAAATCACCGTACACCACAGTCTATGAACCGCATCATCCGGATGCGAATGAAGAAGGCTATGTGACTTACCCAAATGTAAATGTAGTTCAGGAAATGACAGACCTAATCTCGGCGCATCGTTCTTTTGAAGCCAATGTAACAGCCTTTAACGCAACAAAGGCAATGATTGCCAAAGCAATGGAAATTGGTAAATAAGGAGGAAATATATGATTTATCGAATCGGACCGGCAGGCTTAGAAACGAAAATGCTGGAAACACTTGGTGCTAAGCCGAAAGAGCAGGGAGTCAATTTTGGTGACTTCTTAAGCAAGGCCATCCAAAACCAAGTATCCTCGACAAACGAGCTGATAAAAGCGGCGAATCAAAAAGGAATTGACTTTGCGCTGGGAAAAGTGGAAGATATTGCAGAAGTGAATGCGGCACAGGAAATCGCCAACGCTTCTTTGCAGTTCACCGTCCAATTAAGAAATACTATTTTAGAAGCATATAATGAGATTATGCGTTTGCAGGTATAATGTTTTGAATTATTTAAATTACCTGAAGTTGTCACCAATCAGAGCTATTATATTTGAGGTGTAGAAATGCCAGTTTTTATAACCCGTATATCGGATCAAATCACTAAAATCTGGAATCAATTTGAGCGTAAGCAGAAAATTCAAATGATTGCCATAGCGGCAGTAGCTATTGTTGCCATAGCGGCATTGGTAATGTATTTGAGTCGTCCGCAATATGTCCTGCTTGAGCGCAATATGGATCCTGCTCGTGTCAATGCAATGAAAGAAGTGTTTGACTCGGAAAACATACTATATACTATTGATAATAATGCAACCGCAATATATATTGAGCGCAGTCAAAGGCAAAATGCCACCTTGGCTTTACAAAAAGCAGGAATTTTGACAGCGGATCAAATTGATTATGATAAGCTTTTTGAAAATAGTTTGACTATGACACAGGAAGAAAAGCGATTAAAGCAAAAGCTGTTTTTACAAAGTGAGTTGGAAAAAAGCATTGAATTGTTGGATGTTGTCACAGATGCGGATGTGGCAATTGTGATGGCGGACCAAGAGAGAACGGTTCTGGATGACCAAACTCCGGCTTCTGCCTCAATTGTTTTGAAATTAAAAGATGAAATTACAGAAAAACAAGTTTTGGGCATTGTTTCTTTGGTGGCAAAATATGTCAAAAGCTTGGACAAGAATCATATTTCCATTATTGATACCACAGGACGTTTGCTTTATGACGGTGATGCAGTCGGTACGTTAAACGGCATCAACGGCAATACCGATTATAAAATGCAGCAAGAATTATTTATTCAACAAAAGGTGCGTTCCATTTTGCTCTCCAGAGGAGAATATGATGATGCCTTTGTTACTGTGGATTTAAAGATTGACTTTAGTGAAGCAACTATTGTATCGGAAAAATATCGTCCATTGGATGGGACGGTCAAAGGAATTCCTTCGGAAGAAGAAATTCGCAATGTCGAAACGTCCAATACCGAAAATGCCAATCCGGTCGGCACAGATGCCAATCAAGAAACGCCATCTACATTTCTTACTCCGTCAGGAAATTCCAATTCCACTACGGAAGAAAGCAGAACACAGTACAAAGTGGATAGCGAAAAATCAACAGTATATCGCCCCAATGGTGCGATTGACTATAAAGAGTCCAGTATTGCAGTCGTATTGAATAAATTTAAAGTCTATGATCAGGCTCTTTTAGAAAGCCAAGGTGCTTTGCAAGAAATCAGTTGGGAAGACTTTAAAGACCAAAACAGTGCCAGAAAGAAATTGGAAGTAGATCCGGATATTGTGGCACTGATTTCCGGTGCGACCAATAATATTCCGAATCCGGCGGTTCTGGCATATGAAGTGCCTAAATTTATTGACAAAGTACCAAGCAAGAATGTCGTTCAAGATTATATTCTGCTCGGCATTATTGCCTTGATGGTTATTTTGCTTGCCATTGCCATTTTCCTCGGTACCAGACCGGTGGAAGTGGTCAAGACCGAGCCGGAGCTTTCCGTGGAAGAACTTTTGGAAAGCACCAAAATGGAAGAAGAACCGAAGGAACCGATTGTGGAATACAAATCCGAAGTTCGTATTCAAGTAGAGAAATTTGTAGACGAAAATCCGGAAGCGGCGGCAACCTTGCTGCGCAACTGGTTGAACGATCAATGGGGAGGCTGATAATATGGAATTAAGAGGGGTTCAAAAAGCAGCGGCTTTGTTGATTTCTTTGGGGCCGGAGCGCTCATCGGAAATTTTTAAATACCTAAAAGAAGATGAAATTGAGCAGTTGACCTTGGAAATTGCCAACACCAGGACGATTAGCTCTGATCAAAAAGAAGATTTGCTGAATGAATTTTATGAAATTTGTCTGGCGCAGCAGTATATCAGCGAAGGCGGTATCGGCTATGCCAAAGATATTTTGGAAAAGGCATTGGGTATGGATAAAGCAATGGAAGTAATCGGTAGATTGACTTCTTCCTTGCAAGTAAAACCGTTTGAATTTATTCGAAAAACCGAGCCGGCTCAATTACTGAACTTTATCCAGGACGAGCACAACCAAACCATTGCTTTGATTTTATCGTATTTGAATGCCAATCAGGCTTCTATGGTTTTGGCGGCTCTACCGATGGAAAAGCAGGCGGATATCGCCCGTAGAATTGCGAGAATGGATAGAACCAGTCCGGATGTGATAAAAGATGTGGAGGATATTTTGGAAAGAAAGCTGTCTTCTCTGGTGACCCAGGATTACACCTTGGTCGGCGGTATCGAGGCAGTGGTCGATATCTTAAACTCTGCTGACCGTGCGACGGAAAAACATATTATGGAAACTTTGGAGATTGAAGATGCAGAACTGGCCGAAGAAATCCATAAGAAAATGTTTGTCTTTGAAGATATTCTTACCTTGGACGACCGTTCGGTACAAAGAGTATTGCGTGAAGTCGATAATAATGTTCTGTCGGTTGCCCTGAAAGGACAAAGCGAAGAGATTCAAGGCCTTATCTTTAAGAACTTGTCGAAACGTCTGGCGGCAATGATTAAAGAAGAAATGGAATTTATGGGACCGGTTCGACTCAAGGATATCGAAGAAGCACAACAAAGTATTGTCGGTGTCATTCGTAAGTTGGAAGATGCCCAAGAAATTGTTATTTCCAGAGGCGGAGGTGACGAGATAGTTGTCTAGAGTAATTAAACAAAATTATGTTGCTCTGTCCCAGGAAAAAAAGATTATCCAAAGCTTTGCCGAGTTTCGTGTGCTGGAGCCGACGGTTTTAGAAAGAAGGGAAAACGCTGCCACCAGAGCGGTGCAGGACTTTGCCGAAGATTTTCTGAAACAGGAAATGTCGCAAGTGGCTGAAGAAGAGGTGCAGTCTGTCTTGCCGGAGCCGGAAACGGACTTAGAGCAGGCACAAGAGGAAGCGGCTCAAATTCTGGAAGAAGCCAATGCCAAAAAAGGCAAGATTTACGAAGAAGCGTACAATTCGGGTATGGCCGAAGCCAAAGAAGAACTGGAGAGAAGAGCTGCTATATTGGAAGAAGAGTACAGCAGAAAAAAAAATGCCTTGGAGCGGGAACTGACAGACAGTTATGAGCAGAAATATCAACAGGAAATTCACAGATTGGAAGGTAAGATGATTCTGTGGATGAAAGGCATGCTGGAAAAACTAGTCGGTCAGGCCAGTCAAAGAGAAGAAGTCATTACACATCTGATTCGGATGGGAATGCAGGAAATTTCTTTGCAAGGTGACCTGATTATTCGGGTCTCGGAGTATGACCTGGATTATGTTTTGGAAAACAAAAACAAATTGACCGAAGAATTGAGTGAGAAGCTGACCATTGAAGTCCTGAAAGATAAAAGTCTGGAGAAGAATCAATGTATCATCGAAACTATCATGGGTAATATCGAATGCAGTTTGGATGTCCAGCTCAAAGGGCTGTTGGATGAGCTTCGCTTGATTTATGAAAGTATTATGAAAAATATTCAAAGTTAAACCCGGACATAGCGATTGCGAGAGGACATGGAAATGATAGAATTTGATAAATATGAAAAAATGTTGAGCAAAAGCTATATTGAGCACTTGGGAAGAGTCAACAAGGTTATCGGTTTGACCATTGAATCCCTAGGTCCGAATGTCAATGTGGGAGATGCCTGTCTGATCAGTTCGCAGGACTCGACTCGAGTCGTTTTGGCAGAAGTAGTCGGTTTTCGGGAAAATAATATTTTGCTGATGCCGCTTGATGATATGGAAGGAATCGGCCCCGGCAGCCATGTCAAGTCGATTGGTCACCCATTGCAGGTGTCGGTTTCCAATGACCTGCTCGGCAGAGTCTTGGATGGTCTGGGAAAACCGATCGACAACAAGGGACCGTTTTATACCGAAGAACTTTATAATATTGAAAATGATGCCCCCGACCCTTTGCAGAGAGCTAGAATCAAAGACTATTTGCCAATGGGGATCAAGGTAATTGATGGCCTGTTGACTATCGGACGTGGTCAGCGGGTCGGTATCTTTGCAGGCAGCGGTGTGGGTAAGAGTACTCTTTTGGGTATGATTGCCCGAAATGCACTGGCAGATGTCAATGTCATTGCTTTGATTGGAGAGCGTGGCAGAGAAGTCAGAGAATTTATTGAAAAAGACTTAGGGCCGGAAGGACTGAAGAAAAGTGTGGTTGTGGTTGCCACTTCCGACCGTCCGGCATTGGAAAGACAAAAGGCAGCCAAGACTGCTACCGCCATTGCCGAATATTTTCGGGATAAAGGAAAAAATGTCATGCTGATGATGGATAGCTTAACTCGCTTTTCCATGGCACAAAGAGAAATCGGTCTGGCGATTGGAGAACCGCCCGTCAGCAGGGGCTACACACCATCTGTGTTTGCGACTATGCCTCTTTTGTTGGAAAGAGCAGGCAACTCAAATCAAGGTTCCATTACAGCACTTTACACAGTATTGGTTGACGGTGATGACATGAATGAACCGATTACCGATGCGGCCAGAGGTATTTTGGATGGGCATATTGTGTTGAACCGTAAAATCGCCAATAAGAACCATTATCCGGCCATTGACGTACTTCAATCCGTATCACGGGTAATGTCGGAAGTGGCAGACAGTGAACACAAAAAAGCAGCTTCGGAAATGAGAGCCCTGATGGCGACATATCAGGATGCGGAAGACCTGATAAATATCGGTGCTTATGTGGACGGCTCCAATGCTAAAATAGATAAGGCAATTGCCAAAATCGATGAAATCAATGCCTACTTAAAACAAGAAGTCAATCAATTTTATTCCTTTGACGAAGAAATCCGGATGCTCAAGGAAATTGTGCAGCAAGAGGCGTGAAAGGAGTCGTAACAAATGGCGAAATTTCGTTTTTCTATGCAGAATTTGCTGAATATAAAAGAAAAATTGGAATCTCAATATCAAATGGAGTACGGCAGGGTACTGCAAAAGAGAGATGAAAATCTTCTTGAAATTCAGCGGATCAAAGGATTGATTCTAAAGGAGAATCAAATTTTTTTTGAAAAACAGTCACAAACTTTTTTGGTGAAAGACTTGGTTCAAGTGCAAAATAAAATTGCCTATCTCAAAGACTTGGAAAAAGAGGCACTTGTCTACCAAAAAGAACTGGAAGCTAAGGTGATAGTAAGCAGAGAAAGATTGGCCAAAGCAATGCAGGAACGCAAAACCTATGAAATCTTACGAGAAAAGGCCTTGGAAATGTACTTGGAAGAAGAAAAAAGGGCGGAACTGAAAATGGTTGATGAACAATCGAGCTTTAAATTTAGTAGGAAATAAAGGGGTTAGACATGGCAAAAGAAAAAATGGAAAAAGTAAATAGCGAAGCAATAGAAACAAAAGAAAAAAAAGAAAGACAAAAAGGTTCTTTGATTAAGAATATTCTCGTTGTCTTTCTCTCTTTGGTGTTTTTATTGCTTTTATTTTTGTTGTTGCTTAGGCTGAATGTATTCGGACTGGGAAATATGCTTGCACCGTCTATGCGCAATTGGCCGCTTTCGCAGGTTTATTTACCGCCGATGACTGAAACCGGAGAAATAGAACTCGACCCGGAAACCGGAGAGCCGATTGTCAAAGAACCGGAAGAAACTTTAGAAGAAGTAAAAGAAAAATTAAATTTAATGGAGATGGAACTGAAGAAAAAGGAAGAAGAAGCCGATATATTATTGAAGCAAGTACAGAAGCTGAAAACGGAAAACGAAAGATTGGCTGTTTTTGAGAAAAATCAGCTCAAATATCAAAAGGACAAAGAAGAACTGGATAGACTGATTGTGGAATCCGGTGACAAAGCAGCTTTTGTGCAGTGGTATGAGAGCATCAGTCCGGATAATGCTGCAAGACTCTATCAAGAGTCGCTGGCAACCTTGGAAGAGCAGGAAGAGCTGGGAAAACTGACCAAAGTCTATGCGGAAATGAAACCGAAGGCAGCGGCCAAAGTTTTGGAAACGATGAGCAGTACCAGACTGGAGATGGTAGCGATGATTATCAAAAATCTGGATACCGACCAAGCCGGAAAAATAATGAGCGAAATGGAAGCCAAGGTGGCAGCCAGAGTAACAGCGTATTTGTATCCGGAGCGTTAAGATATTAAGAGCAAGTCTCTTGATATAGATAGGGTGGGGAAAACCTCACAAAAAATCGACGAAAGGAGGATAAAATGACAACATCATCAATTAGTCGCCTTACAACTATGGTAGCGACCAAGGTGAACGGCTTTGCAAATAAAAGTGCGGAAACGGACGGTGCAAGCTCATTTCAAGGGTTTTTACAAAAATCTGTCAATCAAGAAAAAGCACCGGAGCCGAAAAATACCAAAACAGCTGTAAGACAAGATGAAGCGGGACCTGCACAAAGCGAATCCGCACCGAAGGGTAAATCCGAAGTGCAGGATAGAGCCGGAAAAGCAGGACAGACGGCTTCAGAAACAAAGCAAAACGAAGTTTCGGTAAAGACGGATGCCAATCAAAGTTCGGAAAATAAGAAACTGAAAGAATTTGCTGAGAAAGTACAAAAAGAACTGGGCTTAACCAACGAAGAAATGCAGATGTGGATGACAACGCTCGGCTTTGAATGGAAAGATTTCTTTGATGCCGGAAAATTGCAACAATTCTTCATGCAAGTCAAGGGAGTGGATGTGAGCGAATTGCTGAGCAATTCCGATATGACCATGCAGCTGAAGGCCTTGATGAAGGAAGCGGCAAGTTTGGAAAAAATTGCACAGGCAGTAATGGCGAAAATGCCCGAAGAAGCTGATTTTGGAGCAATGATGGAACAAATGCTGAAACCGGAGCAAATGGGGACCTCTGCCGGAGCGCCGCAAGCAGAAAGCATGTCAGGAACAATGACGGGAACAGTGACAGTCGATACTGCCGCTGACCAAAAAGAGTTTGTGCAAGATAATTTGGCACAGGAGCAAGGGCAAGAGGAAGTTAATCTTACCAAACCGGCCATACCGGAAGCCTTTCAAAAAGTGGTAGCAACAGAAGAGCAAATCATTGTGACGGCGAATGGCCTGGAAAAAGTGACAACTACGATTTCGGTCAGGGATATTTATGAGCAGGTGGTAACCAAGTTTACAGCTCAAAATGTAGATGGAACTTCCAAAGTAACCGTTCAGCTCAATCCCGAACATCTGGGAAAATTGGCATTCCAAGTGGTCAGTCGGGAAGGACAAATGACCGGCCAATTTGTGGCTGAATCAGAAGCGGTAAAATCGGCACTGGAAGCACAAATGAGTCAATTAAAACTGCATCTTTCCGAGCAGGGCATTCGAGTATCGGACGTAAAAGTGGTGGTAGGTGACACTGTCAATTACTTTGCGGAAGACAAACCGAAAGAACAAAATCAGGAATCCGGAAAAAGAAAAAGCAGAAGAGTAATCAGTGAGATTACCATGGATGCGGTGAAAGAAGAGGCAGAAACGGAAGAAATTAAGATTTCCACCGGAACCGTGGACTTTACTGCATAGGAGGAAATATGACAAACAATACAGATGCAATCAGCAAGAGAATTTTGGATGAGTACGGCACACAAACTTTGCCGAAAAAAAGAGTCGGCGGAAGTGACTTGAGTAAGGATGCTTTCCTCAATCTTTTGACCACGCAATTACGTTATCAAAATCCTTTGGAGCCAACCAATGACAAAGAGTTTTTGGCACAAATGGCACAATTTACCGCATTGGAGCAAATGAACAATATGTATTCCGCATTTCAATTCAGCCAAGCCAATGCTATGATTAATAAAAACGTAGAGGCGGAAATTAAAAACGACCAAACCGGAGATATCACCAAGGTGATAGGAAAAGTCGTAGCGGTCAATGTCAAGGAAAACAAGCAATATCTCTTGGTGCAGTCCGAAGACGGCAAACAAAGGGAAGTTGAGCTTTCCAAAGTAAAGGTAATTAATGACGGAACAACCGTGGATGCAGAAGTGCTGGCCAAACAAATTGCAGAGTTGACCAACAAAGTTGCAAACTTGGAGTCGGCCATCAAATCGTTGAAAAAATAAGGGAGTACACTCCGTAAGACCTGAAGCAAAAGCAGAAAGGGAAGGAGGAAATATGAAAATTCAAAACCAATTTAAGAGCATTTCGCAAATCCAAAACGAAGCTAAAATTGGCCTTAGAAAAGCAGAAAGTCCGATAAAGTCAAGCGGTTTTCAGCAGGCTTTGCAGGAGAAAATCAGTGAATCGGAGCTGACCTTTTCCAGACATGCACTGGAACAGATGAAGCACCGAGATATCCATCTGGATGCCAATGGCATGGATAAGCTGAAAGAAGGCGTTAGCAGTGCCAGAGAAAAAGGCATTCGGGAATCGCTTATGCTCATGGATAATGTGGCTTATGTGGTAAGTATTAAAAATGCCACGGTAATTACAGCACTTGATGCTAAAGAAACCAAAAACCATGTATTTACAAATATTGACGGGGCTGTGGTATTGTAGCTGGACCTTTGTAAGGAAGCAAATCTTTCGGACAGACAGAAGAAAGAGCCATTAGCCAAGGATAAAGGAGGTTACGCATTATGATGCGTTCAATGTATTCCGGTGTATCCGGATTGAGAGTTCATCAAACGAAGATGGACGTAATAGGTAACAACATTTCAAACGTGAATACAGCAGGCTTTAAAGCCAGCCGTACCTTGTTCAACGAAGTATTCAGCCAAAATTTGCAGAATGCTTCCGGACCGACACCGAACTTAGGCGGTCGTAACCCGATGCAAATCGGCTTGGGTGCCAATGTAAACACAATTGATATCAATATGAATGAAGGAGCGGCACAAAGAACCGACCTGATTACGGACTTAAAGATTGAAGGAGACGGATTTTTTATCGTAAAAAATGCTGAGGGTTTGAAGTTTACCAGAGCCGGTGCTTTCCGTGTAGACGTAGCCGGCAATTTGGTCAATCCGTCCGGTATGTATGTCATGGGTTGGCAACCGGATCCGAACAAACCGAATGAAATTCAAAAAGCGGAAGTGACTCCGCTGAAGGTAATGTCTCCGGAAAATATGTACAGCTTGCCACAGGCAACGACCCAAGGCATGCTGACCGGAAACATCAATCAAAATGATTCACAAGTAGCACCGACAGAGGCCGGTGTTCCGATTACCTTCAACTTCTATGACAGCCAGGGGTATCCTTACACGGCACAATTTCGTATGAAAAAAGCCAATGGAAATCCGGGCAGCTACGAATTGAGCCTGGAAAAAGTGACCGACCAAAACTCCAATGTCGTGACAACCACTCCTGCTATGGCACCGGACACCAATCCTGTGGTAATTACCTTCAATGATGCAGGTACCATTGATAATCCTGCGGCAGCGGTCTTTACCCTGACCGGTGGTGACACCAACTTCAAATCAAAAATCAGTGACATGAAAATAGATTTCTCAAAAATAACCCAGTTTTCGGGAAATACCACCATTCAAGGAATGCGTGGTGACAAGGACAAAATCGGAGCCGGTAACGCGGCAGGGGAAATGTCCGGATTTCAAATCGGTGGTGATGGAAGAATCCTTGCAAAGTATTCCAATGGAGACAGTAAATTGCTGGGTCAGGTCGTAATTGCGGATTTCGACAATCCGGCCGGTTTGCAAAAAGAAGGCAACAACTTATTCGGAACAACCATGAACTCCGGAGAATTCAACGGTATCGGTAAGGATGTGACTTCTATCGGATCCACCATCAACTCCGGTGTATTGGAAATGAGTAATGTAGATTTATCCCTGGAATTTACCGAAATGATTACAACTCAAAGAGGATTTCAAGCGAACTCCAGAGTAATCACAACTTCGGATGAAATATTACAGGAATTGGTAAACTTAAAGAGATAGGGCGGTAATCTAAGGAGAGCCTAGCACAGAGAATAAAGCTGTATAGGCTTTCCTTTACTGAACTTGGACTTTACTTTTTTCTATAAAATTGCTATAATTAATTCAGCTGTGCAGCTACTATAAAGGGCTGTATTGGAAAGGTTTTCGAGATAAAGGAGTGCAGATGATATACATCACCAAATTAAATAATCTGGAACTTTTGCTCAATGAAGACTTGATAGAATTGATCGAAGAAACACCGGATACTATTATTACATTGACAACGGGGAAGAAGATAATAGTAAGGGAAACGAAAGAAGAGTTGTATCAAAAAATATATGAGTTTAAGAGAGCAATCTATCAAAAGTAGGTATTGAAATTGACGAGGTGGAAATTGTGGATTTAGCATCAATTATTGGATTGATATTGGGAATATTCTTTTTCTTGGCATCCATCATTTTAAACGGTGGTGTCAGCTCGCTTGCAAACTTTGGCGATCCGGCTTCGGTAATGATTGTATTAGGCGGTACCATGGCATCCGTTTTAATCACATTCCCGATGAATAAGTTTATGAACGGCTTAAAGGGAGCAACCCTGATTTTTAAGGATATTAAAAACAATGAAGGAAAGATGATTCAGGATATTATTCAGCTTTCGAACATCGCTCGGAAAGAGGGACTTTTGGCATTGGAAGAAGCGGCCAATTCCGTCAATGATGCGTTTTTGAAAAAGGGCATCCTGTTAATCGTAGATGGAACCGATCCGGAACTGGTTCGGAATATTTTGGAAACGGAAATTATTTATATTGAAGAAAGACATAGTTCCGTTCAAGCATTTTGGGCGAAAATCGGTGAACTCGGACCGGCTTGGGGTATGATTGGTACCTTAATTGGTCTTGTAAATATGTTGAAGGCGGTAGGCGGAGATTCTTCGGCTATCGGACCTGCGATGGCGGTTGCCTTGATTACCACTTTGTACGGCTCTATTTTGGCAAACTTTATTGCGATTCCATTTGCTTCTAAGCTGAAGATTCGTTCCACGGAAGAAATGATGGTCAAGGAGGTTATGGTAGAAGGTCTTCTTTCCATTCAAGCCGGTGAAAACCCTCGTGTTATTGAAGAAAAGCTCAAAGCCTTCTTATCACCAAAGATGCAATCACAAATGGCTGCTCAGGATAATAATGCAGAGGCAGGTGAATAGAGATGGCAAAGAGGAAGCAACAAGGTGATGGCGGCGGGAGCGGAGCTCCGGCATGGATGGCAACGTATGGAGATATGGTTACCTTGCTCTTGTGCTTTTTTGTGCTATTGTTTTCCATGTCCAGCATCAACCAGGAAAAATTTCAGAAGGTAATGGAATATTTTACCGGTCAAGGGGAATATATGACCGATTTCATGCCGGGAGGAGAAGCCATTACCGGTGGTGATTTAATCATCAACGGAACCGTACAATTAGAAAATATCAATGCGGTAATCAGCGGCGGTGAAAATGCACTGAATACCGAGCATTATAATATGGAAACGGAAGACTTGGAAGAACTCGAAGAATCTGAACGGGAAGAGATGAAAAAACTCAAAGAAGCAAAGAAAATTGCGGAAACCATTCAGGAAGAAGTGCAGAATGAAATCAACAATGATTTGCTCAATGCCGAGATTGAAGTTTCCTATACTCCGAACTATGTCAAGCTGACTTTGCGAGGGGAATATTTATTTGACAGCGGTATGGCGATTTTAAAAGAAGATGCCGTGGCTGCTATCGGAGTCATTTCCGAAGTGTTGAAGGAATCCCAATACAACAGCTATGATATTCAGGTCGAAGGGCATACCGACAATCGTCCGATTAACAACGGTTTTTACAAGAGTAACCGCTATTTATCAGCGGCCAGAGCGATTGCGGTAGAAGAAGAATTGGTCAATCAGCATGGTTTTATTCCACAAAAAGTTTCCAGTACGGGATATGGGGAGTTTCACCCGATTGATACCAATGCCACTCCGGAGGGAAGGGCGCACAATCGCCGAGTGGAAATTAAGCTTTTGCTTCGAGCGGAAGAAAAAGTATTAGAGGAAAGAGATATTAAATAAAGTTTTGAAAGAAACAAGAAGTCAAGGAGGATAACATTGTGGAAAAATTATTACCGATTGTGAATATCGTATTAAGCTTGGTAGCGGTTGTTGTATGTGTGATAACGCTGCTGACGGTCAACGGAGTGAAAAGTGAAATAGCCCATTTGTCAGAGGGCAGCAAATCCCCAAGTGAAGTATCAGCTGAAATTCCATTATCGCAACAAACCTTATATAATATGGAAAAACAGTTTATTTTTTCTTATCCGCCGAAAGAAGGCGAAAAGAAATCAACCAATGTGGTTGCCAATATCGGATTTGTCTTAAACAATGACGAAAAAGATACAGAAGATGTATTGGTGCAATTTGCAGAAAAACAAGGTCTGGTCAGAGATCGTATTCAAACCCTGGTGAAGGAAAAGACCACCAATCCGTTTGAAGATATTGAAAGTCAGCAACAATTAAAGCAAGAAATCTTGGAATTAACTCGTAAACTATTTGAAACCAACTCCATTATTGATGTTGTATTTTCGGATGTATTATCCAGCCAAAGATAAATTGCTTTTAGGTTTTAGGGAGGTGAAGTCGTGAGTGATATCCTAAGTCAAAGTGAAATAGATCAACTGTTAAATGCCTTAAATACAGGGGAATTGGACGTTGAAGAGATTCAGTCGGAAAAAGGCGAAAAACAAATCAAAGAATATGATTTTTCCAGACCGTCCAAATTTGCCAAAGATCATTTAAGGACTTTGGAAATTATTCATGAACATTATGCCAGATTATTGGCAACTTTGCTTTCCGGTAGAATGAGGACCTCCTGTCAATTGGAAGTCATCAATTCCGAAGCCATTTCGTATTCGGAATTCTCCAATGCTTTATCCAATCCGGCGTTGCTGGCGATTTTAGAAGTGAGGCCGCTGAAAGGAAACTTTGTCATGGAAATGTCCGCCAATATTGGTTTTGCCATTGTAGACCGATTACTGGGAGGTAACGGCAATGGTATTATCCACGGTAGAGACTTCACAGAAATAGAAATCACGGTAATCCAAAAAATTATGTCGATGATGATTGATGAAATGGTTGAAGCTTGGAAAAATGTAGTCAATATCATGCCGCGCTTGACGCAAATTGAAACCAATCCTCAATTTGCACAGTTTATTTCTCCAACCGAAATTGTAGCGCTGATTACTTTGAATCTAAAGATTGGCAGTGTAGAAGGTCTGGTTAATGTATGTATTCCTTACATTACCTTAGAGCCGATTATTGATAAATTGAATACCAGATATTGGTTTAGCAGCATTAAAGAAACCAATGTGGAATTATATGCACAATATATTGAAAAGCAAATTGAGCTTTCGAAAATCCCGATGCGGGTTATTTTAGGGAAAACCAATATCTCCGTGGATGATTTTGTTCATTTACAGTGTGGGGATATTATTCGCTTAGAACGAAAAATTACGGATGAAGTAGAGGTACTGGTGGGAAATATACCAAAGTTTTATGGAAAGGCCGGTTTGTCCGGTGGAAAGAATGCGGCAATGATTACCGGTGTAATGAATAGGGAGGATACATAATGAGCGATTTACTATCACAAGAAGAAATCAATGCTTTGCTTCAGGGAAGAGAAGAATTGAATTCGGATGAAAATGTCGAAACGGCATCCTTGGAGCCAAGAGAAGAAGATGCAATCGGAGAAGTTTCGAATATCAGTATGGGTGCTGCGGCAACCTCCTTATCAGCGTTGGTGAATCAAAAGGTTACGATTACTACCCCTACCGTTTCGATTGTGACATGGGATGGCTTTGTCAAGAAGCATACATCTCCTTATGTAACGGTTCAGCTGAAATACAAAGAGGGGCTGGAAGGCAATAATGTTTTGGTTTTATTGGAAGAGGATGCCAAAATTATTACGGATTTGATGATGGGTGGCGATGGAACCAATGTCAGCGAAGAGTTGAGTGATTTACATTTAAGTGCGATAAGTGAGGCGATGAACCAAATGATTGGGGCTTCGGCGACCGCTCTGTCTTCTATGTTCAAGAAGAAGGTCGATATTTTACCTCCGGTGGCTTCTAAGATTGATTTACAGTCTGAGATGCCGGATGCGATTGCCGGTCAGGAAGACCAATTTATTGAGGTGGATTTCAGTATCAAAATCGGTGATTTGATTGATAATACTTTATCGCAAATATATCCGTTGAGATTTGCCAAAGAAGTCATTTCTACCTTTATGGAGCATAAAAAGAAAAATGAAGAGGTGGAGGTCAAGGCGGAGCAACCCGCTGCACCGGCACCGGTGGCCGCACCAAGTCCTACAGCACCGGTAACGGAAACGGCAATGCCGAATATGCAGGCACAGCCGATGGCCAACATGGGGGGGATGCCGCAAATGAATTATGCGTCTATGCCGCATCAATCGTCAGCAGCGATTTACAATCATCCGGTCGAGGTACAGCCGGCACAATTCCAAAACTTTGAAATGACATCCTTTATTCAACAAAAGGAAAATATTGAATTGATTATGGATGTTCAGCTGGAAGTGACCGTAGAGCTGGGCAGAACCAAAAGAAGTATTAAGGATATTTTGGAGCTTGCACCGGGTAGCATTATTGAGCTCAACAAACTTTCCGGTGAGCCAATTGATATTTTAGTCAACGGCAAAGTAGTAGCCAGAGGTGAGGTAGTGGTCATAGAAGAGAACTTTAGTATTCGTGTCACGGAAATTTTGAAATAACTCACGAATCGAGTAACATAGATAATAACTTATCGTAAATAGGATATAAGGAGAAAAAAATGTCAGATAAGAATATTTTAATTGTTGATGATGCCGCTTTTATGAGAATGATGATCAAAGACATTTTAACCAAGAATGGTTACAATGTAGTAGGCGAGGCAGAAAACGGATTGAAAGCCGTGGAAAAGTATAACGAGTTGAAACCGAATTTGGTAGTGATGGATATTACCATGCCGGAAATGGACGGAATTGAAGCAGTCAAAGCAATCAAGGCGGCAGATCCGAAAGCCAACATCATTATGTGTTCGGCAATGGGCCAACAGGCTATGGTTATCGAGTCGATTCAAGCCGGAGCAAAAGATTTTATTGTAAAACCTTTTGACCGTGATCGAGTCATTGAAGCGGTAAGCAAAGTAATAGGATAGTAGAATGCCCAAGCATTTTTTAGAAATTACGCTGTTAGTATTGGCATTTATGGCTGTTTTATGGGCAGCTCAATTTGCGAGTAAAAAAATTGCAGGAATGCAATTTGGCAGGCAGACCGGAAAGGCTATGCGCCTCATTGAGGCGATGTATGTATCGCCCGGCAGGATGCTGCAAATCATTCAAGTGGGCGGAAGGTATTTTTTGATTGCCGTATCCAAGGATAGCATTTCTTTTTTGACGGAACTAAATGCCGAAGATACTAAGGGACTAGAGAATACGGAGCCTGCCAGCAGCCAACTTTTTGACCAGGTTTTAACAAAATTCAAGGAAAAGGCAGGCCACAAGGATGAAAAATAGATTTCAAAAAATCGGACAACTACATAGAAAGAGGATATTGCATTTTTTAGGAGTATTTGTAACTATTTTTACGTTGAGCGGCATGCAGGCCGCATGGGCAACAGTGGATAATGTGCCTATTCCATTTTCCTTCGACTTTAATTTTAAGCCGGCGGAGAATGGCGCAGATGTGGTAAATAGCTTGCAGATACTTTTTATTTTGACTATCATTGCAATGGCACCGGCATTTTTGTTGATGCTGACATCCTTTACCCGAGTCCTGATTGTTTTACATTTTACAAGAACGGCTTTGGGAACGCAGCAGGCACCACCGAATCAGGTGTTGATTGGCTTGGCTCTTTTTATTACTTTGTTCATAATGGCTCCTCTCGGCAATCAGATTAATGAACAGGCCTTGCAGCCGTATTCTCGGGGCGAGATTACGCAGCAGGTGGCACTGGAGAGAGGAATGAAGCCGCTTCGTGAGTTTATGCTAAAGCAGACGAATGACAAGGATTTGAAACTTTTTCTGGAGATTGCCGAAGTGGGAACGGTGGAGAGAGTTGAAGAAATTCCGATTACCGCTATGATTCCGGCTTTTATTATCTCAGAATTGCGAGCTGCATTTATTATGGGATTTTTGATTTATATTCCCTTTATTGTGATTGATATGGTGGTGGCGAGTACTTTGATGTCTATGGGTATGATGATGTTGCCGCCGGTTATGATTTCTATGCCGTTTAAGTTGCTGCTCTTTATCGTAGCAGACGGTTGGAACTTGATTATCGGTCAATTGGTGCGTACCTTTTATCGTTAGAAAAGGGAGTGACTATGAATACGGATTTAGTGTTAGATTTTGCCAGAGAAGCCATTTATGTGGTGATTATGACTTCAGGACCGCTTTTGCTGATTGCTTTGGTGGTCGGTTTGTTGGTTAGTATTTTCCAGACGATTACGTCGATTCAGGAGCAGACACTTGCCTTTGTACCGAAAATTATTGCCATTTTTATCGGTGCACTGGTATTCGGGCCGTTTATCGGGACGTATATGATTGAGTTTTTCAAAAAAGCAGTGATGAGCTTTAGTGAGTTTATTGTCAAGTAAAGGGGTGTTTGGATGGCATCGTTATTGGAGATGGGATTTATTGAAACATTTTTGCTGGTTTTTGTAAGAATCCTGGGAATGTTTATCATGATTCCTTTTTTTAGTAATCAGAATATGCCGAGGCGTGTCAGGGTATTTACGGCTTTTGCCATTACTGTCATTTTTACGCAGATGATGCCGCTTGCCGCTCCTGTGACGACTTCGGAGCCGATTCTTTATTTTATCGCAGTGGTTAAGGAGTTCTTCACCGGCTGGCTGCTTGGCTTTGCTGTTTATTTGATTTATTCTTCGCTTTCGATGGCCGGTCAGTTTATTGACATGCAAATCGGACTTTCTATGGTTAGTGTGGTGGATCCGCTTAGCAGTATGCAATTTACGGTTACAGGAAATTTCTATTATTTTATTTTGATTTTTGTAATGCTGATGACCAGGGCTTACTACTATTTTTTGGAAGCTTTAAAGCAGAGTTTTCGCCTGATTCCCTTGGGTGGAATGCAACTGACCTATGGCCTATATGATTCGATGTTTTATTTGCTGCGGGATTATTTTGTGCTGGCAATGCAGATTTCTCTTTTGGTCTTTTTTGTGATGCTGATTTCCAATGCGGTACTGGGCATTCTGGCAAGAACGGCTCCGCAGCTGAATATGTTTGTGGTCGGTTTTCCGATTAAATTGCTCTTAGGGTTTTTGACGGTTTATGTCACCTTTTTTGTATTTGAAGGCTTGAGTGCCGGCATTATCGAGCGTGGAACGGAAAGTATGTATGAGTTTATCAGAGGAATGAGTGGAAGATGATACAGGAATTTCCAAAAAGATATTTACTATCTTTGAATTTGCAATTGTTTGCTTCGGATGAAAAGACGGAGCAGCCGACAAGCAAAAAAAGAGAGAAGGTCAGAAAAGACGGACAGGTGGCCAGAAGCAATGAAGTCACAACGGCTTTCTTGCTGATTTTGATGTTTCTTGCGATTCAAGTGTTTGGGGTGGAAATTAAGGCTCGCTTTCTGGAAGTATTTGAAAAGTGTATTCGTCTTTTTTATATGGAGGAACTGACGGCACAGGTGGCAAATGCTTTGATGTGGGAGATTGCCAAGGATATGCTTTTGATGATTTGGCCGTTTTTTCTGGTGGCGATTGTCGTAGGGGTTGTGACCAATTTGGTGCAGGTCGGCTGGATGGTGACTTGGAAACCTTTAACACCGAAATTGAGCAATGCCAGTCCTTTGAAGGGAGTCAAAAGAATTTTCTCAATGCGTACCATTGTAGAGCTTTTGAAGGCGGTTTTCAAGATTGTCCTGATTTCGATTCTTGTATATAATACTATTAAAAACTATGACAATTTGGCGATTAATCTGTATCAAATGGATACCATGACTGCATACCGAGTTGTGTTTGAAATTGTTTTGGATTTGTGTATCCGTATCGGCTGGTTTTTTATTTTGGTGGCGGCAATTGACTATGCCTACACCCGATATAAATTTGAAAAAGACATCAAGATGACCAAGCAGGAAGTCAAAGATGAATACAAACAGTCCGAAGGTAATCCGGAAGTTAAGGGTAAGATTCGCCAAAAGATGAGGGAGGCAGCCATGCGCCGCATGATGCAGGACCTTCCCAAAGCGGATGTCATCATTACCAACCCGACGCATTTTGCGGTGGCACTGCGATATGATGACAGAAAAGATGCCGCTCCGATTGTGATTGCCAAAGGAGCGGATTTGGTAGCGAAAAATATTAAGGATAAGGCAAAGGAGTACAAGATTGAGATTATCGAGAATAAATCTCTGGCACGAACTTTGTTTTATACCGTGGAAATTGGAGATGAAATACCGCCTGAGCTATATCAGACGGTAGCGGAAATATTAGCATTTGTGTATGCGATGAAAAATGAGGGAGTCACCATCTGATGAGAATTGGAGATTTAATTTTAGGCTTATTTATTGTAATGACAGTGGTACTGATGATTTTGCAGCTCAGCGGAGTATTAATCAGTATTCTTATCACGGTCAACTTGTTGCTTGCTCTTGTCATTCTCTTTAATGCTTTGTTTGCAAGGGAAGCACTCGAAATGTCGGCATTTCCGACCATATTGCTCTTTACCACCATGTTCCGTCTGGCACTCAATGTTTCTTCGACCAGAGCGATTCTGACAGGCGGTCCGGAAGCGGCCGGTAGCGTCATCAGGACTTTCGGTGAGTTCGTTGGCGGAAACAATTTAATTGTTGGTATTATTGTCTTCTTTATTTTGGTCTTAATCAACTTTATGGTTATTACCAAAGGTTCGGAGCGTGTAGCGGAAGTATCGGCACGTTTTACTTTGGATGCCATGCCCGGTAAACAGATGGCGATTGATGCGGACTTAAACTCCGGTTTGATTGACGAAATGCAGGCTAGAAAGCGAAGAGAAAAGATTCAGGATGAAGCCAGCTTTTTCGGCTCCATGGACGGTGCGGCCAAATTCGTAAAAGGAGATGCCATCGCCGGCTTGATTGTTACTTTTATCAATATTATCGGTGGTATTTTAATCGGTGTGATGCAGCTGGGAATGTCTACAGAAGAGGCTTTACAGCAGTATGCCATTGTTACTATCGGTGACGGACTGGTCAGTCAGATTCCGGCATTGCTGATTTCTTTGGCAACCGGTATTTTGGTCACCAAGGTATCCAAAGAATCGGAAATCAGTGATACCATCGGAAAACAATTGTTTGCACTACCTAAAGTCATGTATATGGCGGGTGGTGTTTTGGTGTTTCTGGGAATCGTCACACCGCTTCCGGTCGTGATTGTCAGCGGTATCGGCTTTATGACCATGTTTGCCGGTAAGAAAATGGCAGATAATCTGAAAGTATCGGAAACCGAAGAGGAAATCAGCATGGAAGAGGAAGCGGCAGAGGAAATCCGCAAGCCCGAAAATGTTATCAATTTATTGCAAGTTGACCCAATTGAGTTGGAATTCGGTTATGGCATTATTCCGCTGGCAGACTCATCGCAAGGCGGTGATTTGCTGGACAGAGTGGTCATGATTCGCAGACAGATTGCACTGGAGCTGGGTGCGATTGTGCCGATTATTCGCTTGCGTGACAATATTCAGCTTAGCCCGAACCAATATGTCATCAAGATTAAGGGCAATGTAGTATCTGACGGGGAAATTTTATTTGATCATTACCTGGCCATGGATCCCGGATTTGTGGATGAGCAGATTGACGGAATTGAAACGATTGAACCTGCCTTCCGTTTGCCTGCCCTTTGGATTACGGAAGGGCAAAGGGAAAGAGCGGAAGCGGCCGGATATACTGTGGTGGATCCGCCTTCCATTATTGCTACGCACTTGACGGAAGTGATTAAATCGCATTTAGGCGAACTGATTACCCGTCAGGATGTCAAGAATTTAATCAACAAAGTAGCAGAAGAAAATCAAACCTTAATCGACGAGCTGGTGCCAAAGCTTTTGGGTGTGGGTGAAATTCAAAAGGTCTTGACCAATTTATTGTCCGAAGGCATTTCTATTCGGGATTTGGTCACTATTTTTGAAACCTTGGCAGATCAGGCACTGCTTACCAAAGATACGGATGTGCTGACCGAATATGCCAGACAGTCACAAAAGAGAAGTATCAGTGCCAAATTTCTGGACGAGAAGAATCAGCAGGTCTTGACTCTGGATCCGGCAGTGGAGTCCATGATTATGGAGTCGGTCAAACATTCCGAGCAAGGCACTTATCTGGCACTGGATCCGGCAGTAATTTCTGAAATCATCGAAGCTACGGATTTGGCAGTGCGTAAGCTGACGGAGATGGGAAAAATGCCGATAATTATTACTTCTCCGATTTTGAGAATTTATTATAAACGAATTATTCAAGAGCAATTACCGGAAGTCGTGGTAATCTCTTACAATGAAATTGATGCCTCGACAGAGTTGCAATCGGTAGGGATGGTGAGTTTATCATGAGAATAATGAAATATCAAGCGGGTACGGAAAAAGAAGCTATGCTGCTGGTCAAAGAAGAGCTTGGAAGCGATGCCTTGATTTTAGAAATCAAGTCTGTAAAGCCAAAAGGAATTTTTCGCTGGTTTCGTAAGCCTTTTGTTGAAGTAACAGCAGCATTGGATGAAAACAACAAAGACAAGAAAAAAACAGACTGGGAGGCCGAGGAGTTCAAGGCATTTCTCAGCGGATTGTCGCAAAAACAGAGAGAAATCGAAAAACAAGCACAAAAGCAAGAACCAAAAATATCCGAAGTGGCTGAAGAAAAGGAGAAAAGCATTCCCGAGACGGTGAAGCAAGAGAAAGAGCAAGAGGAGCCTTCCTCGGAGCAAAATATCATTCGTCAGGTGATATATGAGCAGCTCTTGGAAAATGAAGTAGAAGAGCCGCTTGCCAATAAACTTTTGAGGGAATTATCGGGAAATCAGGAGGAGCTGTCTTTTGAAGAGGGGCTTAATCTGGTCTATCGTCAGATTGTCGAAGAGTTATCAGATGTCAAACCGATTGAGGTGGAAAAAGGAAAGGCCAAACCGATTTTCTTTATCGGCTCGACCGGAGTGGGGAAAACGACAACCATTGCCAAATTGGCATCCATTTACACCTTAGTCAAGAAATACAAAGTTGCCCTGATTACTGCCGACACTTACCGGATTGCTGCAGTCGAGCAGCTTAGAACCTATGCCAACATTTTGGATATTCCGATTAAGGTTATCTATAAAGAAGAAGAAATCATCGATTGCATTGAAGAGTTCTCGGATATGGATTTGATTTTAATTGATACGGCCGGACGCTCCTATCAGGATACCAAACATTTGAATGAGCTGAAAGAGCTGCTGGCACAAGTCGAGGAGAAGCAGGTCTATTTGGTGCTGAGCCTATCCACCAAAAATTCTGATTTGAAAAAGACAATTTCGGCATATCATTTTACCGATTTATCCCTTATCTTCACCAAATTGGATGAAACTCTGGCGTATGGCAGTATCTTGAATTTGAAACATCAGACGGGAAAATCACTGGCCTATGTTACTACCGGACAAAATGTACCGGAAGACATTGCAGAGCTTGACCCGTATGAGATAGCAAATAAAATATTGGGAGGAGTCAACGCCTGATGGATCAAGCAGCAAAACTAAGAGATATCATAAGAGAATCCCGGCAAAGTGAAGAGCCGACACCTTCCGGAAAGAAAAAGGCCAGAGTGATTACTGTCACCAGTGGAAAAGGCGGTGTAGGAAAAAGCAATATCAGTGTCAATTTGGCCGTGCAATTTCAGAAGCAGGGAAAAAAAGTAGTGATTTTTGATGCAGATTTCGGTCTGGCCAATGTGGAAGTTATTTTCGGGATTTTACCGAAATACAATATTTTAGACCTGATCACCAATCAAATGTCAATTTTTGATGTGCTGACCGAGGGGCCGATGGGAATTCGATTTTTATCCGGAGGTTCGGGACTTGGTCAACTTTTAAATTTATCTTCCGAACAAATAGAATATTTAGTAAAACAACTGGAAATTTTGGATGAACATGCCGATATAATCATTATAGATACCGGAGCCGGTATCAATGAAGCGGTTCTTGCTTTTGCGTTTGTGTCCAATGAGATATTATTTGTGACAACGCCCGAGCCGACCGCTATTACCGATGCCTATGCATTGATAAAATCCATCTGCAACAATCCTCAATTTCAGCAAAGTAAGCCGAAAATGCGTCTGCTTATTAATAAAAGCAGAAGTGCCAAGGAGAGCGAAGAAGTCTTTGACAAACTGGATAAAGTGGCAGAACGTTTTTTGGGAATCCGTCTGGAAATGCTCGGAGCCTTGCCGGATGACCGTGCTCTAGTAGATGCGGTCATTGAAAGAAAGCCGTTTTCTCTGATTTATCCCAAGGCAGCAGTGACCAAAGCGATTGAAGGCATTGCCGATAGGCTGCTGAATGAGGAGCAGACGGGTGTAAAAAAAGAAACTCAGGCAAAAGGGCTTAGCTCTATTTTTAGCAAAATATTCCATCGTAGATAACAGGAGGTTAGAATGGAAGAAAAAACACTTTCCGAAGGAAGCAAGCTGGAGATTATTGACCACTTAAGAGGCGGAAATAAGCATACCTATTATAGTGTGATTTCCGATATTATTGATGCTTCCACTTTTGATATTGCCGCACCTTTAGAAAAGGGAATCATCATTCCTTTAGAAATCGGCAAGGAATATGAATGTATTTTTATCACGATATACGGGCTGTTTCGCTGTCAGGTCGTGATGGAAAAACGATACGTGGAAAATAATTTGCATTTTTTGAGAATGAAGGTGATTACTCAAATTGCAAAATACCAAAGAAGAGGATTTTATCGTTTGGATGTGGTGTTTGACTTCCGCTATTACAATCAGCTGACCAATCGGTGGAAGGAAGCCACGACATTAGATATCAGTGGAAACGGAATTCGCTGCATTTCCAATGAAGATTTAAGTAAGGGCACAAGAGTGCTATGTGAGTTGAAATTGGAAATTGAGAAAAAAGTATATACCATTTCGAATTTGGCTGAAGTGATAGACAGTACGGTAGTGAATCTGGCAGACAGGCGATACGAGACAAGATGGGTATTTGTGGATATCCCGATGAATAAGCAAGATATCATCATAAAGTTTATTTATGATGAACAAAGAAGAAGACTGAAAAGAGAAAGTAGGTAGCGTAGAATGTCAAAAAGGAAAATCCTTATAATTGATGATTCGGCATTTACAAGGAAAGTACTTTCTACTATAATAGAAGAAGATGGTCGGTTAGAAGTTATCGGTACAGCCAAAAACGGAAAAGAAGGTATGGAAATGGCTCTGGCACTTTCGCCGGATGTCATATCGGTAGATATAGAAATGCCGGTAATGAACGGATTGACCATGATTAAAGAATTGATGGCTAAAAAAAGTTTTCCGATTGTAGTAGTTAGTTCTTTGAGCAAAGAAGGAGCAAAAGAAACCATTCAAGCATTGGAATACGGTGCCTTTGATTTTATTGCCAAGCCAAGCAGTATTTTTGGCTTGAAAACGGACGAGGTATTTGCCGAATACATTGAAAAAGTGTATGCGGCGGCTATGAGTAAAAATAAAATCAGTAGCAGAGCAGAAAGTAAAGCTGCCAAAACATCGTATTCACCACAACTTCCTGTTTTTGCCAAAGCGAAAGAGGTTTCCAAGGACAAAGTGCAAAAGCCGGCAACCAAGCTGGTTGCCATCGGAACATCCACGGGCGGTCCCAAGGCTCTTCCGGATGTTTTGACACAGTTTCCGGAGGATTTCCCGGCAGGTATCGTTATCGTGCAGCACATGCCCCCGGGTTTTACCAAGTCCTTAGCCAATCGTTTAGACCAACTATCGACAATCCAAGTCAAAGAAGCGGAAGACGGAGAATTAATTGTAGCAGGTACAGCTTATATAGCTCCGGGAGACCGTCATTTAACAGTGATTGAGAAAAACGGAAAATATTATGTAGCATTGGATGACGGACCGAAGAAAGGTCCTCATAAGCCATCGGTTGACGTGATGATGAGTTCACTTTCAAAATTACCATCCAAAAAAATGATTGCAGTGATTATGACAGGTATGGGGAACGATGGTTGTGAGGGAATTGAAGAATTGAAAAAAGCAAATGATACCTACACAATTGCTCAGGATGAAGCCAGTTGTGTGGTATATGGAATGCCCAGAGCAGTAGTACAAAAACATTTATCTGATGAAACCGTACCCTTAAATCAGATTGCCCAAGCGATTAAGAAAAAACTGGAGGTACTTTAAAGATGGACACATCGCAATATTTGGAAATTTTTATTGAAGAATCAAAAGAACATTTACAAAGTTTGAATGAAACTTTGCTGGTGCTGGAGAATACACCAAACGATATCGAAATGATAAACAGTGTATTCCGAGTGGCTCATACCTTAAAAGGTATGGCCGGAACAATGGGATTTATGCGAATGAACAGCTTGACCCACAATATGGAAAATGTATTGGCTGAGATTCGTACCGGAAACATTGACATCAATCCGGAATTGCTGGATATTTTGTTTCAGTGCTTAGATGCTTTGGAGCAATATGTGGAAGAAATCGTCAACACCGGAAACGAAGGCAGTGAAGCTTACGAAAGTATTATCAATCAGCTGAATTATATCTTGAAAAACGGTGGAACGGAGGGAGTCGCCTCTGCGGCGAATTCGGTAGAAGAAAAGGCATCCGAGCCTGGCAAAACCGAGAAAAAAGAAAGTCAGGCGGTCTTTAACGAATACGAGCAAAACATTATTCAAAAAGCCAATGAAAGCGGTATGTTGGCGTTTTCCATTCGGGTAAAGATTGATGAAAAAAGCATGCTCAAAGCGGCAAGAGCTTTTATTGTCTATAAGACATTGGAAGATATGGGAGAAATTATTCGTACCGAGCCGACGGTTCAAGATATCGAAGAAGAAAAATTTGAACACGAATTTTTCATTTATATGGTAACGGAGCATGATAAAGATACTTTGGTCAAAGAAGTGTCCGATATCAGTGAAGTGGCGGAAGTGGAAGTCAATTTAATTGATTTGTCGGCAGTGGCGGAAGCTGCAGATAGTCCGGTAGAAGAGGCAGTACCTGCACAGGAAGAAGCCCCTTCGGAAGTAAAGAAAGAGACACCGGCAGCAAAAGCGGCGGCTCCGGCTGCAGCAAAAGCGGAAAACAGCGGGGCTAATAAGCCGAAAACCAATACCACTGTCAGAGTTGATGTAGAGCGTTTGGATAATTTGATGAATTTGGTCAGTGAGTTGATTATTGTCAAAAATGGTTTGGAAACCTTTACCAAAGGAAACCAAGGCTCTAATGAGCAAATTGAATATCTGGAAAGAATCACCACCAATCTGCATGAATCGGTAATGAAAGTGCGAATGGTACCGGTAGAGCGTGTGTTCAATCGTTTTCCACGTTTGATTCGGGACTTGTCCAGAAACCTGAATAAAAAAATGGAGCTGGAAATGTCCGGTGAGGAAACGGAAATCGACCGTACCGTTATCGATGAAATCGGTGATCCTTTGGTGCATTTGATTCGTAATTCCGCCGACCATGGTTTGGAAGCAACGGATGTACGGGTAGCCAGAGGAAAAGATGAAGTCGGACACATTTATCTGGATGCTTATCAAGACGGCAATAATGTCGTGATTGAAGTATCCGATGACGGCAACGGCATTGATGTGGAAAAAGTTCGGGCAAAAGCTATTGAAAAAGGAGCCATTACCGAAGAGGAAGCGGCCACCATGAAAGACAACGACATTATCGGTTTACTCTTCCGTCCAAGTTTTTCGACGGCAGAGAAAATTTCCGATGTTTCCGGACGTGGTGTCGGACTTGATGTGGTTCGTACCAAGATTGAGAGTCTGGGCGGTGATATCGAAGTCAAAACCGAGCTGACAAAGGGGAGCAAGTTTATTATTCGCTTGCCGCTTACCTTAGCAATCATTCAAGGCTTGATGGTCGAAATTGGCGGTGAAAAATATGCGATTCCGCTCAGTACCATTCAAACCATTGAGGATGTCGATATTTCAGAAATCAGATATGTGAATAATGAAGAAGTCATTCACATTCGAAATAAAGTGATTCCGATTTTCCATTTGGAAAAGGTGCTCGGAATCGAAAGAAAAGAACCATCCACCAGACACAAATTAACCGTGGTTATTGTCAATCGTGGCGAAAAATCATTGGCTCTGGCGGTAGACAGCTTAATTGGACAACAGGAAGTTGTAATCAAAAACTTAGGTCAATATTTGAAAGACGTGAAAAACATTGCAGGTGCCACCATTCTCGGAAACGGTGAAGTTGCATTGATTTTAGATGTCAGTTCATTGTTTTAAAGGAGGAAAACATGGAAAACAATAAAAAACAGGCAGCAGATTTGGAAGTTGCCGATCAAACTTTAAAACAATACATTGTCGTTCGTTTCAATAAGGAGCAATTCGGTATCAATATCAATTTCATTCAAAATATTGTGCGAATGACTTCAATTACCCGAGTACCGAATGTACCGAATTACATCAAAGGGGTTATCAATCTGCGTGGAGAAATCATCCCCATTATGAGTCTTCGAATCCGTTTGGATCTTGAGCCGGATGAAATCACCAACCAAACCAGAATCATCATTGTCAATGTCAATGACAATCTGGTTGGCCTGTTCGTAGATGAGGTACTGGAAGTCATTATTTTAGAAGACGAGCAAATTGATAAACAAGTCAAGGAAGGAAATGACACGAAATCAAAATACATCTATGGTGTCGGTAAACTGGAAGACCGATTGATTTCGCTGTTTAATGTAGAGCAAATTATTTCCGAGTAGGAGGGCTTATGACACAGGAATATGGAAACCTGGACCCTACAAAATTAGACGTTTTGCGGGAGATTGGGAATATTGGCGCAGGCAATGCGACCACTGCCTTATCTCAGATGATTAACAAAAAAGTGGATATGGGAGTGCCGAAAGCAGAATTGATTCAAGTCGAGAAGATATCGCAAATACTGGGTGGAGAAGAGAACCTGGTGGCCGGCATTTTGCTCGGGATTGAAGGAGATGTGGAAGGAATGATGATGTTCGTACAAGAACAAGTTTCCGCTCGCCACCTGGTCAATCTGCTGATGGGAAGAGATTTGGAAGATAATGCAGAATTTACAGAAATGGACTTGTCTGCATTGCAAGAAATTGGTAATATAATAACAGGAGCATATCTTAATTCGCTGTCCTCTTTGACAGGACTGAAAATCATACCGACCGTACCGAATATGGCATTTGATATGGCGGGGGCGATTTTAAGTGTACCGGCGATTGAGTTTGGGAAAGTGGGGGATTTTGCCCTGCTCATTCAAACAAGCTTTGGAGGTGCGGATGAAGAAGTGTTCGGTTACTTTATTTTAATTCCGGAAGCAGAATCGTATGAAAAGATATTTAAGAGTTTGGGGATATAAATTATGGCATTGATTAAAGTTGGAATGGCAGACTTAAAGGCAGTCAAATATCCTGAGAATTTAACCACTCTTGGTTTAGGTAGCTGTATAGGTGTTACATTGTATGATCCGTCTAGCAAAATTAGCGGTATGGCTCATTTTATGTTGCCGGACAGTACCCAAATCAAAAACAATCAAAACAAAGCAAAGTTTGGAGATACGGCAATTGAGGAGCTTCTAAGTCAAATGCTTGGCTTGGGAGCCTCAAAAAATCGTTTGGTAGCGAAGATTGCAGGTGGAGCGCAAATGTTTTCTTTTGGCGGAAAAAATGATTTAATGAGAATCGGTGAAAGAAATGCCATTGCTGCCAAGGAAAAACTAAAAGCACTTGGGATTCGATTGGTGGCGGAGGATACTGGAAGCAATTACGGCAGAACCATAGAATTTATGAGTGAAACCGGGGATTTGCACGTAAAGACGATTGGTAAAGAACTGAAGGTTATTTAAAATGAGAGTAAAAAACTTTAATTTGGTAATTGTTTTAATTGCAGAGATTTTAGTTGCGATTTATGGGTATGTGTATCATTATCCATTGCCAAGCTTAGTAAAAACAATGGCAGTTGTTTTTCTAATATTTTTTGTTATCGGCTCTATCTTGCAGGGAATGAGCAATCGCTTGTTTGCGCAAGTAGAGGCAAGAGAGGCAAAAGAGCGTGAAGAGGAGTTGATGGCGGAGCAGTTGAAAGAACAAAACAGCGAAGCGGTCGGCAAGGAGCAGCCGGAGCGATAATGGAAATAATTACGTGAAAGATGTAGGATAACGAAAGAATTTCACGAGCAGATGGGAAGTGAGTGAGTATGGAATTAGTACAACAAAATGCCTTATGGGAAGAATACAGTAAAACACATGATGAAAAGTTAAAAGAGAAATTAATCATCGAATATTCTCAGCTGGTAAAATACATTGCAGGCAGACTGAATATGTATTTGGGGAATAATGTGGATTTTGATGATTTGGTTGGCTATGGAGTTTTTGGGTTGATTGACGCAATTGATAAATTTGATTATTCCAAAGGCAACAAATTTGAGACTTATGCTTCTCTCCGTATTCGTGGAGAAATTTTAGACAATATCAGGCGAATGGACTGGATTCCTCGTTCTCTCAGAAAAAAGAAAAGAATGTTGGATGCTGCCGTACAAAAGCTGGAAGTGGATGAAAACAGCGAAAATTATGATGAATTGATTGCACAGGAATTGAATATCTCTGTGGATGAATACTATCGATGGGAGAACCAAACCAAGGCATTGCACTTATCTTCTCTGGATGAACATATTGAGCAAAACGGTGAAATGTCGGTGCAAAGTTTAGAATACAAAAGATTTGATCAGCCATTTGACCGGATGGGCAGAGAAGAAACCAAAGCACAGCTTATTTCTGCCTTGGAAACTTTGACAGAAAAAGAGCAGAAAGTGATTTCCCTGTACTACTACGATGAATTGACTTTGAAGGAAATCAGTCTGGTGCTCGGCGTTTCCGAGTCGAGGGTTTCGCAACTTCACACCAAATCATTGCGTAAGATGAAGCGTTTCTTGGGAGAAGATGTAGAGTTATTGGCATATATATAGGATTGAGGTAATATGGATATTAAAGCATATGATATAAGAGTGACAAAGGACAAGATGCAAGTCGTCTTTTGTCTGGAACGGATTAGTGATGTTATCACGACAGAACAAATTTTAAATGATTTAACAAACATGGGAATTCGAACTGGTATCAATAAAGAAATTATTGATACCATTGTTGAATCCAAACCTTTATTTACGGAGTATGTGATTGCAGAAGGGATTCACCCTACTAAGCCGTTTCCGGGACGAGTGGATTATTTCTTTAAGACAGGCAAGGACATCAAGCCGTCGATGGATAAGGACGGCAATGTAGATTTTAAAAATCTGTCCTTGATTTCCAATGTCAAAGAAGGCGAGCTTTTGGCTAAACTGATGCCGGTAGAACCGGGTGAGCCGGGAGTCAATGTCTATGGTGAGCCGATTGCTGCAATGCAGGCAAAACCTTTGTTTATCAAAGGGGGTAAGAATACCCGGTTTAACGAAGAAAAGACGGAGCTTTATGCGGTCAAAAACGGAATGGTCACACTTCTTGACGGAGTGATTGTTGTCAATGATGTGTATCAAGTACCGAATAATGTCGGAACTTCCACAGGCAATATCAATTTTGAGGGCAATGTCATCGTGACGGGCAATATCCTGACGGGTTTTGAAGTGGTTGCCAATGGTGATATTGAGGTTTTTGGAGCGGTAGAAGGAGCCAGCTTAAAGGCGGGAGGAAATATCATCCTGCATAGCGGTATTTCCGGAATGGGTCGAGGAATTGTCGAAGCAAACGGCAATTTGATGACCAAGTATATTGAGCAGTCCAATGTCAGAGTCAGAGGCAATGTCCATGCCAGTGCCATTTTACACAGCGACGTGCGTTGCGGCGGCAGTGTAGTGGTAGAAGGGAAAAAATCTTTAATTTCCGGTGGCAGAATCATATCCGGCAACTATGTCGAAACGGTTACCTTAGGCTCGCACATGGGTACTCTGACAGAGATTGAAGTGGGTGTCAATCCGGTTATTGCCGAAGAGTATGAAGAACTGAAAAAGAGGATTCCCAAAGTGCAAAATGAAATAGAGCAGATTGAGAAAGTAATTACATTACTCAATAAACGAAGAGAAATTGCAGGGAAATTGGAAGAAGATAAGCAGGAGATGTATGCCAGCGCTGTCAAAAATAAGATTATGCTGGGAGCGCATATCCAAAAACTGGAAAAGCAATTCAAAAAACTGGAAGAGGAAATGAATATGAGTACCATTGCCGAGATTCGTATTAACGGTGTGGCTCATTCCGGTTGTCGACTGACCATAAACAATGTCAACCGAAATATTTCCGATGATGTCAAAGCAGTAAAATTTATAAGAGACGGAGCGGACCTAAGGATGGTGTCCATCTAAAACTTAAGGAGAAGAAGATATGGCATTTAGACCGGTAGATATGCAAATCATGACACCAAGGATGGTGGACTTGTCAATGATGCATCAGGCAGAGAAAGAACGTCCATTGCTTGAGCAATTACAAATGACTAGCCAGCAAAATAAGCAAATCGAGAAAGAGAAACAAGTGGTACGAAAAACTTCCAAGGATGCAGCGATGAAAAATGATGCGGATGCCAAGGATAAGGGGAAAAACAGTTATACCTATCATCCTTCGCAAAAAAAGAAGCAAACACTGGAAAAGGAAGAGCCGGAAATATCCAGCGTCCACTTGGATGTCAAGATTTAGCAAAATGGCATGGGTAACTAAGAAATCAAAAGATAGGGTAAGATTATGTCATCCAATGAAAAAATTGTTCTATTTCTGATTTTTACGGGTATGATAGTGTGCTTTGTGGCAGTTTTGATGATTGTTGTGGAGCGCTACAAGAAAATAGAAAGAGAAAAAAAAGAGGACGAGCTGGCAGATGCAGAAGAAATCAATCAGAAGATTTTGCAGATGCATGATTATGGTGAGTTTTTATCGAAGGAACTCTCGGATAAGCAAAATGAAGCCATGCTGATGTATGAAATGCTTTTAGAAAAGGAAAAAAAGATTGCCGGGGACATTCCAAAGGCGGTTTCGGAAGAGATGCCAAAAACCGGTGAGAATCATTCAGTAGGCAAGGCGTTGTCTGAGAAAGGACTTGAGTCATCTCGGCAGAAAGGTTTGGGAACGAGTCCGGTCATGCCGAAAAAAGAAGAGAGAAAGCAAAAAGCAGAAAGCGAAGAGCCGATAGCCAATCACAATCAGGAAATCAAAGCCCTGCATGAGCGGGGATTATCAGAGGCAGAAATTGCCAAAGAGCTGAATATCGACAAGGGCCAAGTAGAATTGGTTTTGCGCTTGTTCGGAAACAAGGAGCGGAAATGAAACGAGAGAATTGGAAATACATTATTTTGGGAATCGGTCTTGGATTTTTACTTTCAGCGGCCTTGTTTTTGAAATTTGGAGGAAAAGAAAAAGAAACTTTGTCGGAAAGAGAAGTCATTGAAAAAGCCAAAGAGCTGGGAATGGTCTTTCTGACGGAGAAGATGGCCGAGCCGTCCGGGAATGACAATGGGGCTGAAGAAAAGCAGGAGCCGGCTTCCAAAGAGAAAAGCACTGGTGCAGAGGAAGAGAGTGAAAGTAGGAAGGAAAATCTTCCGGATGAGGAATCTGCAAAAAGTGGTCAAGAGCCTGAAAACGAGGGAAAGGAAGACTCTCAACAAGCGGATGCCAAGACAAATACCGATGTTGAGCAAGAAGCAGAACAAGCAGCGGAAAAGACGGAAAAGGAACAAACTTCTCAGACTGTGCCGAAGAAATCAAAGAGCACCAAAAAAAAGGACTCAAATGAGATTAAGCAGGTAATTAGTGAGGAAGATAAGGATGTCAAGGATTTGACGCCGCCTAAAAATCCAAACCGCCCAAAACAAGGGAATGTATTAGATACCAATCATTTTTGATGATGAAAAGAGCAAGATGGCCAAAGCTGTCTTGCCTTTTTTATTACTTTTTTCTGTAGCCGGCATATTTTTAAAAGAAGGTTGCAACAAAAAAGAATTCGCAATTGCGAATTCTTTTTTAAATGATATTACCTTACATTCCCATTTGTTTTGCAACTTCGTCTGCAAAGTTTTCTTGTTTCTTTTCAATACCTTCACCGGTTTCGAAACGTACAAAGCTCTTTACCGTGATGCTTGAGCCAAGTTCCTTGGACATTTTTTCAAGGTATTGACCAACGGTCAAGTCACCATCTTTTACGAATGCTTGGTCAAGCAAGCAGATTTCACGAAGTTCTTTTGCAAGGCGACCTTTTACCATTTGTTCAATGATGTTTTCAGGTTTGCCTGGATTTTCAAGAGTTGCTTGAGATTTTAACACCTCGGTTTCGTGAGCGATGTAGTCTTGATCTACTTCTTCTCTGGAAACATACTTTGGATTTAAAGCAGCTACTTGCATTGCTACGTCTTTTAAGACAGTGATAACTTTTGCATTTGCACCGTCAGCTTCCGCATTTACCAGGACACCGATTTTACCGTTCATGTGATCATAAGCAGCTACAGCACCGGCAGATTCCAATTTTACAAAACGTCTGATTTTGATGTTTTCTCCGATGGTAGCAATTTTAGAAGCCAATACTTGCTCTACAGTAGAGCTGCTATCTTTGGTCCAAGCTTCTGCTAAAAGAGCGTCAACATCTTTTGCGTTACTTGCTAAGATTTGGTCTGCTACTTCGGATACGAAAGTTCTGAATTCTTCGTTCTTTGCTACGAAGTCAGTTTCGGAGTTTACTTCTACGGCTACTGCATGTTTCCAGTCTTCGGATAATTTTACGAAAGAGATACCTTCCGCAGCAATTCTGCCTGCTTTTTTCGCAGCTTTTGCCATACCGTTTTCTCTTAAGTAGTCTACTGCTTTTTCAATATCGCCGTTGGTTTCGGTCAATGCTTTTTTACAATCCATCATTCCGGCGCCGGTCATTTCTCTGAGTTCTTTTACCATTTGTGCTGTTACAGCCATGTTTTTCCTCCTTTGTTTCCTTTTAAAATAAGCTCTAAAGTAGAGTTTAGAGCTTATCGGATTGACATATTTTGCGCAGCTCGTCGCTCGCAGATTCATTTTTTATTGGTATAATTCTTACGCTTCTTCTACTTTTTCTTGCTCTTCCGCAACCGGAGAGTAATCAGCGGTATCTGTCAATTGTACGCCTTGCTTTGCTTCCAATACAGCATCTGCAACCATACCTGCCAATAATTTTACGGCACGGATGGCATCGTCGTTGCCGGGGATGACGTAGTCAACTTCTTCCGGATCGCAGTTGGTATCTACTACCGCTACGATTGGAATACCCAGTAAGTGAGCTTCTCTGATAGCGATTTCTTCGTTCTTCGGATCGATTACAAACATAACAGCCGGCAAATCTTCCATTTCTTTGATTCCGCCGAGGTTGGTTTCCAATTTTTCCATTTCTGCACGAAGTCCCATGACTTCTTTCTTCGGCAATAATTGGAAAGTACCGTTTGCTTCCATTTCTTCCAATTCATGTAAGCGCTTGATTCTTTCTTTGATGGTCTTGTGGTTGGTGAGCATTCCGCCTAACCAACGATTGCTTACATGGTACATTCCGCAACGCTCAGCTTCTTGTCTGATAGCTTCTTGCGCTTGCTTTTTGGTTCCTACAAATAATACATCGCCGCCTCTTGCCACGATATCTTTTACCACATCATAGGCTTTGTCGATAAGAACAGATGTTTTTTGTAAGTCGATAATATAGATTCCGTTTCTTTCGGTATAGATGTATTCCTTCATCTTAGGGTTCCATCTACGGGTTTGGTGTCCAAAATGAACACCTGCTTCTAAAAGCTGTTTCATTGAAATTACACTCATGTTTTTTCCTCCATTTGGTTTTTAAATTAACTTCCACACCCGTCATCTCTTTAAATTACCCAAGGGGCACCAATTTAAAAATCAGGGCATGTGTTTTGTCCAAAGGACATTCTAACATATTACGCTATATTTTACAAGTAAAAAATCTGTTTTTTTTCTTATCTTTTATCTTATATTTTGCTGCATTTTTACTCGCATTAAAAGACTTTAAGGAGTTTAGGTCTTGCTATGCCTGCAAAGTATCCTTTTTGAAGAAGAATCTTGAAGAATTGATTTACTATGATAGGTCTAAAAATCCGTGGTAAGAATTGACAGACACTGGGAATGGGTATATACTTTGGGTAGGAACTTTTTTGTGCTGGGCTAAATTCTTTTGATTCCGCTGGTATTTTTGCTGAAGATTTTTGTCAACGATACGGCGGCAATTGTAGCAATGGTTTGTGGAGCGATATTTGCTTTTCATAAAGGGGCTGTCCGTTGTCCGAACTGTGGTTTCAGATTGAAGAATTTAGCAGGAATATCGTATTTTCGTGGAAGATGCATTCGCTGCGGATTTGAGTTTGAGAAGCATTGGAAGAAAAAGTAGGAATATTAAGAATAAAGTAGAAATCCACAAGAATATGGAATATAGAATAAGAAGGGTCAAACTCATCGGACATAATGGGTTTGACCTTTTCTATGGGTTGCAAAAATGAGAGATACGGGTACTGCTTGGAATGCTTGGATTTTCTATGAGAAGTTAGGCGGGAAACTCTTTTTGCGATAATACAATGGTACAATTGCAAAAAAACTTTTTTAGGATTAGAACAGAGTAATAATTTGATAAAAGTAGGTAAATTTTCAAAGTAAGTTCTAGTAGGGCTAGAAGTTGCACTAAGT
>JAUMXK010000014.1 GCA_030535295.1 Eubacteriales bacterium | reverse complement strand
TCGACACAAAGAGCAGATATAATCTTAGCATAGATAAAAATACATTTACAGAAAGGAGGATTTCCTATGGAAAACCAAAACCAAAATAATTTTGAATCGATAGATAACAATAATATAAATCCTTATAACCATGAACATACTCCGGAAGCATACTCCGGCCTTAGCAATGAGCCAAGTATCTTTCCTGACACCCCGAAAGAGGCCGGTAATTTCTCTCCTGAAATCGACCCGATTTATCAGGACTATTCCACCCAAGCAACTGCCGGTTTCCATACAGACAATCATAACCCAAACCAACAAAATCACTTTGGAAACGGCACTTACCAAACCAATCCGAATAATACCTACTTTTACAGCAATATGAATTTCGAGCAGCCAAAAAGAAATTTGAGTTATCAGGAAGTCAAAAAACAAAGAACCGAAAAGAAACAGAAAAAGAACCGTTTCCTCAAAGCCGTTTCCTTTTTGTTGGCGATTGCTCTTACCTTTTATGGCAGTTTCCAATTGGGCTCTTACTATACGGAGCAAAAATTGGATGAAAAAATCAATTCCCTGAGAAATGAACTTCAACAATCGCAAAACATAAGCAGCCCTGCTCTGCCTCTGCCAAACACCAGCGGCAGCGAATCGCCAAATACGACTTCCGCAATCACTTCTTCCGGCACAGTTTCTCCGGTAGTCGCCATTGCCGAGCGTGTCGTACCGTCGGTTGTCACCATCACAAGTTTGGTCAAAGAAAGTGTTATGAATCCTTTCTTTGGCAATCAAACGCAATCTTATCGGGAATCCGGCAGTGGCGTTGTCTATAAATTGGATGCCGAAAATGTTTATATTGTCACCAATCATCATGTCATTGAAAAAGGACATACCATCAATGTCAACTTTTTCACCGAAGAAAGTGCTCCTGCCGAAGTGATGGGCTATGACTCCAAAAACGACCTTGCGGTATTGAAGGTAAAACTTTCCGATTTGAAAAACAAAGATTTGAAAGCGGCACAATTCGGTGACTCTTCCGCCCTAAAAGTCGGACAACTTGCGGTGGCTATCGGTAATCCGCTTGGCGAAGGTCATGACCACACCATTACTTCGGGTATCATCAGCTCGGTCAATCGGACTTTGAATATCGAAAATATCAAAGATTTGGAGGTGATTCAAACCGATGCAGCCATCAACCCGGGCAATAGCGGAGGAGCTCTGGTTAATGAATACGGTCAGGTCATCGGCATTAATACCGCCAAATATTTGGATGTCAAGGTCGAAGGTATGGGCTTTGCCATTCCAAGCAATATCGCTCTTTCGGTAGTCGAGAAAATTGTAAAAAACGGTAGCGGAGATGCCGCCTATGCTTTGAGCGATGATCGTCCGTTCTTGGGTATCGGATTTTCCAATATAAATAATGAAATCTATGCCCAAACCGGAATTCCTTTCGGTATCTATGTCAACAAGGTCTATAAAAACAGTGCCGCCGATAAAGCCGGTGTCAAAGAAGGAGATATCCTATTTTCTTTGAACGGAATTCGTATCAAAGACTCCGGTATGCTCTTTGACTCCATCGGAAAACTCCAAGTCGGTCAAACCGTCAAAATCGGCTTGGTGCGTGAAGAACAAGTCTTTGAAGTAGAGGCTACGATTACATCTTATGGAGAGGTAAATAAGCAAGATAAATAGATTGATAAAATTACAGTCCCCAGCCTATCATTGCTGAGAACTGATTATATATACTACTTACTCCTCTTTTGTCACAGAACAATAATATATCGCTGATACGACAATGGGCTGTTGCATTTTAAGATTTTCATACAAGATATAAGGCAAACTTCCGATGTTTTACCACAATACCTTGTGTCAAATCTGTATTTTGCAACAGCCCCTTGTTATTTTCTTTAATATCAACATTCCTATCTTCCATGATTTGACCATCTTCTTGTTTATGTTTTAAATAAAGTAGATTTTCATTATTTACTCTTATTTTGCTCCGCCTCCATTGCTTTCTTTAATTGGATATCTCCTTGCTTTAACATCTCTTTCGCTTTGCTTTCTCCGTATCTTTCCATTAAAATACTCGCAATATTTTGCTTTCCGATTTTTTCATTGTACTCTGATTCCTTTGTAAAAAACGGTTCCATAAGAATCGATTCCATCTCCACTTCGATATCCGGTTTAATTCCTGTTTTATTCATGTATTCTCCATTATTTAATAAATAATGGGCAACGGTCAGTCGAAGTGCTGTTTTCGTACTTTCGTTTTCAATAACTGCTTGAACAACTCCCTTTCCAAAGGTTTTTGTTCCAATTACCTTTGCTCTTTCCGTTCTTTTCAAGGCATCTACCAAAAACTCAGCGGCAGATGCCGTTTTCTCATTTACCAATATATTTATCCATCCATTGAAAATTTGTTTTTTTTCTCTTTTGTATGCTAGCCTTCGTCCATTCATTTTATTTTTAAAAACAAGGAACTCATTCATTTTTTCTTCCAATAAGAAACTTGCTATATGGTTCGCTGAGGATACCTCTCCTCCTGTATTGTTTCGTAAATCCAAAATCAACGTTTTCATTCCTTGACTTTTTAAATTTTCCAATACCAACTCAAATTCTTTCTCTATTCCCGGTATTATTTGCGTTAATAAAATATAGCCTTTTTCTTTGGTCAGCATTCTATGATAGATTGCTCTGATTTCAATTTCGTCTTTTGATATGGAATACTGCTTGACACTTCCATCCGCCGGTCTATGTATTTCCAGCTTTAGAGTTTGGGGACTTTTCCCTCTAAGAAAACTGCTTATCTTTTCTTTTGACATTTTTTCAATTGCTTGATCTTCTATTTTCAATAGAATATCTCCACGAATAATTCCTGCCTGAAATGCCGGCGAATCCTCAAAGACTTGGTCAATTATCCACTTGCTTTCTTTTTCAGTTGGAACGGCAACATGAAAACCAACCCCATAGTATTTTCCGGATGCTTCTTCTCTAAATTTTTGATACTCCTCTTTATTCATATATGTCGAATACGTATCTTCAAGATTTTGAGTAATTGTTTTTAATGCTTCAATTTTTAATTTTGTTTTATCCAATGGATTCTCTGTACTGAAATTGTCAAATATTACCTTTGTCATTTCTTCCAATACATCCATTTTTTCTACTTCTTTTTGTGTACTAAGTCCCAGCTGAAAAAGCATCCCTACAAAAAAGGATACCATAATAATCAATACATAATACCATTTTTGTTTCATTTTATCCTCGCTTAATAATTGGATTGATTTTTTAAGCATTATAGTAAAGACCTCATTTACAAGTCGTGTTTAAAAAAGCATCTCTATTTAATAGCTGTTCGTTCTTTTTCGTTGCTTTTCATTTGTAGCTGAATCATTCTTGTGATTTCTATAATATCATTATTTTGTGCTCTCAGTTTATATACTCTATCCTTGCAATGGAGCAGTAGACTATGCTCCGTTTGCGTCAGCTCGTCTATACTCTTCATATCTATATCATTATTTTTATAGAGTATCTTTCCATTGCCGACCAACACACCTGTAACAAGTAAAAATAATACAATCACATGAAAGGATAATATTATTAGATAAATACCATGTTCCCTTTTCTCAAACAACACCGTCAATATAATTGTCAGACTGCTGCAAGCGAAAATTATGCCTATAAAATATTTAAACACTCTCACTAAAAAGAATCGAAATCCAAGTGCTTTTGCAAATAGTATTCCACTAATTTCAATCACTACACAAGCCCAACTAGAATATACTCCAAGAATTAACCAGTCGAATTTTTACCCTATCAATGCTTTTTCCAAAAAATAAATTAATATTATCATAGCCAAACAAGCACTAAAATTATATATTCTAAATTTACTCATCATTCTATCCTCCTCATCAAACTTAGTCAATTAATTGTCCCCACGAGTACAATGCTGTTCCTGCACAAGTTATATCGGCTGCTCCCGAAGCTCCTCCGGTAAAGGGGTTTCCCTTTTATTATACTATACTTCTATTTATAGATATCTTTCGTAGCTTTCTCGAAACAGTTTATAGTACCCTTCCGGTATCTCTAAGATAAGTCTATCTTCTTTTTTTACCAATACAATCGGGCTTGTCAGCCATTTGCTATACCAATTTTTTTGCGTATATACATTCTTATCATTTCCATACTCGTCTTTCCCTTCTTCTTTTACCTTTTTCGGTGTCTTAGTCAGGATAATATTCTCCAGTTCCGAGCAGATTTTCTCATCCTTAGTTGCAAACACCATTTTTCTGATGCCTGCTATGTATTGCGAAGCAAATAGCTATCTTCCTTTCGCTTTTTCAAGTTCTTTCTTTAATGCCTTGATTTCTAAATTATATTTATTTTTCATCTCCAATATGACTGATAAAAACGAACATGACAGACAAATCAAAAACATTGTCGAACGCCATGTCCACACAAATTGCGAAGCCGTTGCTAAAGTAATTGAAAAAGATAATACAATACTTGCCGGAATCTTTTTTTACTCATAATTTTCTTCGTTATTCCCATAAATTCAACATTTTTTTTAGTAAAACCGTATTTATAAGTCATGTTTAAAAAGCATTTATTTAATAACTATTCGTTCTCTTTCGTTGCTTTTCATTTGTCGATGAATTATTCCTGTGTTTTCTATAATATCCGTATTTTGTGCTCTCCGTTTATATATTCTATCCTTGCCATGAAGTAATAGACACTCGTTATAAAATTTCATTTTCAATTGCTCCCCAGCCAAACTTGCCTATTTTTTAAGCAAGCCTAGTTAACTATTTTGGTAATTTTAAATGAGAAATATAACTTTTATTAATTGGCAAATACTTAATTTTCCTATTCTTTTTAAATCGGCAGATAACATAATCACTCTCCAAATTAAAATATTTTGCCACCTTTTCAAATGTTACTCCATACCAACCATTTTTTATTTCTTTCCCTTCTTCTAAAATTTCCTGTAGCAGACCTCTACTATAGACTTCTGAACGATAAAAAATATAATTTTTACCAACCATAATTTCATTATGATACATCACCCCAAAAATAACCGCATTTACGATTGTAACCGGAACATACAGTCGATCTATTCCATATACATTTGTTATAATAATCGAAATCATTAAGAAGCAGTTGATTAATATATCAAAATAAAAATAGTTTTTCTCATAAAGTATTTCAACTTTATCCTTGGTATAAAATTCTATTTTTTTGTAATATTTATATGTATATACAAAATTAACTATTAGTATTATTGCACTCTCAAACCAGTCTTTATTCCCCAAAAATAGATGACCTGAAATAAGCAAAAAATAGTTTATTAAGTTTAATACCAATAAAATTATACTTCTTCGCATTTTACACTCTCCTTTGCCAAAATGCCAAAAGTATAGTATGCTCTCTAATTCCAAGATATACTATACTTTGTTAACATATTTACTTTATTCCATTAAGCCGTCTATAACATCATAAACACCTTTTGCAATCGCAATGCAAGATCCCACTGCAACCAATGGTGCTAAGACTCCTGTAGCCAGTGCACCTTTAAGGCCCGCAACACCCCCAAGAATTTCTGTAGCTCCCCAAAATATTTTACTTCCATTCACTCCGCCATCAATTGTAGCTAATTCTTCTATTCTCAATACTTCCATTTCAGTCTTCCTTTTTCTACCACAATGTTCCTTCTGCAAATTCTTTAAATGCTTCTTCATAGCATTCCTTTGCCATTAGTGCACCTCCAGACGCTACACCAACTCCAGCCCACCCAGTAACAGGCACTGATATTGCAGATACTATAGCTACTGATGCCGACAGAGTACCCAAAACCGCCGATGCTGCTCCCATCAATACTCCTCCGCCATTTTCAACTAATAATTCGTCATTTGTTAAGTTATTAAATTTTGATTTCATTTTTTCCTTTCTTCAATAATCATATTTTTTTATGGTTTCTATTATCTTCAACGGTTACTTATGCGCATTTCGTACTATAACCGATGAATAACTACATTATGTTCGGATTAATGCCTACATAGATTTCTATCTCCATGTTGGATTTACCTACATTTTTTTGATAAACATAATATCCTGTAATCGGGTTTAATCCCTTTTCTCTTATTTTTTTATCCAGATTTTCAAGTATATTGGTTAACTCCTCTGCTCGTTCCACCTTTTGATAAACTGCATTGGTAATTAATAATCTAGATTTAAAATGATATTCCGGTAATTCTACCTGCTCTTTAAGCGGAATCAATATCTCTATATCATATTTATCCGCTTCCAGTCCGTAAGTCACTGTAATCACATCTCCACAAAAAGAAATCTGTCTATTTTGCAAGTATTTTACTATCTCCATCATCTTCTGTGTAATTTCTGCTTGGCTTAGTTTCCCCCGATAAGACAATAAATTACTTTGAGATAATTCTTTATTTAAATCCATATTATGCTCCTCTTTGAGTTTTATATAATGTTTTGATATTTTTTCGTTTTCTTTAATGTTTTAATCTTTATTCAAATTATCATAGCATAAGTCATTTTTCAAGTCCAAAAAAAGAGACTTTTTGTTTCCATTGCAATTCCATATCTCCAATGCCCAAACTCTCCGCTGTCTTTATCATCCCCAAAGCATTTGTCCCCTGCTTATCTGTACCGGCAATCTCCCGAATCTTGGCAATCGGCATTTTAAAGCCATGCTGCTTTGCCACAATCGGTTATATCATGTTGTCGTATGAATGTATATTTTTTAAACATAGTGTCTCTTCGCTTTCTGCTGTTTTCGTGTGTTTCCCTTTTTATTATACTATACTTCTATTTATAGATATCTTTCGTAGCTTTCTCGAAACAGTTTATAGTACCCTTCCGGTATCTCTAAGATAAGTCTATCTTCTTTTTTTACCAATACAATCGGGCTTGTCAGCCATTTGCTATACCAATTTTTTTGCGTATATACATTCTTATCATTTCCATACTCGTCTTTCCCTTCTTCTTTTACCTTTTTCGGTGTCTTAGTCAGGATAATATTCTCCAGTTCCGAGCAGATTTTCTCATCCTTAGTTGCAAACACCATTTTTCTGATGCCTGCTATGTATTGCGAAGCAAATAGTGCCATAAGAAAAGAAAATATCAAAATCGCACCCATTCCTATCATCATATAAAGAGCGTCGAATCGAAGCTCCTTATCAAAAATCGACAGAATCTTCAATGCTAAAAATAAACTAAATGTTATAAGAAAGTAATGAATAAAATATCTCCAGTATGTTTTCATAGCTATCTTCCTTTCGCTTTTTCAAGTTCTTTCTTTAATGCCTTGATTTCTAAATTATATTTATTTTTCATCTCCAATATGACTGATAAAAACGAACATGACAGACAAATCAAAAACATTGTCGAACGCCATGTCCACACAAATTGTGAAGCCGTTGCTAAAGTAATTGAAAAAGATAATACGAGAATCCCCGAAATCTTTTTTGTATTCATAATTCATACCTCTCAAATTATAAAAATTCGTATACTCCTGAAAGTCTTCCGGTAAAGGTATCTCAAATATGGTTTATACCTTTTAAGGAAAACAGTTTGATATCTATACTTTTCCATATCAAGTAGAGCCCAATTCCACAAATACATAATGCCGCAACTAAAACATATAAACTAGCAAGCCAAATTATGTCTGAAAAGTACTCTGTGATTATAATCACTCCAAAATTTTTTATCAAATGTAAAATAATTGTGTATATCACTCTTTTCTCTTTTAAATATACATTCCCATAAATTAAGCCGGATAAAAATGTATTTGGTATTTTAAACAAGTTGCCATGAACCGCCGCAAATAGGAACGCTTGTATTGCATTACTGTACTTTAGCTTTCTTTTTTCCAGATAACCCAAAATCAGTTTTCTAAACACTATTTCCTCCATTGTTGAAAAAACCAAAATATCCCAAACCGTTATCTTTACAAACATCAACGGCTTCAAATCTTCCATTGTAATTGTCCCACCATCAAGAAGCATCTGCAAAATAATTACAACACATATCATTGTGAAAAGAGTAAGTAACAATACAAATGTGGTAACTTTCGCCATCCGATAAAAGGTTGTCTTATTAAATAATTTTTCTTTATTTTCTTCCATTTTTGTCCTTTCAACCTTTAAATATGCTCTCCATCCGATGTTTGAAATAACTCTATCAATCAAGCCCTCTTCCAAATGGAATATCCATCCATAGAGTTCTCATTTTATTTTTTTTTAATGCTTTAATCTTTATTCAAATTATCATGATACTATTCCTTTTTCAAGCCCAAAAAAAGAGACTTTCTATTGACAAATATTTAACTATGTATTAGAATAATATTTGAGTTTTTTTGCAAAAGGAGGAGAAAATGCCATTTCTTACTAAATTTGGAAAAATATTAAAAACAATTCGCATAGAAAAAGGTCTTACCATTGCGGATGTTGTTGCCATATCCAATCATGGAATCAGCAAAAACACTTTGTTGCGGTATGAATCCGGACAGCAAATGCCAAAATACGAGCTTTTGGAGATGTTATCTTCTGTATATTCCCTTGATTTATGCGATTATTTTTATCGCTTTCAATCCTCGTCAAATGATTATGACTCCAACATTAAGCAGCTCCTCCAAAAAAATCTTTCCCTAGAAGATGCCAAGCAGCTACACGAACTTTTAAAAGATGTGATTCAAATAGAGCACAACTCACCTCTAATTCCTTACTACGATCGTTTGCTTTTATTTGCAAATGGAGCTATTGCAAAGCACAATGGTAATTATGAACAGGCAGAGTCCTTTTTCTTAATGGCGTTAAAACAACGCTTTTGTTCTTTCCGCTTAGAGCATTATTCGGATTATGTCTATCTTTCCTTAGACTTTAAGATTCTTGATAATTACATTGATACCCTGCGATACCTAAAAAAAATAAGCAATGAATATGCTATCGAGATATATCAGTACCTTTATGCCATCTGCCCTCCAAATGATTTTTCCTTTGCACAAATCTGCATTCAGCTTGCCTACTTTTATGCTTTTGCCGATTTTTTCCATAAATCCTTGGAAATCTTGGAAAAAGGCATTTCACAGCTCCGAGAAAACAATCGTTTAAACCATTTACCTCAGCTATATTATGCCAAGGGTCATATAGAATACGCCTCAGGTAGCCCCGATGCACAACATGATTTTCTGATTTCCTATCGCTTGTCTGAAGCTATGGGGGATACAAAGCGGCTTCAATGGCTTAGAAAAAAATGTACCGAAATTTTTCACTTCAGCATTGATAATTTTTTATCATTTGAATGACTTTTTTGACTTAATCAATTTACATTTCTCCCCCAAAATTTCTTAAAAACTCCAAAAAGCTCTCTGCCAACCGGCAAAGAGCTTTTTTAAGGTTTTTATTTATTCACTTCATAACTTCTCTATTTACACTTGGCAACGGCTTCGGCAACAGCTTTTGCCACTCGCTTGTCAAAGGCATCCGGAATGATATACTCCGCTGTCAATTCCTCCGGTGAAATTAAATCGGCAATCGCAAGGGTTGCCGCCATTTTCATCGGCTCGGTAATTTGCTTTGCTCTGCTGTCAAGCGCCCCTCGAAACAGTCCCGGAAATACCAGTACATTATTGATTTGATTCGGGAAGTCACTTCTGCCGGTGGCAATAATCGCTGCACCGCCTTTGCGGGCCTCTTCCGGCATAATCTCCGGCACCGGATTGGACATGGCAAATATCATGGCATCCGGATTCATAGTCTGTACCATTTGTGCGGTCATAATGTTCGGTGCGGATACTCCGATAAAAACATCTTTGCCCCTGATGACATCGGCAAGGCTTCCTTTTTCTCTATGGGGATTGGTCAGGAGTGCAATCTCCCGTTTTGCCGGTGTCAGATTTTCCTCATCGACAGAAATCGCTCCTTTGCGGTCAAGCAGCACGATTTCGGTCAAGCCGAATGCTAAAAGGAGCTTGGCAATCGCAACACCGGCAGCACCGGCACCGCTGATAACTACTTTTTGCTGCTTCATTTCTTTGCCCAGCAAACGGCAAGCATTGATAAGACCGGCACAAAGGGCAATCGCCGTACCATGTTGGTCATCATGAAACACCGGTATATCCAGTTCCTTTTGCAGTCTTTCTTCGATTTCAAAGCAGCGTGGGGCGGAAATGTCCTCCAGATTGATTCCGCCAAAGGTCGGTGCTATCCTTTTGACGGTTTGGACGATTTCTTCCACATCTTTGGTTGCCAAACAAATCGGCAATGCATCCACGCCGCCAAACTCTTTAAACAATATCGCCTTACCCTCCATCACCGGCATCGCCGCCTCCGGCCCGATGTCACCCAGCCCCAGCACTGCTGTACCGTCCGTGACCACAGCCACGAGATTTCCTTTGGCGGTATATTTATAGGCATTTTCCTTGTTTTCCGCAATCTTCAGGCAAGGCTCAGCTACACCGGGAGTATAGGCAATACTAAGGTCTTCCTTATTTTCTACCTTGATTTTGGATCTTACACTGATTTTTCCTCTTTTTTGTTCATGCAATTCCAAACTTAATTTTTTATAATCCATGATATTCTCCTAATTTTTAATCTTATTTTTTATTCTGATTCTGCCGGCTTTTCTTCCATTTATCTTTCACCTGTTTCCTGGCTGTCTGCATATCCGAAACGATTGCCCTTTGATATGAAGATTAGCCCTGCCATTCCGGATGATAGAGTTTATCAAACTCTTCTTCACTCAAAAATCCCAATTCTACGCAGGATTCTCTTAATGTCAAATTTTCCTGATGCGCCTTTTTCACGACTTTTGCCACATTGTCGTAGCCAATATACGGATTGAGGGCGGTAGCAGTCATCAGCGAACGATAGAGATTTTCCCGCATCTTTTCGGGATTGGCTTTGATACCGCTAGCACAGTGCCGGCGGAAAGAGTCTATCCCGTCTGCCAAAAGCTCCACCGACTGCAAATAATTGTAAATACAAACCGGCATAAAGACATTGAGCTGAAAATTTCCCTGCGATGCCGCCATACCGACCGCCACATCATTGGCCATGACCTGAACGGCAATCATGGTCAGGGCTTCGCTTTGCGTCGGATTGACCTTGCCCGGCATAATCGAGCTGCCCGGCTCATTTGCCGGAATGCTGATTTCACCCAGTCCACAGCGTGGCCCACTGGCAAGCCAACGAATGTCATTGGCAATCTTCATCAAATTGGCTGCCAAAGCCTTGAGCGCACCATGGCTAAACACAAAGGCATCTTTGCTGGTCAGGGCATGGAATTTATTCTCTGCACTTTTAAAGTCACTTCCTGTCAGGGCATTGATTTCTTCGACCACTTTTTCCGCAAAACCCTCCGGAGCATTCAGTCCGGTACCAACTGCTGTACCGCCAATGGCAAGCTCCAGCAAACCGTCTATGGAGACTTCTATCATTGCTTTGGATTTCTCCAGCATTCCTCTCCATCCACTGATTTCCTTGGAAAAGGCAATCGGAACGGCATCCTGCAAATGTGTCCTGCCCGATTTGATGATGCCTTCATTTTCTTTTTCCAAAGTTTGAAAGCTTGTGATTAAACCATCCACTGCCGGAAGAAGCTTTTTCCTGAGAGCAAAGACCGCCGACATATTCATGGCAGTCGGAAAGGTATCATTGGAGCTTTGCGACATATTGACATGGTCATTGGCATGGAGCAGTTTTTCTCCTGCTATTTCATTGCCACGATTCGCTATCACTTCATTGACATTCATATTGGTTTGTGTGCCGCTGCCGGTTTGCCAAACGGAAAGCGGAAACTCCTCCTGCCACTTGCCGCTTCGAATCTCGCCACAAACGCTTTGAATGACTGTGCTTTTCGTTTCATCCAGCTTACCGAGAGCAAAATTGGCTTTGGCAGCCGCCCACTTGAGAATGGCAAAGCTGTCTATCAGTGCCTCCGGCATTTTCTCCCGACCGATACGAAAATACTGTAAGCTTCGCTCTGTTTGTGCTCCCCAATAGTGCTCCGCCGGTACTTTGATTTCTCCCATGGAGTCTTTTTCAATACGGTATTCCATGCTTTTTCCTTTCGAGAATTTCCCTTTTGCTATGACTTTGTTTTTGGTGTTTTTTGATTTTTTCTTTAGGATTATTATAGGATAAGTAAGAAAAAATAACAAGGGAGATTCTTGCAAGAGGCTTCATCCAAAGATGATAAAAATTTGACAAATTTTTCGATTCATATTACTATGAAGAAAAGAACAAAACACAAACAAGGAGGTCTTTATGTCCGAAGATATTTATAATTTGACTACATTCGAACAACGCCTGGGTTTGTATTTTATCATTGGTATGATTCTCTTCATACAAGGGATATCGCTATTGCAATCGTTTACCAATCCTTCCAATGAGCTGTTTTATCATATTAAAAGACTAAATACCGCCGGCGAAATCGCCACTATACAAAAAATCCGTCGTGGGGAATTTTCCGACAACTATGCGGTAATATTAAAAGCCAAACGTTCGCAAGTCAATCTAAATGATGTAAAACAGTCCCTCTATGCCCTGAGAGACTTTTTTATCAGTGAAGAAGGAAAAAAAGTGATAGCAAAGTTTCGCTCTTCTTCACGCCAATATTTCCGAATAGAATTTTGCACCCAACCTTTTCTATTGAATAACCATGGCGAAACTCTTTCCTTTATTTTACTGAAGCCGGAAGAGTTCATTTCCCAATAACAGTGTGAAAGGAGAGTCTATGCCTATCTTTTCGTTCTTAATTAAAACTACTTCTATCTGCCTTGTCGGCTTTGTTTTGATAAGTGAATATGTGAGGCATTTTGCTCTTTTTCAAAATGTCGCTTACAATCCCTATCAATGGAAACGTTGTATGGAAATCAGCAAAATGGAGCACCATAGAAAGTTTCGTCAAAATCAGTTAATTCGCTTGATTTCGGGTATTATATTGCTTAGCTTTTCCTATATTTACAACCTTTTTCAATACCCAACCGATATTGAGTCTTATTTTCTCGCCATGACAATATGGGCTGTCCTTTGCCTTTTTTTCCCGACTTCCGCAGAAAACAGGCCTTTCCATTTAGACTCATTGACCGGCGAAATGATTGCAGTGCTATCTTTGGTTTATTCTCTTCCGGTAGTCTATCTTTGGATTCATAATTCCCGTCATCTGTTTTCTATCGATTCTTTGCTGGTTGCATTGACGATGAGTGCCTTTCTTTTTATCATGGATTATCACTTTATCTTTTTATTTATTGCTGCTATTTTGAAGTCTCATCAAGAAAAGCACCTGCAAAAAGAAATGACAAAAGTAAGCCCTCTACTTCATAGCCGGCCTGATTTAACCACTATTATTCTGGTCAAAGATGATTTTAGCGATACATTTTTTTCGACTTTTGCTCAATTCCTAAAAACCAAAGGAAATACGCTTGTTATCCGCAGTCCGCAAAACGGTATTTGGGGGATTCTCCAAACTTTATGTCAAAAACTCCGCTCCGTTTCCGAGCCATCCTATCAATATCTGGTTGTTTTACTGTCACTCCGTGACAGCCGGGAAACAGCCAACATTTTATCGCTACTAAAGCCAAGGGCACAGGTGATATTATCACTAAATCCACCCCAAGAGCCCCAAGGCGGTGAACTGAATTGTTATCTTCATGATGCTTTTACTTTCATCCAATCCGCTCCCCCCCAAACCACAGTACTTCTCAACACAGAAGATGCCCACATCAACGAACTTATCAGCCGATATCCGAAGTGCAAATATACACCGCTTAAAGCGGAAAGGAAGGATACAACGGAATTGGCTCAAAGGATATGGGAATTAATATGATATGACCTTTCTACAAACAGCAGCTACAAATTTTTTGTTGTTTTATCGACTACCTTTCCTTTACAATATCTTTATAACTTACCAATGTAACATTCCCCATATCTTTTGCTCGGTCGATGCAGCCTTTCGTAAAGCCGGTCTTTGCAAAGAGATAAAAATGTGCTTTTTTGTGGCTAAAGAGTACACTCCGCTCAACCAAGGTTTCTAAAACACCCAAATCTACCTTTTCATTTGTCCATTTACACGCTGCAAATAGTGCCGATTCCTTATCTCCACCGACAATATCAATCTCCACTTGCGATTTTGTCTTGGGGTTTGTTCCCCACCAGCGACCGATATCGCTAAAATCAATCGCCGATTTCCCCTGTGAAAGCAATTTCCACAAATATTGTTTACAAATCTCTTCAAATACCGCACCCATATAAGAAAACAGTTCCAACTTGATTCGCTGATAGGCAAGTTCTGTTGCTCCACGAGATATAATAGAGGTATTGTGCAATACAAATCGATACCAAAAACGAAACATATTGTCCTCCAATGAATAAATCGTTTTACGGCTTGCTTTCTCACCATAAGGCATCTCTTTGCGTACAATTCCCAATGTAACTAAATTTTTAATATAAGTTGCACATGTGCCTGTATCTTCTCCTATCTTGCCGGCTATTTCATTCAGCTTGGAAGCCCCGGTCGCTATAGCGGCAATAATTGCATTATAGATTGCCGGTTCACGTACTTCCTGCTTTAAAAGATTATTAGGCTCTTCAAAAAGAAAGGATGAAGGGTCAAGATATATATTCTTTATATTCTCTTCTATTGTAGAATTTGTGTCTATCTGCATTAAATACTGCGGTGTCCCACCAACGATTCCATATGCCAATGCTTTATCTAAATCGGATAATTTCTCCAAATAACGGCAAGACTCAAAAAAATCAAACGAATTGATTTTGAACTGTGCCGTTCTTCTACCATAAAGCGGTGCTTTATATGCCAAAACATGATCTTCCATATAGGACATCGAGGAACCGCAAAGAATTAAAAATAATTTGGAGCTATCTTTATTTTTATCAATCATTAGCTGAATAGTAGAAGCCAGACTTTTCGATGCTCGTGCTACATAGGGATATTCATCGATAACCAGTATCAGCCTTTTACTTTTCGCTAATTCAAAGATATACTCTAAAGCAGCCTGAAAATTGGCAAAAGAAGTGTCTACCGCCAGTCCCGTATGATATTCCAAGATACAGCGTGAAAAGTTCTCCAGATTTTGTTTGGAATTGCTCTCGACACCAGTAAAGAAAATCGTTTCCTTATCCTTTGTAAATTCACGTATAATCGCTGTTTTTCCTATGCGTCGTCTTCCGTAAAGCACAGCAAATTCAAATTTACCGGATTGATAGAGCTTGTTTAATGCCTCTATCTCTCTCTCTTCCTATAAACATCTTGTCACCTCCTTTTTCCTTTATTATACCTTAGTGCAACAAATCCGTAAAGTGATTTTGGCAAATTTGCTAAATCATAATTTACTAATTTATGATTTAGCAAATCTTACTATAGCAAATGATCTTAATATAAAAAAAGAAAAGCTTTTTCCTCTATGAACAACACAAAAGCCCTCTGCACATCCCTCCCTCAAACGTTAGATTTTTCGTTCTAACCTTTTGGGGTGGCTAGCAAAGAGCTTCTTCTTTTGTCTTAAATCTGATTTTGATTCTTCTAACCTTTCACACCGCCGCCGGTAACACCGGAAATAATTTTCTCGGATAAGAAAATATAAAGGATGAAAGTCGGAAGAAATACAATCATAACCGCTGCAAACATACCTGCCCAGTCACCGGTATATCTCATGGAGTTAATCATAGAATACAGTCCCACTGCAACCGGACGAACCTTGTCCGAGTTCCCGAAAATCAGTGACAGGAAGTATTCATTCCATACGGTAATGAAATTGAAAATGGTCACGGTAATGACACCCGGCTGAGCCATCGGGAACATTACTGTCCAGAAAGTGCGAATCGGACCGGCTCCGTCAATCGCCGCCGCTTCTTCAAAGGAATGCGGAATAGTGGCAAAAAAAGCCAAGAGGAAAATGACGGTATACGGAATATTAATTCCCACATAAAGGAAAATCAATACAATCCGGTTGCTGATTTCATTGGAAAGTAAGTTCATGCCTGCCACAATCGAAAAAAGCGGCAGTACCACCATGATAACCGGCACACCCATTGCCGACACAAAACTGGTTTGAATGATTTTGTTGGCAAAAAACTTAAACCGAGAAAGGGCATATGCACAGGGTGCTGCAATGACAATCAAAAGCACACAGGAAATCGCTGCATAAAACAGGGAATTTCCGAAAATAAGGGAAACATTTTGAGCTGTCCAAGCCTTATAATAGTTTTCAAAATGAATGCCGGTTTCAAAGCTCATCATCTTTCCGGTAAAAATCTCTTTGGTAGTCGAAAAGCTGGCTACGAATACCAAGCTCAGTACCGAAACGGTAAATGCCACCCAAAGCAAAATAATGATATAGCCGGGAAGCAGTGCCAATTGTCTTGTAATTCTATCTTTTCTCATCATTCCCTCCTACATCTCAATCTTTTCTTCACGAATGGTTGCATTGACTATCCAGAAGATAGCAACAACAAACGCACTCAAAACAACACCTACCGTTGCTCCCAAACCGGCATTTCTCTCGGTAATGGTATTGGCACCGCCAAATACTTGAGTATACATATATACCATCGGTGTAATGGTCTGTAAATCATTGGTAACGGTCGAGAACAATTGTGACCAAACAAAGAATGCAACCGAGCTGACGCTCCAAATCGTGATATTCGTTTTAAATACATCTTTAATTAACGGTAAGGTAATATACAGGAACTGTTGCGGCTTTCTGGCACCGTCAATCGTAGCCGCTTCATAGTATGACTTATCAATTCTTTCAATACCGCTTAAGAAAATAAGCATGTGATATCCTACCATACCGAAACAATACGCAATCAAAAGTCCCCAAAATTTCATATCGGGTGCTGTCCACTGAATTTTTGCCAGGCTTTCCAGGCCGATGGCCTTGAAAAAGGTAGCAAATAAACCGAATTTCGGATTATATACATATTGCAGCCAAATCGTCGCAAGTGCCACTGCACTGACAATATTCGGCAAATAGATAACTGCACGGAAAAACTTCTTGCCCTTGATTCCGCTGGTAAGTACCACCGCAAATAAAAGTGCCAGCGACATGACAATAATACCGCCCAGACTCCAAATGCGGAAGAGATTCCAAAGGGAAGTCATAAATAAGCTGGTACTCATTAATTTCTGATAATTTTCGATTCCTACAAAAGTCCAACTATGAAAGCTATCGGTAATGCTTTCAATTTTGAAAAAACTCATCAGCAAAGTACGAATAATCGGATATACAAAGATAACCGAAAACATCAATACTGCCGGTAAGATAAAAATGAGTAAAGTAGTTTTTTTTAGTTTCATCTGTACTCCTTATATTTTCGTCTTATTGGGAAGAAGGATGGCAAGCCATCCTTCTTCCTTATTTTCTATTTAACCATTGCCTCCGGCAAAACTTTCGTCTTATTTAGAAGAAGCTTCTTCTAAAGCTTTTACGAAATCTTCTGCTGTGATGGATCCTGCTGCCAACTTAATAAAGTTTTCTTTGATTGCCGGTTCCATATCTGCATTCTTGCCTGCGTTTACAGCCCAATCCCAACGATGTGCGGTTTGTTCCAATACAGGTTTTACTTCTGCCAATTGTTTTGGCCAATCTGTATTGTTGGCATCCGATGGAATACCCATGGATTCTTGTGCCAATTTCGCATCGAACTCACCTCTGGTAATCTTTTCAATTAATTTGAATGCTTCTTCTGCTAATTTGGAATCTTTATTTACCGCAAATACTTGTGCACCGTAGTTTGCATAAGAAGTATCCGCTTTACCGCCATTTACAGAAGGATAGCTGAAGCATCCCCACTCAAAATCAGGACCGGTAATGTCTTTTACTTCATTTGGCAGCCAAGAACCGTTCAAGTACATAGCGGCACTTCCAAGTGCCAATTCGGTATTTTGACCTGCAGGCCATACATTTCCGCCTACTTGTGGAGAGAAATATCCTTTTTCCGCCATAGTTTGGATATCTTTTGCTGCTGCCAAAACTTCCGGAGTTTCTGCCCATTTGCCGTTGACTACCAAATCTTCCACGCCTTCTTGTCCAAGATATCTTCCGATATGGTATCCGAACAATGCTACTGCATAAGCATCATCAAAAGTCATAGGAATCACACCGGCACCTTTTAAGGTTTCACAAACGGCAAGGAATTCATCCCAAGTCTTAGGCAATTCTTTCACGCCTGCTTGATTGAATAAGTCCTTGTTGTAGAACATATTAAAGATAAACGGTTGATAAGGTAAGCTCATGTATTTACCGTTTCCTGCTTCTTTGGCTGCTATCAAAGTAGCTGCAAAACCGGTTTTGTCATATCCGTTTGCTTCTACCAATGGAGTCAAATCATAAAGATACTTGCCCCATTGCACATTGACACGGTTAATGTCTTCATCAAAAAGATCGATTTGCAGTCCGGAATCAAGAGCCGGTTGCAAACCTTCACGGATACCGGTACGGCCTTTAAATTGTGCATCTACTTCGATGCCGGTTTCAGCGGTGAAAGCATTGATGGCTTCTTGGATGACTTGTCCTTGAGGCTCGGTAGCTTCCCACATCGACCAATAAACTAGTTTTTTAGCTTCTCCTGCCGGTTCTTTGGTTTCTTCTTGTTTCATATGTGGCGGGCTTAAAAATACTCTTTGCATTATTCCTTCTTTGTTTCTTCTTTCTTAGTATCCTCTGCCGGCTTGGTTGTTTGTCCGCAGCTAGCTAAGAAAACGACTGCTAACAATAACGCTAACACTTTTTGCATTTTTTTCATATTATCCCTCCTTAAAAATTGAAGTGTGCGACTTACCATGATAGTTTCTTCTCTTTCATGTTTCAAAAAAACTAAAATCCAAGCCTATCCTGATAAGCAGTTTTTGCTTTTAACAACATTTTACTACATCTTTTTCATTTTGTATAGTCATATCTGCCAAAAAGCAATTATTATTATACTAAATATATCGTCAAACATCCATTATATTTTTGCTTTTATTTTTAGTTTTTTTGCTTTTATCACATTTTATCTAAACATTTTTTGATTTTGTTTTTAATTTTGTTTTTTTTGTCCAGAGTGTTTTTCAATAAAAGCGAAATTAAAAGCATAAGACAATTCTCTATTTAATTAGAAGAATCTTTTTTAGTAAAAATGTCGCTTAATAAAAATTTTTTTCAGTGATATTGTCAATATATTCATCTTCAAAAAAATGCTATAATTCTCACGAAATCAGTTATTATTTTCTGATTTTTTTATATGTTTTTAGTTTTTTGTTTCCAAATTATTTAACAATTCTAAGGAGGTCAACATGAGGTCCCAAAACAAGTTCAGACTCGTAACAGGAATTTGCTCACTTAGCATGGCATTGCAAATGGCCAGTCCTGTTCTTTACGCCACCGATACACCGGCTGACAACTTGCCGGATATCACGACGGAAATGCCGACCGAGATCACACCGATATTAACACAAGATACCAATACCGGTGAAGTAATTGAAATCAATTTAAACGAAATCGAATCCACCTTGGAGGAAGATATGATTCCCGTTCAAGCTAATTACAACCCTTCTCACCTTCAAAACATGCCGGCTCCCGGTACTACGGTGGGCAGTCCCTTTCCAAAGGGTACCGGTCAGAGCAACAGCTTCCGGATTCCTGCTCTTGTAACCTTGCCGGACGGAAGTTTACTGGCGGCAGCCGATGCCAGATGGAATACCACTTATGACGGCGGCGGCCTGGATACCATTGTTTCCATTTCCGAAGACAATGGTGAGAACTGGGCTTATCATTATGCCAATTATTTAGGCGATAACGGCAATGTTTATAATGGTCGGAATTCCAGTTGTTTCATCGATCCGATTTTGGCAGTCGACGGGGAAAATGTCTATATGCTGGTAGACCTTTATCCTTATGGCGTAGCTTTAAACGGTACAAAAGACACTAATCCGAGCATGGAAACAGGTTTTAACGAAGATGGCAAATTATTATTAAAAAAAGGCTATGATTTTTCATATTCCTACTACCTTGAGGGCAACAAAATTTATAATAGCGCAACAGGTCAAGCGGACGAAAATTATTATGTGGATGAGCATTTCAATATCTTCGGTACCACTCCGCAAACCTCATCCGTCAATACCAATTTATTTTTCAAAGATTCTCCTTATAAGGTGCAGCGTACCAGTTACTTATATTTCACCAAATCTACAGATGGCGGTAAAAACTGGTCAGCTCCGAAATTGCTTCCTGTAAAAAATGACAGGGAATGGGCTTATCTGGTTGCTCCGGGCAGAGGTCTCGTTACATCCGAAGGAAAAATCATCTTCCCTTGCTATACTTATAGCGGCGGCGATCAAACCCAAAGATCCGATTTCATCTACTCCGAGGATGGCGGCGAAACCTGGCATCGCTCTACCCCGGCTACTCGCCATATGTGGAGCTCGGAAAGTGCAGCCGTAGAATTAAAGGACGGCACTCTGCGTTTCTTCTTCCGCAACGGAAACAGACGCTTGCACTATGTCGACTATAAAGACAATCAATGGGGACAACCGGTCAATACCGGAATCCCTACCAATTCCAACTGCCAAATCTCGGCACTCAAATTTTCCAAGACCATCGGCGGTAAGGAAGTCATCTTTGTTTCCAATCCGGTCGGTCGCAATGGCTTGGGTGATAACCGCAGCGGCGCTGAATACCGCTTAAACGGTACTATCTTCGTTGGTTTGGTGGACACAAACAATCAAATGGAATGGAAAAGAGAGCATGATATCAAAGTCACTCAAAACAACAGTCAATTCATGTATTCCTGCTTGACGGAATTAAATGACGGTAAATTGGGAATCCTCTATGAATACAACCAAGCCGGCTGGGGTGTTGGCTCGGACAAATATTATGAAATGACCTTCAAAAGTTATGACCTGGCGAACCTTCATTTTGACAAATTAAATCAAGCTGCTCTTAGCATCAATACCGTGCCTGCCAAGACCTACGGTGATGAAAGCTTTACCTTGGAAGTAAAGGGCGGCAGCGGCGACGGAGCGGTAACTTTTGAAAGTTTAAACAATGAAATTCTCAGCATTGACGGCAATACGGCTACTATTCACAAGGCTGGTACCGTCAGCATTCAAGCCACCAAAGCAGGCAATGATACTTATAACGAGGCAACTGCTACTTTGGAGCTGAATATCGCCAAAAAAGCCTTGACCGTAAAAGCAAATGACATCACAATTACAGAAGGTGAAGCCATTCCTGCCTTTACTTTCAGCGTAAATGGTTTGGTCGGCACCGATACCTTTACCGAGCCGGCGATTGTCAGCAATGCACCAAATAATACAACTGTGGGTGAATTCCAAATCACGATTTCCGAAGGAACTTTGAGCAATGCTGAAAATTATCAGGTCACTTACGAAAATGCAACCCTGCGCATCAATAAAAAGGCGGCTCCAATCAATAATGAGCCGGTAACACCTTACATTCCTTCCGCGCCAAGTGCTCCAAGCAAACCGAAAGATGATGTCATCACCATTGAATCCGAAAAAATTCCTCTGAGCCAACCAAATAGCTTCAAGCAAAATCAATCCAAGAAGCAAAAGAAGGTTTTGGAAATCAAAGTGGAAACTGCCGACGATAAAGAAATGAAAGCAGCATTGACACAAAGTCAAGGTAGCACCGTCCCAACGGCAGAACGCCAAGAACTGCTGATTACCAGCTCCCTGATTTCTGTGGCTTTTGATGCCAATCTTTTAAACCGTTTGCCGAAAGAAACCTCTCTTTCCGTAAAAAAAGAAGAAAGTACCGGCTTAATGGGCGAAGCAAAGGTCCTTATCGGTGACAGAGGCCTTTATCATGTTCGCATGGTCAATAAAGAAGATAAAGAAGTCTACGACTTGACGGATACTACTCTGTGGCTCTCCATTCCTTACACCTTGCAAGAAGGAGAATCCGCACAAAATATTATGGCTTTCCAAGTCAATGCACAGGGCATGGTCGAATCCATTGCCAACTCTTTCTATGATGCAGCAGCACAAGAACTTCTGATTCAAGTAAAAGGTGGCTCCAAAGTAGCTGTCGGACATAAAGTTTCTCCTACTTACTCGGATATCGAGAGTCATTGGGCAAAACAATACATTGACTTTATGAGCAATCGTGCTGTCTTTACTCCAAATGAAAAAGGAGAATTCATGGCAAACCATAAGATTCGCAGAGAGGAATTTGTAAGCTTCTTAGGAAAATACGAAAAAGTAAATCCTGCACTTTATGCAAGCACTCGATTCACCGATGTACCAAGTAACGAATTTCTGCCTTTCATTGAATGGGCAAATAAGCACAATATCGTAAAGGGTACTTCCGAAACCACTTTCTCACCGGAAAGCAACATTAGCCGAGAGCAAATCGCTGTCATGTTGGTCAATTATGCCAAGGCAATGAATATTTTACTGCCAACCGCAGAAACAAAAGAATTTGCAGACCAAGCACAAATCAGTGACTATGCTAAGGAAAGCGTCATGATCATGCAAAGTGCCGGTGTTCTAACCGGAAAAGACGGAAACCGCTTCGATCCGAAAGGTTTGACTACCAAGGCCGAAGCCGCTACTATCTTATATCGTTTTGTCAATCTTATCTTAAAATAAGAATCAAACCATCAAAGCCCAATGACCGAAATGGCCATTGGGCTTTTCTTTGCAAAAGGTCTGTTCAAACCGGAAGTTTTCGTATATAATGTAGATGGCTATTTTTATCAATTTTTCCTGTCAATATCGCTTACTGTCTGCCCGCTCTATCCTACAGGTAATCGCCGGATAGCCATAAAGCGGTATTCCGACTGAAAATTTGAAGAATGATTTGATAGAAGGAGGAATTATGGTTAATAAAGAAGAACTCATTGAAGCATTGCAAAACATCCGTCCTTTTCTGCAAAGAGACGGCGGCGACCTGGAACTGGTAGATGTCAATGAAGAAGGTGTTGTTTTCCTTCGCCTGCTTGGCACTTGCAGCGGCTGCCCGATCTCCAAAATGACCTTAAAGGGTGTGATTGAATCCCAATTGGCAGAAATGGTCGAAGGTGTCACCGAGGTTGTCGATGTAACGGATGAATATTAGGCTCTAGAATAAAAGTTGGGGGAACGAATTTTTTATTCGTAAGCTCCAACTATTGACAAAGAGCCCGAATATTAAAGCTAAAAAGGGCTGCTGCACTTACCATTTTCACTCAAGCTTTCTAATGGAATCCTGGCGATTCCTAGCATCTCTTCTGTGAAATCGGTATTTTGCAACAGCCCTTTTTCTTTTATTTCTACTTATTTTCTAAAAAACTTTTAGTAAGCTTTTCCCCAATACACTACATGTTTGGCTTCTTTACCACAGCAGATACAGGTGTCAGCAATCTTTTCTTCCTCAAAAGGAATATTTCTGGAAGTCGCACCGGTCTTATCTTTGACCCCATCTTCACAGGCTCTGTCTCCGCACCACATTGCTTTGACAAATCCGGTCTTGCTTTCCAGCTTTTCCTTGAATTCTTCCAAATTGGTCGCCACGGAAATATGATTTTCCAAATGCTTTCTGGCTTTCTCCAACATATCACTTTGGATTTGAGCAAGCAAATTCTTGACTTCATTTTCCAGATTATCCAGAGAAATGGTAATCTTTTCGCCGGTATCTCTTCTGGCCAAGATGGCTTGACCATTTTCAATATCTCGTGGGCCGATTTCCAAGCGAATCGGTACACCACGCATTTCATGCTCGGCAAATTTCCAGCCCGGACTCTTATCACTATCTTCCAGTAAGACACGAACTCCGGCTGCCTTTAAGATTTGCTTGATTTCTTCCGCTTTTTCCAATACTCCTGCTTTCTTTTGCATAATAGGTACAATCACTACCTGATTCGGAGCCACCGCCGGAGGCAAAATCAATCCATTGTCATCACCATGCACCATAATAAGAGCACCAATCAAACGAATGGTCACACCCCAAGAGGTCTGGTGGACATACTGCATCTTGTTGTTGGCATCGGTATATTGAATGCCGAATGCTTTGGCAAAGCCGTCGCCAAAGTAGTGACTGGTTCCTGCCTGCAAGGCCTTTCCATCATGCATCAAGGCTTCAATGCTATATGTTGAATGTGCACCTGCAAATTTTTCTTTTTCGGTTTTTCTGCCTTTTAATACCGGAATCGCCAACACTTTTTCACAAAAATCGGAATAAATATTTAAAATATCAATGGTTTCTTTGACCGCTTCTTCCGCTGTCGCATGTGCAGTATGGCCTTCCTGCCAAAGGAATTCCACTGCTCTCAGGAAAGGACGGGTGGTCTTTTCCCAGCGCACTACCGAGCACCATTGATTGTATAATTTCGGCAAATCACGATAGGAATTAATATCCTTAGCATAAAACTCACAAAATAGAGTCTCGGAAGTCGGGCGGACACACATTTTTTCTGCAAGCGGTGTCGAACCGCCATGAGTCACCCAAGCTACCTCCGGCGCAAAGCCCTCTACATGGTCTTTTTCCTTCTGTAATAAACTCTCCGGAATAAACATCGGTAAATACACATTTTGATGGCCGGTTTCTTTGAATCTGGCATCCAATTGCTGTTGAATCAATTCCCAAATGCCATAGCTGTACGGCTTCATAATCATACAACCTTTGACAGAAGTATAGTCCGCCAAATCAGCCTTTCTGACGACATCAGTGTACCACTGAGCAAAATCGACATCTCTGGATGTAATTTCTTCTACTAATTTCTCTTTCTTATTTTCCATGGTTATCCTCTTTCTCTTCTCTATTAATGTATATTTATAATGTCTATTTATTGTGATTGATATTGTATGTCCGAGTGCGCTCCAGCTCTTCCTCCAAATCCTTACGGGCAACCACCAGAGTTTGCTCCATTTCTTCTTCAAAGTCCATTTCCGGCATTTCGATTTCCGGCTCCTCCAACTCTTCGATTTCCTGCTGCAAATCTTGATAATCGTTCCGGTTTTTCTCTTCTTGACCTATCCTTTCTTCCGGCTCGTCTTCGATATCGGAAAAATCCATGATTCTCCGAAGTGAGGACTTCTTACGCGGGAAAAGGCGAATATCTACTTCTTTTTTCTCCGTTATCTCCTCCACTCCACTTTCCGGTTTCTCCATAGTCGCCGTCAAAACCTCTCCGGGCATCTCGATATCCGTAATCTCTTCCGAGGATGGCAGTTCCCCTGCCAATTTCTCTTTCGAAAATAACTCTTTATTCTCTTTTTGCATTTTTTTGCTCTTCGGCATTTCCTTTTCTGTATTTTCTTCCGGAAAAATCGGCCTTGCTGCCAAGTCTTTCCAGATATCGATTTCCGTCAATTCACTTTCCGATTCGTCAATTTCGTCCTCTTCCTCAAGGCTTGATAAATCTTGAGCCTCTTCCGCTATTTCTTCGCTTTCCTTTTCATCCCCTTCTTCCCCGGATTCTCTTCCGCAAAAAAATCGACCACCGTCTTTGCCCTCTGTGATTTCATAGCAAAGACTACGTATCAGAGCCAGCAAGATTGCATCTAACCAGATAATCAAAAACGAGGCTAAAAATACTTTTATCGGCGAAACAAAAAAGCGGATATTTAAAACACCTCGAACAAATCCCAAATCAAAACGAGAGGCAATGGCCAAAATAACAAAAATAAGGCTGAACCCAAAGGAAAAAATCGTTACATTCAGCCAGTACTTTTTCATCGGCATACGCATCAGTAGCAGAAATGTCAAAATAATGAAAACAATCACCAGCATGACCCGAATTCCGGTCGGGATATCCAAAAAGGTCAAATCCATATTTAAATAAGTAGTAATTCCGCTCAAACTATCTCCCAAATCAGCCGCTGAGCCCATAAACAAAAAACTCAAATATACGGCAATATTCGGCAATGCCGGAATTAAAAAAAGAATGATTTTACCAAAACCTTTTAGATAAGGAGTCAGAAAATATACCACCAGTAAAATACCGGTCAAACTGGAAAATCCCAAAGTCAGGCTCGACAGATTACGAATAGCCCGAATTCCCGTACTGCCATGAGTAAACTGCTTGCTACGATTGATACTGATAATCGACTGAATCAGCAAAACCAGCAAAAACACAAACAGGAAATTCCTTGGCGAAACAAAATCAATTGCCAAGCCGAACAAATCCCCCCGTGTGATATATTCAATTCCCACTGCAAACAAGGCATAAACCAGAGCTGAAACTGTATTAACCAAAAAAACCGCTCCAATATGTGCCTTTTTTTCTTCCTGCTTTCTGACCGGAAACAAAAAGGCTGCCCCTAAAAAAGCCAGAAAAGGAATGACTCCCAATATCAAAAGTCCTATCTGAAATTTGCCGGATACCTGAAAGGTGGAAAGCCCCAATAAAAACCCGGCTGTTCTCAATATTGCCGTCGCATTGGTGCTGGTAGATTCTCCCAAACTGCCGATAGTCAGGGCTACTACCTCTTCATAAAAATAAAGATTAATGAGCAGAGAAATGCCTAAACAAATCACTGCTGAAATAAGGGCGGCAAACAGTGCCTTATTCACTGCAAGTATAAAATATTCTCCATAATTAATCTTATGTTCCGACATGACTTTTCCTCACTAAAACTCTAATATTTTCTTCAAATCTCCATTTTCTACAATATAATCCGCCTGCTCACTCGGCAAAGGTGTTTCTCCTTCTTTCAGCACCAGACAAATCGGGAAACCCAATTTCTTGGCCGGAAGTAAATCCAGCTCATAATTACTGCCGATAAACAGAGTCTTTTTCTTTTCCAGCTTGTTTTCACTAATCACTTGATTAAAAAAGGCCGGACTCGGTTTTTTGATAGAGTAATCCGAAGAAACATAAATGGAGTCAAAATAATCTTTGATTCCAAAATAACGTAGCTCATCCTTAATAAAAGCTTTTTGTGCATTTGCCAGAAGATATGCCGACTTATCAGCCTTCTTGATGGCCTCCAAAGTCTTTTTCACCTGAGGAAATAAAATCATTTCCTCTGCCGCTAAAATATGGAAAAAGCGCCCCATATCCTTCGGCATCTTATTTTTCCCTTTGATTTTTTTGGTATTGAACAAACGCAGCAAAATATCTTCATAATTGGTTTCATAATAAATCTTTTCTTCTTTCTTCTCTTCTGCCTGTAGAAGACCATTGAAGAATTTCTCACGCAAACTTTCGCCGTCTACATGAAATCCATAAATCCCGTAGTAGATACTCAGCTTTTCCCACAACATCGGATCTTCCAGATTCAACTTCACTTCCGCAATCGTGTCATAAAATGCAAATACATAATTTTGAAACATTTTTTTCTCCATTCTGTCATTGAAATTTCAACAACCCATTTGATAGCTTATTCGTCCAACGAGAACACCACATACTCCTGCCACACCTCTTGATTGATTTGTATCTCCGCATCTTTTTTCCATTCCAGATAAATGACATCAAAGCTTTCTTCTTTTATTTCCTCTTCTACCTGCTCCCTGATTCTTTCTTTTTCCTTCCGCAAGGCCGCAAGCTCTCTCTCCAATTCCTTTGGACTTGTAATTTCAATCCCTTTGAGGCGAATCAAAAAAAATTTCGTGGCCTTTTCGTCCGGCAGAAAGATATCTCCACTTTGCAATCTCTCGGTAATGCCTGCCCCAAAAGCCTCTTCCAGCTCTTGCTTTTGATAGCGTTCCTCTTGATATACCATACCCCGACTTATTTCATCTGTCAATACGCCATTTTCATTTAAAGCATTTTGCACTGCTAAAATCAAGGATTGATTCTCCGGTTTGTTGCTTATTTCACTATACTCCAGTACATATTCCTGAAAGCTTTCCTTTTTCTCTTCCTCATCCAAAGCCAGATAATCGCTTTCCTGCGACAACTTGGCCATAATCATCTCCTCGGTCGGCCGAAAAGAGGACAGCATTTCTTTTTTCCATTTTTGACCCAGCGCAAAATCTATAAACACCTGCTGTACCGTTTGCAAGGATATCGTTTCCTCACCGTCCTTGACCACAATCGCTTCCGTATCATAAAATTGCTGTGCCCTGTTTTCCGCTTCCTTACGCTCCGCTTCTGTCAGCTCCATCTTCCCGTCCTTGGCTCTGCCTGCTAGGATTTTCACTCGGATAATATTTTCCAGAACCTTTGTCTTGGCTACCTCATAAGCGGACTTGTCGCCGCTGAAGGATTCATATTCCCAAATGTCGGCACCGCCTATTTCTTCAAATTCTTTTTTAATTTGAATCCCATAGACTCTTGCCTCCTCTTTATTGACAGTTTCCTTATCAATTCGAATCAAATCATCTCTTTGCCAAGAGCTGACTTCTTCTTTCTTACAGGAAGGTAAAAGCAACAACAAAAGGAGCAAAGCGAAACCCCATATCCTTTTTTTCATGTTTGACACCCCGCTTTTCTCCATTTGCATTTTGTCCTAAAAATTCACCCTATATTATAACAACGATTCCCTCTTACTGCAATTTTTTTACCTCATGTAATGAAAATTTAATCTAAGCAATCGCTGCTCTTTTTCCATCACTTCACCGGAGCTGCCTCAACCTTCTCCTTTTCCAGCTGCAAACCGCCCAAATCCTGCAAAAAGGCCTTTGTTTGAGCCAACACTGTGCTTTGCGGATTGATTTTGATATAGAAAGCGGAATAATCTTTGGTCGCAAAGCGAATTTCTTTCTTTGCGGCTTCTAAATATGCGACCAGTTTCTCTCCGTCAATGGCCGCATTGGCAAGTACCGCCAATTCAATTTCCGCATTCCTAACCTGAATATTGGTGACATCCAGTTGATTGGCAAGTCCTTTGATTAAACCGACCATCAGTAGATTTTCCACACATTTCGGCGGATTGCCGTAGCGGTCAATCAACTCATCCTGAATATCCAAATAATCTTCTTCATTCTTGATAGAGGCAATTTTCTTGTATGCCGAAAGTTTCTCTTCTTCCAGGGCAATGTATTCCGGAGGAATATAGGCATCAATCTTTAGCTCAATACTGGTTTCAAAATCCTCTTTGGCATGAAACGGATTGGTTTTGGCTCGAATACTACCTGCCACCATCTTGGTATAAAGCTCATAGCCGATAGCATCCAAATGACCGCTTTGACTGGTTCCCAAGACATTGCCGGCTCCACGGATTTCCAAATCTCGCATGGCAATGCGAAATCCGGCTCCGAATTCCGTAAATTCTCGAATCGCCTTCAATCGCTTTTCCGCTACTTCCTGCAAGACCTTATCTCTTTTGTAAGTAAGATACGCATAGGCCACTCTGGAAGAACGGCCCACTCTGCCTCGCAATTGGTAAAGCTGACTCAGCCCCATCTTATCTGCATCTTGAATAATGATGGTATTGACATTGGGGATATCCAGCCCCGTTTCGATAATGGTAGTCGCCACCAAAACATCAATTTCGCCCCGAATAAAGGACAGCATAATGCTCTCCAGCTCATGCTCTGACATCTGGCCATGCGCAAAGGCAAAAGTCGCTTCCGGAACCAGCGCTTGCAATCTGGCCGTGATATCATCAATATTTCTGACTCGGTTGTAGACATAATAAATCTGGCCGTTTCGATTGATTTCCCGATAAATAGCATCTCGAATCAAGCTCTCATCATGCTCCAGGACATAAGTTTGAATCGGCTGCCTTTCGTGCGGCGGCTCTTCCAGTACCGACATATCCCGAATCCCAATGAGGGACATGTGTAAGGTTCTCGGAATCGGTGTGGCTGTCAAAGTCAACACATCAATGTTTTCTTTTAATTGTTTGATTTTTTCCTTGTGTTTGACACCGAATCTTTGCTCTTCATCAATGATTAAAAGCCCCAAATCCTTAAATTTCACATCCTTGGATAATAGGCGATGTGTCCCGACCACCATATCCACCAAGCCACGCTCTAAGTTTTCCAGGGTTTTTTTGATTTCTTTGGCCGTAGAAAAGCGGCTTAAAATACCGACTTTGACCGGAAAATCCTTAAATCTCTGCACAAAATTATTGTAATGCTGTTGTGCCAGAATCGTGGTCGGCACCAGATAGGCCACCTGTTTTCCGTCCTGAATAGCCTTAAAAGCGCCACGAATAGCTACTTCCGTCTTGCCGTAGCCGACATCTCCGCACACCAGACGGTCCATCACCTTTTGAGAACACATATCCGCTTTCATATCGGCAATGGCAGTCAATTGATCCTCTGTTTCATCATAAGGAAACATCTCCTCAAACTCACTTTGCCAAACGGTATCCTCACTAAAGGTATAGCCCTTGGTTTTTTCTCGAATGGAGTACAGCTCAATCAATTCTGTGACCATTTCATCAATGGCCTTTTTGGCTTTGCTAATTGTGCGTTTCCACTCCTGACCTCCCAATTTGTTGAGTTTGGGGGCAACTCCCTCGGCACCCACATATTTTTGAATCCTGTCCAGCTGTGTGGTAGGAATAAAGAGCTTTCCGTCTTTTTGGTAATGAATCTTGATAAAATCTCTGGCCATACCGTCTTTTTCAATGGTTTCCACCCCTGCAAACACACCGATTCCGTGGTTTTCATGCACCACATAATCTCCGGCCTTCAAATCATAAAAACTTTGGATTTTCTGTCCGGACTTCTTTTTGCTTGCTTTTTTTCGGGTACGATTTCCTCCCACTTCCGATTCGGCAAAAACCGCAAATTTGATTTCCGGATAAAGAAAACCGAAACGCAAGCTGCCTGTAATCAAAGCGATTTTCCCTGCTACCGGATTATCTTCCTTGCTTGCCCGATAAACCGGTAAATTATGATTCTCCAAAAGCTCCTGCAAGCCTTCCAACATGGCACCGGTCGGCAAAAAGACCACTATCTTATATTTTTGCTTGACATAATGTGTCAAGTCCTTGACCATGGCCTCAAAATCATGTTGATACAAATGCGCTGCACTCCCATTGATTTGCACTTCTTCCTGATAAGGAATTTCCTTGGTCACATAATAAAGGCTGCTGAAAAGCAGGCAATCCTTTTTGGTCATTTGGTGCAGGATTTTCTTGTAATCCAGACTTAAATTCATTTGTTCTTTCAGCAAATGGCCTTTGGCAAAACGGCTCTCCAGACTCTCCTTGTATTCCGTTTCCAGATTGGCAATGCTTTCCATCATCTTAACCGGCTCATCCAGAAAAATCAGAGGATTGTCAAAATAATCCAGTAGGCTGACCGTTTCGGAAAAATAATAATGCAAATTGCTTTCAATTCCTGCAAAACTGCCATGATTCTCCATTTTTTCGATTAAGGCCAACATGGTTTTTTCCAATTGCTTTGCCGCCTCTTCATCTAAAAGTTTCGCTGTCGCCTGATAGTCTGCCTTGACCTTGGTAATGGCTTTGGGAATCCTCTTGCTGTCAATAATAATTTCCCGATTGGGAAAAATCTCAACCGTTTCCAGTTCTCCAACTGTTCTTTGTGTTTCCGGATTGATTTGGCGCAAGGAATCTATCTCATCGTCAAAAAATTCTATCCGTAAGGCAAATTCTCCAAATGGTGGAAAGACATCCAAAATACCGCCTCGCAGAGCAAATTCTCCTCTGGATTCGACCATCGCTACCCGTTCATAGCCCATATTAACCAGTTTCTCAATCAAATCCTTTTGCCGAACGGTCTCTCCCACCTTCAGCCAAATAGCTGCCGTCGCAAAATCTTTTTTGGGAAGCAGGGCATCTTTTAGGGCCTCTATGCTGCAAATCACCGTAATCGGCTCTCCGGTAAGTAATTTTTTCAAAGTTTTCAGGCGCAATCTGACAATATCCTGACTTCGCACATCTGCTTGATAAAAGATGATATCCTTGGCCGGATACTGGTAAACTTCTTTTTCATAAAAGGCATAACTTTCTGCCAATTGTCTGACTTGAAATTCGTTGTAGGTGACAATCAGCTTTTGCCTCTCTTCTTTGCGACTAAGTGCATAGGCCAAATGCAGCTTTTGCTCATCGACAATCCCATTGACGGCAACCGCACCCTTTTTTTCTTTTATTTTGCTTTGCAGCAGCTGAAAAACCTCTAAATCTTTTAGAGGTTGTAATAATAAATTCATTTTTTGGTCCTCAATACTTTCCAAACCTTTTTCCAATCTCCATTAAACACGGCAACAATACCGTCCAGCATATCCTTAGATAGCCCCGGCGACATTTGTAAAATCCGTAGCGGAAAATCCGGAATGGCTTTTTTCAGTGTTTGTCTTTCAAAATCATCTTTCGAGGTTGCAATCATGTAAAATGCCAATGGCTTAAATACAATCCATCCCAAGAAGGTTTCGTAAAATTCATCAATCACACTTTCTGTGGTAAATGTTTTTCTTTGTTTGCGTCCAAAACCACTCTTTGTTTTGGAATCCGCATCTTTTTTCCACTTCCTGCCCAGCAAACTTGCAAACTCTTTGTCTTTTATATTTCGGTGCATAGAGTAGTAAATAGCCCATTCCGGATTCTTATCTTCCGGCTCTTGCCCGCTATTTATTTGCACATCTACATATCGGCTTTCATCCATAGCATGTTTTGCAAGATAAAAACGGTAATTGCCGTTTTCCAGTTGCCAGCTTTGTCTTTTCAGCGAATAGTAACGTAAGTCTTCTTCTTTGACCTGCAAATGGAGCATTTTCTTTTCTCCGGGCTGCAATGCTACTTTGGTAAAAGCTTTCAATTCTTTTTTGGCTTTGAATATATGGCTGTCGGTTTGTCCTACATAAAGTTGTACCACTTCTTTGGCAGGAATTGCGGAATGATTGGTAACACAAAAATAAGCTCTATATTCCTCTCCTACCTTTTCCACCTTAAAATCCGAGTATTCCACTTTGGCATATCCGAGTCCATAGCCGAAGGGAAAAAGCACTTTCTTGTCAAAGCTGTCATAATAACGATATCCCACATAAACGGACTCTTTATACGGACTTTGATATCGCTCCTTACAGTAGTAATCTTGTGACGGTACATCTTCATAAGACAAAGGAAAACTTTCTGCCAGACGACCGGACGGATTGACTCTGCCATACAAGATATCACAAACCGATATGGCATGCATACTGCCGCCCAAGTAGCTCTCCAATATGGCTCGGGCATTTTTAGCAAACGGCATTTCAACAGGAGCACCGTTTTGCAGAACGATTACCAGATTGGAATTGACCTTGGCCACCTCTTCCAGCAAACGAAGCTGCGACTGCGGCAATTTCATATCTTCCCGATCAAAGCCCTCACTTTCAATCATTCTCGGCAAGCCACAGACAACGATAACGGCATCCTTCCCCTTGGCCGCTTTTTTGGCCTGCTCTATCAATTCTTCCTTCGGTTTGGCATCTTCGCTATCATAGCCTTTGGCAAAGGAAAAGTCAATCTTTTGTCTTTTCATTTCACTATAAATATCACTGACATAAATCGGATTGATTTGCGAAGAACCGCCTCCCTGATAGCGTGGACAAAGACAAAAGTCGCCAATCAAAGCTATCTTCTGCTCTTTTTGCAACGGCAATAAATCATCCTCATTTTTAAGAAGTACAATGCTTTCATCATTGATTCGCTTGGCCAGAGCCAGAGCATGATAGAAATCAAATTCCGCTTTCTTGGGCTGTTCTGTTTTTTCATATAAATCAATCAGTCGACGGGTGGATTGATTGAGCAGTTCTTCCTTGATTTCTCCATTTTCTATGGCCTCCAGAATCCTCGTTTCACTGCCTTTACTCAGCCCCGGCATTTCCAAATCAAGGCCGGCCTTTAAGCCTTCCACCGGTTTCCAAAGAGCGCCCCAATCCGAGATAAAGACTCCCTCAAAGCCGAATTCTTCTCTGGCAATTTCCGTGAGCAGTTCTTTATTTTCTGTGGCATGATAGCCGTTGACTTTATTGTAGGCAGCCATAATTGTCCATGGAGCACTTTCTTTTATCGCTATTTCAAAAGCTTTTAAATAGATTTCACGCATGGCTCTGTCATCTACTATCGAATCATTGACCAGACGGGCATATTCTTGAGAGTTTAGCGCATAATGCTTTAGACTGACCCCGACATTCTTGGATTGAACTCCTTGAATGTAGGCAGAAGCCAGTTTACCGGAAAGATACGGGTCTTCCGAAAAATATTCAAAATTTCTACCACAAAGGGGATTTCTCTTGATATTAATTCCCGGACCGAGCAACACATCAATCTTATGAGAAATGCATTCCTTTGCCAGCTCTTCTCCCAATTCTTTCATTAAATCCACATCAAAAGAGCAGGCACTCAGCACTGCTGCCGGATAACAAACAGCCTTGACTGTTTGTTTCTGCCCGTTTTTCCAAACTTCTTTCCGTATCCCATGAGGGCCGTCACTGACAAATATACTCTTCCCTGCAATCGGTTCTAATTCCCAGCTGCTTTTTCCTACAAAAAGCTGAGCTTTTTGCTTGCGATTGAAATCTTTAAATATGGTGTCTTTGCAAGGCATTTGGAGTTCCTCTCTTTCTGTTTCCTTATGGTTTGTTTCCGTTTCTTGTCGCTTTTCTGCGCTGTTTTCTTGGGCTTTCGATTTGTTTTTTCCTCTTTCCTACAGTCTTTTTGTTCTCTGTTTCTACTTTCTTCCTATCTTGCCCGAATCTCTTCTATCATTTGAGCATAGAGTTCTTCACTGATAATGTATTTTTTCTTCATCACAAAATAGCTGATGACAATCAACGCCATCGGTATCAAGGTCATGCATAGGGTCAAAGCCAGCATTTGACCACTGCCGGCCTCCTGCAACAATGAGGTGATTTGCTCCACTGCACTTGCTTGCAGGATTTGTCCTTTGGCAATTTCCGTTTCCACCGCACCGACTTTGTGAATAATACCATACAACCCACAAGATACCAATACTGCGGAAAGCATTAGAGACTGAACCGCTCCGCTCAGCTTTACCATAAAGGGGCGAACACTGAAAATAATGGCTTCATTTCTCTCCTTATATTTCCATTCATCATACTCAATCGTATTGGTGAGCATAATCAACATTGCCATGTAAAACACTCCCTGTCCACCGAACACACAGACTCCGCTCAGACAAAGGAGTGGAAAGGACAGCACCGGTGTCAGTGGCAAATTGGCAAAGAGAAAAAATAGTAGATAACCGGCAGAAATAGCCATAGTCGATATCTTCATAATTTCCATCCGTTGAAATCTTGCTGCCAAAAGCGGATAAATTCCCTGTGACAAGATGGTAGAAACGGCATAAATAACCGTAAACAGAAAAATACGGCTACCATCATAACCATATTTAAAATAAAAGAAATTTTGACCGAAAATATTCAAAAAGGAACTGGCTGTGGTATATAAAAGAACAATCAAAGCCATTACCAGCAGCTGATGGTTGCGCATCAATATCTTGGCCATATCTTTCAGACCAATTGTTTTTTCTTTCTTTTGTTTCTCTACTGCTTCTTTCGGCAAAAGAAAACGTCCTTCCGGATTATCATGCGTAAAGAAAAAGACCAGCAATTGACAAAGAACAAAGACTAGGGCAAAAATTATTGACACCAAACGATAACCCAAAACCATATTGCCGGTGGTGACTATCGGCACCAAACCGCCGGAGGTAAAGGCTCCCAAGGAGGCAAAGACCGTTACCATAGTGGTCAGTCTATCTCTATCTTTTTTATCTTCACTTAATACCGGCAAAAGCGACCAATAGGAAACATCATTGACGGTATAGGACATCCCCCACAGCAAATACAACGTTCCCAGAATGGCAACATTCCACCAGCCCAAACTGTCAATTCTATCTCCGACTTCCACCCGAACGGTAAACATCAGCACCAAAACCACAGAATTGACCAGACAACCTGCCAAAATCCAAGGGCGATATTTGCCAAATCTTGACTTACTATTGGCAATAATCGTCCCCATCATCGGATCATTGATGGCATCCCATACTCTACACAGCACGAAAATTCCCGTCAACACCAGAAACTGAGAGGTATTGACCAAATTGGTATATTGAATATAAGTAATAAAAAATAATGTGACCAGTACATAACCCAAATCCCTGCCGGTGCATCCAATGGCATAAGACCATTTACTTCTTGCTTTTTCCATATTCCACCTCCCATGATTACTTCTATTGTAATACGTCAGTCATAGATATTCAAGCACCAAAAAGGCATTTACAAGAACCGAAGTTCTCGCAAATGCCTTCTATATTTTCTTATAATTCTTTTGCCTTGGTATAATCCTTCACTTTTTTTTCAAAACTGTAACTTGCCTTGTTTTGGAACATATAAGCATCGGTTGTACTGTCTACAATTACCCATTTATCACCTACATAGACCTCATTCCAGGCATGATATACATCGGTATAAGTGGAATAGCCTTTGACCATTTTCGTCGGTATGCCTTGTTGGCGTAAGACCGCCGCAAAAAGAGAAGAATAATCATAACAAATACCGGATTGCTTGGTGATGGTATCATCAATATTCGGTAAATAGGTCGTAGTCAGATTTTTTATCTTGTTATAATCATACACGATTTTTTCAATAATGTACTCATATAAAACCTTGGTAATCTCTTCTTTGCTTAATTTTCGTCCCAGCTCTTTTTCTCTTTCTTCGATTAATTGCTTGGAAATCTTGATGGCCTTTCTTTGTTCATCCCAATCAATTTCCTGAACGGATTGCAAATACACAGCATTGGGATTGGACAAAGTCACTTGAATGTCCTTGCTGCTGACCACTCGGTACTTATTCCCTTCCGTATTTTCATATACTTTTACACTGTACTTTCCGTTTCCCATTTGCAACGGGAAATAAATCATTCTCTTTGAGTTCTGTAGATTGTAGGTATATTTTTCTCCATCTTTGGTGACCATAAATTTAATTTTCTTGGTGCTGCCTGTGTTGTAATATACCCCTACTTTTCCTTGTGCTGTCTGACTGTCATCAATTTTAATCGGCTCCGAGCCGTTTACATCCAAATTGAGTCCACAGAGCAGTATCACTAGACTGACTAACAAAATCCATTTTTTCATTTTCATTTCTCCTTTTTCTTCATCTTAAAGAAAGCCGGAAATAAAACAAGCTTTCTTTCGGTTGCTGGCTGCCACCCTTGCGGAAGGCCCTATAGTTTTGCGTCCTGCTTTTTCAAACAGTTTGCCTTTATCGTTGAAAGCACAATCAATCGTATACTTCAGTTCAACTTCCCGCCGGTTCCATAACTCTAAGAAAATCGAACTGTAACTGAAAGGTTTCTTATTGAGTTTTTATCACTTTGTATATCAACTTTACTATATTATCGTAAGAAAATCAAGGTCAAATTATAGGCTTAGACGACTATTTTAGGCCTATAAAAGTCCTATTTTTTGAATCTTATTGCCCAGAAACCTCTTCTTTTGTCGGTTCACCCGATTTATCAGCCGTTGCAGAATTTTCCTCTCCTTCGACCCTCGCCTTGACAATGATTCTGTCCTCCGGATTGATGCCGAGTTCACAGGTAATCAAGGTCAATTCTTTGTGGCTGCGATTGCCTGCCAAAACTGATAAATCCGTCTTATGAACCCTTTTCTTTTCAAAGACCGTGTAACTGGTGGATTCTTTTTTGGTCCGAATAATAATGGCATCCCCTACCACGAGTTCATCCAAGCGATTGAAAAAACTACCGAAACTGTGACTACGGTGTCCTGCCAAAACGGAATTTCCCACTTCACCCAGCTCTGCGGTCTTGGGCATGTGTCCGATACAAAAACGCAATGTCGTATTATCCACTCCTTCGGCAATCGGATATTTCAAGGAAATCTTGGGAATATCAATAATGCCAATAGCCGTCGGGCCGGTCGATAATTTGGCAATATTCTCGGTATTTAGACCTTCACTAAGGGCAATTTCTTCAATTGCCTTGGCAGAAGCATCCAAATCGCTTTGCAAGGTTTCATCATCGGTATAACCCAGTACCGTATTCAGCTTTTCCGTTTCTTCTTCCAAGTCGGCTTCTATTTGTGCATAAAAGTCTTTCAACATCTTTTCTTGCTGTCTGTCGGCAAGATATCTTCCTACAAAGGGAATGGCGATAATAATCACTCCGACTACCATCAAAAGATTACCCAAGTGATTGCGGAAAAGTCTGTTCTTACGGGCAATTTTTTCTTGAATTTGCCCTGTTTTTCCTTCTTCGGCACTTTCATCCACTTTGATTTCTTCTATTTTTTGCTCTTCTGTCTTTTGTTCTTTCATAATTACCCTTTTCTCTTATCGATTGAAATGGTTCATTGCATATTCAATGCCGTTTCTCAGATAAGCTTCTATTGCCTCGGAAGTGGTCAAAGCCATCTCCACCGCAATTTTCATTTGTTCCTTATTAAACCGTTTCAGAACATAAGTTGCCGAATCCATTCCCGGAATCTGCGGTCCTACTCCCACCCGAAAGCGGACAAACTCCTGCGTTCCCAAGTGAGCGATGACACTTTTCATACCGTTGTGTCCGCCGGCACTGCCTTTTTCACGAATCCTCAATTGCCCTAAGTCTAGGCTGATTTCATCATAAACTACGACAATTTCTTTCGGTGTCAGAGAGTAAAAATCCATCACTGCCCGGATACTTTCTCCACTTAAATTCATATAGGTTTGCGGCTGCATCAAAATCACTTTTTCTCCGGCAATCTGCCCTTGGCCGAAAATTGCACGATGTTTCTTTTTGTCCAACTTGATATTATTTTCATAGGCCAATCGTTCAATGACTTCAAAGCCGATATTATGAGGCGTTGCAATATATTGCATCCCCGGATTGCCCAGTCCGGCAATAATCTTCATAACGGTTTCCCTTCTGTCTTTCTGGTTACTGCTTTTTTATTTTACTTCAATATTCTGGTCACGATTCGGCCCAACACCGACATAGCTGACCTTGGCACCGCATTTTTCTTCAATAAAGGCAATGTAGTCTTTTACTTCCTGCGGTAAGTCTTCATATTTACGGACATGGGAAATGTCTCCCCAGCCTTTCAGTTCTTCATAAATCGGCTTACATTTTGCCAGTTCATTCAGGCTGGCAGGGAAGTTTTTGACCACTTCTCCATCCTTTTCATAGGCAACACAAACCTTGACGGTCGGTAAGCCGGACAACACGTCAATCTTATTTAAGGCAATGTCGGTCAGTCCGTTGGTTCTGACGGTAAATCTTCCGATGACGGCATCAAACCAGCCGGTTCTGCGAGCTCTGCCTGTGGTTGTACCAAACTCTCTCCCGACTTGACGAATTTGTTCACCGATTTCATCATTTAACTCCGTCGGAAATGGTCCTTCTCCTACACGGGTGACATAGCCTTTCATAATGCCGATACTTTGCTCAATCCGATTCGGCCCGATTCCGCTACCGATAGCAATGCCACCGGTCGTCGGATGCGAGGAGGTAACAAAGGGATAAGTTCCCAAATCAATATCCAAAAGTGTCCCTTGCGCTCCTTCAAACAGCACGTCCTTACCTGCTTCCACCGCTTCACTGACCAGCACTGTAGTATCGGTGAAGTATTGTTTCAGCTGCTCGGCATAGCCAAGATATTCCTCGATGATTTTTTCTGCATCTAATGTATTATCGGAATGATATAGCTTTTCAATCATCTTATTTTTGAATTTTGTATTTTCGCGTACTTTTTCCATGAAATGCTCTTTTTCGAGTAAATCACAAACTCGGATACCGGTTCTGCTTGCTTTATCCGTGTAGCAAGGCCCGATTCCTTTTCCTGTAGTGCCGATACTGGATTCTCCCAGATACTCTTCCTGTAATTTATCAATCACTTTATGGTAGGGCATGACCAGATGTGCTCTTAGGCTAATACGAAGATTTTCAAAGGTAATTCCCTGCTCTGCCAAAGCAGCCATTTCTTCCAGCAAACCTTTCAGGTCAATCACCACGCCGTTTCCAATCACACACAAGGTATTTGGATAAAGGATTCCGGACGGTACCAAATGAAATTTATAGACTTTATCATTAACCACAACAGTATGACCGGCATTGTTTCCACCTTGATATCGTACTACCATATCTGCTTGCTTTGCCAAAATATCTATATATTTTGCCTTACCTTCATCGCCCCATTGTGCACCAATCACTACTTTTACTGCCATATCGCACTTCCTTTCTCCCATTTATTTCCTTTACCTGTAATCATATTTTTTGACAACATGACCATTAAATATCATATCAGAAATCATATAAAATGGCAAGAAAATACCATATTTTATTAAATATGGTAAATTTTCAAAGTAAGTTCTAGTAGGGCTAGAAGTTGCACTAAGTTTGAG
>JAUMXK010000013.1 GCA_030535295.1 Eubacteriales bacterium | reverse complement strand
GATGTCAGCCAGATAACTTCTAAGTTATCTTTCTGACAGATTTTGTGAAGCTCATTGCTCGCAGGGCTCGCTTAGGAGAACATTATTATTAAATAAAAAGGAAAAAAATCATGAAAAACCAGTTAGAAGAAAAATTGATTGTAGTAAGACCCAATGAAAGACAATTAAGACAGGAAGAGATGGAGTTTTACGGATTTATTCATTTTACTATGAATACTTTTACCGGAAAAGAATGGGGAGATGGAACCGACAGCCCTCAAAAATTTTGTCCTGAGGATGTGGATACGGATCAATGGGCGGAGTTAGCGGCCAAAGCCGAAATGAAAGGATTAATTTTGACCTGCAAACATCACGATGGATTCTGTTTGTGGCCAAGTGCATATACCGATTATTCCGTGAAAAGATCTCCGTATCTGGATGGAAAAGCTGACATTGTCAAGCAATTTGCTGAATCATGCAGAAAACATCAGTTAAAAGTTGGGATTTATCTTTCGCCATGGGATAGAAATCATCCAACTTATGGTTATGGTAAAGAATATGATGATTATTTTATCAACCAATTGACAGAGCTTTTAAGTAATTATGGGGAAATTTTTACCGTATGGTTTGATGGAGCTTGCGGAGAAGGAACGAACGGCAAAAAACAAAAATATGATTGGGAGCGTTATTATCAAGTGATTCGCAGTTTACAGCCGAATGCAACTATCAGCATTTGCGGCCCGGATATTCGTTGGTGCGGAAATGAAGCCGGTAAGACGAGGGAAAGTGAATGGAGTGTAGTTCCGGCGAGAATTGCGGATAATGAAAAGATTGCACACGACAGCCAGCAGGAGGATAACAGCGAATTTCGAATGAGGGAAATTAAGAGTGGCGAAGAGGATTTGGGCAGTAGAGAATTGCTGCAAAATGAAAGGGACTTAATCTGGTATCCTTCGGAAGTTGATGTTTCGATTCGTCCGGGTTGGTTTTATCATGCTGAGGAAGATGATAAAGTTCGCAGCTTTGAGAATTTAAAGGAGTTATACCTAAAATCGGTTGGCGGCAATGCTTTGCTATTGCTGAATATTCCACCAAATCCGGAAGGAAGAATTGCAGAAACGGATGCGAAAAGATTGGAAGAATTGGGACATTTTATTCGAAACAGCTTTTCCCATAACCTTGCCGAAACGGCTAAATTTACTGGGACGCAGGCATCGGAAAAAAGAGGAATGGATTGTCTGCTAAAAGATGACTATACCAATTGGTATGAGCCGGTTCTTTCTCACAAGGAAGAAGTGGTTATCAGTATGCAATGGGATACTCCGCAGCCAATCAAGTATGTTGTGATAAAGGAGCAAATCCCTAGTAGTCAGCGAGTGGAGAAATATACGGTGTTACTGCAAGGAGAGCAAGGAATAGAAGAGTATACCGGTACAACCATAGGCAGAAAGAAAATAATCCCGGTAAAAACCGGAAACAACATCCAAAAGGTGACGATACAAATCAAGGAATACCGAGTCTGTCCGCAAATTAGCTTTATCGGGATTTATTAAGATGACTTCAGCTCCGCTACGACAAGAAGTTCTCTTGGAAGCATGGCTATAAAATAATACAATTTTCATTGATTTCTAAAGGGATTGCTGTATAATGGAAACTATTAGATACAAGCAATTCATATAGGATGCAAAAATAGAAAAAGAAATAGAGCAAAAAGAACAGACTACAAAGGAGCTACAGATGTTTAAGCCACTTAATTTTTCAGCGTTTTTAAGTAATTTTCAAGAACTCAAGTCATTGTTTCCGCAGGCCGAGGAATATAAAGCAATCGGAGGAAGTCCGTATGTTTTTGTTTCTCTGCATATTGCCGAAGAAGGAAAAGGTGACTATGCACAGCAAATGAAAGCCCTGTGTGATGAAGTTCGCAGCATGGGATATCAATTGATTGCGGATGTTTCCAAAAGAACACTTAATTATGTCAACAAAGAAAATATGATAGAAGTAGCCAAAGAATACGGAATCAGTATCCTAAGACCCGATTTCGGCTTTCACCTTGATGAGCTTGTCGATATGGCCAAGCAAATGCCGATTTGTTTAAATGCCACCAATTTGAAAGAAACAGAAATCGATACTATTTTGGAGGCAGGCGGTGAAGTTTGTGCTATGCACAACTACTATCCGAGGAAAGAGACCGGCTTGGATGAAGAATTTTTCAAAAAACGCAATGAAATCCTGCGGAAAAGAAATATTTCGATTATGGCCTTTATTGCTTCGGATATTCAACAAAGAGGACCGGTGTTTGACGGCCTACCGACTTTGGAAAAACATCGCAATATTCCTCCTTATGTAGGCTATCTGGATTTAACATTGAATTTCGGAATAGAAAATATTTATGTTGGAGATGGTGCCATCAGTAAAGAAGAATGGGAGAAAATCGAATATTTCAGACAAAGCGGTGAGATTTATATTCCGGTTCAAACGCTCTCCGACAAATATGATGAGCTTTTATTCGGGAAAAGCTACACCATTCGTGATGATTCCCCACGCTGGTTGAAACGCTTGATGGAATCCAGAATGTTTTCCACTTTCGGACAAACAATCGAAGCAGCTATGGCATTGCCAAGAAAAGCAGGAAGCATTACCATTGATAATGAAAACTATAGCCGTTATTCCGGAGAAATGCAAATTGTAATTGAAAATCTGCCATTGGATGAAAGAGTCAATGTGATTGCCAGAATTCCGGAAAAGTATTTGGGAATCCTACCTTTGATTCGAAATGAGGGTAAGATTCGTTTTTTCAAAGTTGGATAAGATAAACATATAGAAGAGCAGAAAAGATTTTCGAAAAGATAATCTGATTTTGCTCTTTTTTTGCATTGTTTCTAAAAAAGGAAGATACACTATGAATCCGAAAAACTCAGAAAAAAATAATCAAAAATATCCTCTAAATATTGTGCAAAGCAATTGAATTTGTGGTATACTAATAACAGTATGTCTATCAGAGTATTAGGAGGAATTATGGAAAGATACGGCAAAAAATTTGCAGAACTGGATTCTAAGCAAAAAGCGGAATACATTGTGGAATATTATAAATTTCACATTATAGGAGGTATTGCCGCCATTGTTCTTTTGTTTGCTGTTTTAAATCATTATATCTTTAATCCGCCCAAAGAAGTCATTGCAGATATTACAGTGACCGCTCCAACTGTCAATCTTGCCGGTATGGAGGAATTGGAAAAGGAAATCATTGGCGTGGTAGAAGAAAAATATCCGAAGAAAACAGCCCTGATAGAGGTATTATATTTTTCCAATGCAAATGATCCGCAGACACAAATGATGATGACCACTAAGCTGATTTCCAAAGCAACGGCCGGTGAACTAAGCTATTTAATTTTAGATAGAGAAAATCTAACCTTTTTCATAGAAAACTCCGGATTGGTACCGGTATCTGAATATATGGAGCCATCGGAAATGCAAAAATACGCCAAAGAGCAGATTACGGCCGAGGTCGATGGCAAAGAAACGGTTGTTGCCATTCAAATAAAGAAAGATAGCCGTATTGCCAAGCTTCTTCCACCGGAGATGGAAGCATATCTGGCAATCTATACCAAACCGGAAGATGAAGTGATGACCGGGGATATACTCCGCCGACTATTGGCAGAGGAAGCAGCCGGAAATTAAAGAGAAATTATTTTATTTTAGAGAAAATTATGATATACTTCAAAACAAGGAGAAAATATGGCGCAAATTGTTAAAAAATCCAATCGCTTAACTTCTCAAATTATAAAACTTTACGCCGAATGGGCTTTGTACGGAATCCTGGCTTTGATATGCCTTTTGCTGCTGGAAGCTACGCAAATGTTTTCCTTTTTGGGAATTCAATTGATTTTCCTAAAAATTTTGGACAGCTTGAATAATTACCGTATTTTAAAAGTTGGTTTAGGTGGAGAAGAAAAGGTTTTTGAGCTGATTAATCGCTTACCACAGGGATATAAGATATTGACGGATGTGAAAATCATTCGTGGCAATAAATCCAGTCAGATAGATTTTGTAATTATCGGCAGAAATGGTATTTTCATTATGGAAGCCAAGAATATGCGTGGAATCATTCGAGGAAAAGAAACGGATAAATCCCTGCAAAAGATAAAGCTGGGAAAAAGCGGTGATAAATACATTTCAGAAATCTACAATCCGATTTTACAGATTTTGGGACACAAAAAGGGAATCGATGCCTTTTTGGCAAGTAAAGGTCATTCCTATCGGGCGATTCCGATTCTCTATTTTTCGGGAGAAGGCAGCATAGATGTTGAAAGTGAAAAAGTCAAAATAATTGATCAGCCGGTACTGGTGATTGACTATATTAAAAGACATACACAGGATAATATTTCTGATTATGTGCAAAATAAAATCATAGAAGACTTAATGGAAGAAATTGATTAAAGAAAGACAAAGGAGGAATATCCTTGAAGCAATATACGCAAAAAGCAGAGGAAGCGATACAGTCCGCTGAAATTGCGGCACAGAGCTTATCTGCTGTCAAAATAGGAACGGAGCATTTGTTGCTTGGCTTATTAAGCCATTCCAATTTGGCTTCCGCAACCTTGGAAGGCTTTGATATCACCTATCAGAGAGTTCATGAAAAATTAAGTGAAAAAAAGAAACCGATGGCAAAGGCGGCAGTCGTATCCAAAAAACCGGAAGGCTACAGTCCCAGTGCACAAAAGGCCTTAAGTACAGCGGAAGAAATCTCGCTGCGTATGAAAAACAGTCTAATCGGGACGGAACATATTTTAATTGCTATTTTGCAAGATGGAGACTGCATGGGAAACCGGCTGTTTGACATGCTTGGTGTGACAAACAATGAAATCTATCAGGCCCTTTTAAGATCTGTCGGACAAGATTATCGCAATCAAAAATTAAACTACAGCCGAGAGAAAAAAGATACGGCTTTGGCGAAATTCAGTCAGGACTTGACCGAAGAAGCCAAATACAAAGGATTTGACCCGATTGTCGGCAGACATAAAGAAATCAACCGTATGATTCAGATTTTAAGTCGCAGGAGCAAAAATAATCCTTGCCTGGTCGGCGGACCCGGTGTTGGAAAAACTGCCATTGTAGAGGGATTAGCTCAAAGGATTGCCTTTGGAGATGTCCCTGAGAGTCTGAAAGATAAGAAAATTATAGCCCTTGATTTATCCTCGGTAGTGGCAGGTTCACGTTATCGTGGAGATTTTGAAGAAAGGCTGCGAACCATCATTCAAGAAGTGACGGAAAACGGTCAAATTATTTTGTTTATTGATGAGATTCACACCATGATTGGGGCCGGTGGTGCAGAAGGCAGTCTGGATGCTGCCAATATCTTAAAGCCGCAACTGGCAAGAGGGCAGCTCAGAGTGATTGGGGCAACTACTCAGGAGGAATACAGAAAATATTTTGAAAAAGACGGAGCATTGGAAAGAAGATTTCAGCCGGTGACCGTAGAAGAGCCGACGGTGGAAGAAACCATTGCTATTTTGAAAGAGCTAAGGCCGATTTATGAAGCCTATCATCAAGTAGAGATAACCGAACAGGCATTGGTAGAAGCAGTGCAACTGTCCGCACGCTATATTTCTGACAGGCTCTTGCCGGATAAAGCGATAGATGTGCTCGACGAAGCTGCCTCCAAGGCTAAAATCGGTCTGGGAATTGAATTTTCGCAAAAAGATTATGGGGAAATCAGTCAATGGGAAGAAGAAAGGCTGCTTGCCTTAAAAGAAGGCAACTTACCATTGGCAAAGCTGTTGCAAAAGAAACTGGATAAGAGAAGACAAATGCAGCAGCATAGTACAAAAGAATCCCATCTTGTCGATAAGGAAAGGATTGCGGAAGTTGTTTCGGATTGGTCGGGAATTCCGATTCATCAGCTCAGTGAGGAAGAAAGTGAACGCCTGCGTCTTTTAGAGCAAAGATTGAAAGAAAAAATCATTGGTCAGGACGAAGCGGTCAAAGCAGTCAGCAGGGCCATTAAAAGAGGACGAGTCGGTATCAAAGACCCCAATAAGCCGGTAGGCTCCTTTATGTTTCTGGGCCCGACCGGTGTCGGAAAAACTGAGCTTTCCAAGGCGCTGGCAGAAATTATTTTCGGAGATAAAAATGCTCTGATTCGAGTGGATATGTCCGAGTATATGGAAAAACACAGCGTAGCCAAACTAATCGGTTCGCCGCCCGGCTATGTTGGACATGAAGACGGTGGTCAACTGAGTGAGAAAATCCGAAGAAAGCCGTATTCGATTATTCTCTTCGATGAAATCGAAAAAGCTCATCCGGATGTATTTAATATACTCCTGCAGGTTTTGGATGATGGTCATATCACCGATTCTCATGGCAGAAAAGTGGATTTTAAAAATACCATTATCATTATGACCTCGAACTTGGGGGCCAAAAATCTGGCGAACCAAAACACCTTAGGTTTTCAGACCAAAGCAAATAAGGACGAGGATTATAAAGACAGAAAGAAAAAAGTTCTGGATGAGGTAAAAAAACTGTTCCGTCCGGAATTTATCAATCGTTTGGATGAATTGATTGTCTTCCACAATTTAAGTGAAAAAGACATCAAGCAAATTGTCGAATTGTTATTCAAAGATTTGGCAAAGAGAGTGCAGACCAACCGAGAGATTACGCTGCGCCTGACTCCTAGCACAGTCAATTTCATTGCCCAAAAAGGCTTTGACAAAAACTATGGAGCCAGACCGATAAAAAGAGCCATTCAGGAATACATCGAGGATGAACTGGCCAATCAGATACTGGAAGGAAAGATAAAATCAGGCGACACGGTAAGCATACGAACAATCAAGGATAAACTAAGCTTTGTAACCAAAGCGAAAGACTATTAGGAGGAAAACATGAAACTGGAAAAATTGATTGCAAATTCGGAAAAAGGCTTTTTGAATTTTGGAGATTATGAGAGTATCGAAAAGCAAAAACAAGAGGGTTATGAATTCGGCGGTGACACTTATAAAGTCAAGAGCCATAAGGAAATTACCCGTTTGGAGAAAAATTCGTATTTGCTGTATGAGTCGGTTCCGGGAACCGTTGTGACTGATTTTAAAGCGGATAATGCGGAAATCGCCTTCACCGCACATGGTGTGGAGCCGGTGCAAATTACGATAGGTGTGGAGCCGGACGGTGAATACCGTCTATTGATTAATTCTACTCAAGTCGGTAAAGTAGGAGGAAGTCATTCCGGAAAAATCAGCTTTAGCTTAAGTTTTGAATCCGGTGCTCAAACTGTGAGAATGGAAAAATTATAAAAATGGCAAAAGAAAAATCGGGAAAAGCAAAGGTCATATTTTTCTGTAAGGAATGTGGCAATGAAAGCCCGAAATGGTTGGGAAGATGTTCCGCCTGCGGTGCTTGGAACAGCTATGTGGAGGAGCCCAAAGGTAAGATGGTATCCGCTGCCGGAAAAGGGAATTTTTTGGCGGAAACGGCAACCAAACCGGAACGCTTACATGAGATTTGCTTAAGCGATGAAATTCGAGTCAGTACCGGTTTATCCGAGCTTGATCGTGTTCTTGGCGGAGGAATTATGGAAGGCTCTGTGGTGCTGATTGGCGGTGACCCGGGAATCGGCAAAAGCACATTGCTTTTACAGATTTGTCAAGAGCTTTGCCGCCAAGGGAAAAAGGTACTATATGTATCAGGCGAAGAATCCCTTCGTCAGATTAAGCTGAGGGCCAATCGTCTAAATGTTGTGAGCGAAGAGCTTTTGATTTATTCGGAAGTCAATTATGAATCAATTGAGCAGACTGTAGAAGCGGAAAAGCCGGATATTTTGATGATTGATTCGATTCAGACGATTTACCAGGCTGAAGTCAGTTCAGCGGCCGGCTCGGTCAGTCAGGTCAGGGAAGTGACAGCCAATCTGGTGCGCTTGGCAAAAACCAGAGCAATGGCGGTGTTCATTGTCGGTCATGTCACCAAAGAGGGATTGATTGCAGGACCGAGGGTTCTGGAGCATATGGTGGATACCGTGCTTTATTTTGAAGGGGATAAAAATGCCACCTATCGCTTAGTTCGAGCGGTAAAGAACCGTTTCGGCGCCAGCAATGAAGTCAGCATTTTTGAAATGAAACAAAATGGGCTGGAGGAAGTACTGAATCCCTCGGAATATATGCTCAAGGGTAGGCCGGTCAATGAATACGGCTCGGTTGCGGTTTGTATGATGGAAGGGAGCAGAGCTTTTATCATTGAAGTACAGGCATTGCTATCTTCCATGGCATTTAATATTGCCAGAAGAACCGTTACCGGCTATGATTACAATCGTTTACTGATGCTTATGGCAGTATTGGAAAGAAAAGCCGGACTAAAGCTCAATGCCTTGGACTGCTTTGTCAATATTGCCGGCGGCCTGAAAGCGGATGAAACGGCCATTGATTTGGGAGTCACCACAGCGGTACTGTCTGCCTATTTGGAGATTCCGATTCCGCAGTCGGTGCTGGTGATGGGCGAAGTCGGACTGACAGGAGAAGTCAGAGGGATTCCTTTCGGCGAGCAAAGAATCAAAGAAGCCAAAAAACTGGGTTTTACCAAGATTATCATTCCCGAAGCCAATTTACAAAAGGCGGAAAGGGATAAGGAAATAGAACTAATTGGAGTCAAACATATTAAGCAATTAAAAGAAATTTTGTTTTAGTATTCAAAACGTATGCCCCATAAAGGAGTATTTATGATTAAACTTATAATTGATTCTTCGGCAGATTGCCCGAGTCAGTACAGAGACCAGGTAACCACAGTTTCATTGACCATTAATTTTGGTGAAAAGGAGTATATTGACCAAGTAAATATCACTCCAACCGAGTTTTTTGAACTGTTGAAAACCGAAAAAGAATTTCCAAGAACTTCCCAGGTAACACCGGCTACCTTTATCGAAGCCTTCAAAAAAGAACTTGACGCAGGCAATCAGGTAGTGTGCCTTACCATTGCGTCCAGTGCCAGCGGAACCTATCAGTCTGCACAAATTGCGAAAGACGAGCTGAATAGTGAAGATATTCTGCTCATTGATTCCAATATGCTTTGCATGGGTCAATCATATTTGGCAATCAAGATTTTGGAATGGATTAAAGAAGGCAAGAGCTTAGCAGAAATAGAAGCACTAGCAAAGCCATATACACAAAACATTGTTCAGCACCTATTTTCAGTAGACACTTTGGAGTATCTGAAGAGAGGCGGCAGAATTACCGGAGCGAAAGCGTTTGTGGCTGAGCTATTAAATATCAAGCCGATTTTGACAGTGATTGACGGTATGACCAAACCGATTGCTAAGGTTAGAGGGAAGAAAAAAATTATTCCGCATTTCATTAAGCAAATGAGCGAAGAAATGGACAGAGAAAAAACGGATTTGATTATTATTGGGCATACCGTTTCGCCGGACTTTGCAGCAGAATTTGAAACTGCTATCCGGGAGGAGCTCAAATGGGAAAAACCGATTATCATTGGAGAAATCGGACCAACTATCGGTACGCATAGTGGACCGGGTGTATTGGGAGTATTTTATATTAAGAAATAGTAAGTTGATAGATTGCTCGCATACAAAAATGCGAGCAATCTCTTAAAATCAAGGATAAGGAGGTTTTCTTTGCGATTTAGTAAAAAAAGCGGCAGTATTGTGATACTGATTATTGTAAGTATGATAGTGCTGACAGCATGTCAACAGAAAAATAATTCAGGAAATGATTCGGATTCTTCGACTGTTACAGGGGATGCCTACCAAACAGGAGAAGTAAAAGAGGAAGAAATCGTATCAAAAGTTTTTAAGCCAAGGGAAGTAAAAGATATCGGTGAAATCAGAAAAATGAGGTCTTGGCTGGAATATTTTTATTATAACAATTTATTTGACCAGAATCTCAACAATGAAACCGGAGAAATTTCGGAAGAAGCCATGATGAGCTTTGCGGCTTCTTATATTATGCAATTGGAGCATAAGGGTTTACGTTTTGATACGGAGACTTTTCGATTATACATTCCTCAAAAAATACTGGAAGAAACCGTCATGAAATTCTTTCATGTGAAGCTGGAAAAACATTATTCAATAAGCAAGCATGGTATTTTGCTGGAAGACGGAAATTATGTCATTGAGGCTATGCCAAGAGAATGGCCAACACGCCTTGACATAATTCAAGTCAAAGAAATCAAGCCGCAAGTATTTGTAGCCATTTTAAACGGAAACAATACTGAGTTGGGGGAGATTGAACACCAGATTAGAGCCGAGTTTCAAGTGATAGAAGATCATTTTATTCTGAAAAGCTATCAAATGATTACCGATAAAAGTAAATTTACAGAAGGAAATCCTTTGGATGTAGGCAATTCCGGAGATGACTCCAATATCAATGAAGGCAACGACAATATTGTCAATCCGGATAACAACGAAAATCCGGAAGACCAAGGTCCTTTGGAGCCGGGGGCAGACAATCCGGAGGTTTCAGACGAAGAGAAAGAAAAAAATAATCCATAAAATAATAGGGAAAAGAGAAAAAAGAAAAGAGGAAAATTATGAGATACGAACACCAAATGATAGAGCCGAAATGGAGAAAAAAATGGCAAGCAAACCCAATCAATCAAGCCAAAGAAGGAAAAAAGAATTACTACTGTCTGGATATGTTTCCATATCCGTCCGGAAACGGCTTGCATGTCGGACACTGGAGAGGATATGTATTAAGTGATGTTTGGAGCCGCTATAAGGTGCTCCAAGGCTATCATGTTCTGCATCCGATGGGTTGGGATGCGTTCGGACTTCCGGCGGAGAACTATGCCATTCAAACAGGGGAGCATCCGTCTAAGAGTACAGCGGAAAACATTGCCAATTTTAAAAAGCAATTGCAGGACATCAGTGCCATTTATGATTGGGAAAATGAAGTCAACACCACGGATCCGGACTATTATCGCTGGACACAATGGATTTTTGTAAAAATGTTTGAAAACGGCTTGGCCTATGAAAAAGAAATGCCAATCAACTGGTGTCCGTCTTGTAAGACCGGACTTGCCAATGAAGAAGTAAAAGATGGTTCTTGCGACCGTTGTGGTACCGAAGTGACCAAGAAAAATTTGAGGCAGTGGATGCTCAAAATCACGGCTTATGCAGAGCGACTTCTGAATGATTTGGAAGGACTGGACTGGCCGGAAAAAGTGAAAAAAATGCAAGCTGACTGGATTGGTAAGAGCTATGGTGCGGAAATAGATTTCCAAGTAGAAGGTGCAGAACACAAAATCAAAGTCTTTACTACCAGACCGGATACCCTGTATGGTGCGACTTTTATGGTATTGGCACCGGAACATGCCTTAGCTAGAACCATTGCCTCTCCGGACAATCATGCTATGGTGGAAAAATACATTTATGATACATCAATGAAATCATCAGTAGACCGCTTGCAAGGTAAGGAAAAGACAGGTGTCTTTACTGGTAGCTATGCTATCAATCCGTTCAGCGGAGAGAAAATGCCGATTTGGCTTTCTGATTATGTACTGGCTGATTATGGTACGGGAGCCATTATGTGTGTACCGGCTCATGATGAAAGAGACTTTGAGTTTGCTACCAAGTTTGCTCTTCCGATTCGCCAGGTAATTGCCAAAGACGGCCAAATGGAAGAATTAAAGGCAGCCTATGTCGAGCCGGGAGTTATGGTCAATTCCGGACAGTTCAATGGTTTGGACTCCGAAGAAGCAAAACAGGTTATTTCTGATTATGTGGAAGAAAAAGGCATTGGCAAGAAGACGATTAATTATAAATTGAGAGATTGGGTATTTTCCCGTCAGCGTTACTGGGGAGAGCCAATCCCGATTGTTCACTGCGAAGACTGTGGACCGGTTGCCGTGCCGGTAGAGCAATTGCCGGTCAGACTTCCGGATGTAGAGTCTTATGAACCGACCGGAACCGGAGAATCTCCACTGGCCGCCATTACCGACTGGGTAAATACGACTTGTCCGCAATGTGGTGGCAAAGCCAAGAGAGAAACCAATACTATGCCACAATGGGCAGGTTCTTCCTGGTATTTCTTACGCTATCCGGACTGCAAAAACGAAACGGCTTTGGCAGACCCGGAAATCCTCAAACAATGGTTACCAGTAGACCTTTATGTAGGTGGAATAGAGCACGCTGTGCTGCATCTATTATATTCTCGTTTTTATACTAAGTTTTTATACGATATCGGAGCGGTTAATTTTGAAGAACCGTTTACACGCCTGTTCAATCAAGGTATGATTTGTAAAAACGGTGCGAAAATGAGTAAATCCAAAGGAAATGTTGTTTCGCCAGATGAATTGGTAGAGAATTACGGCAGTGACTCCCTGCGGATGTATGAACTTTTTGTAGGACCACCGGAAATTGATGCCGAATGGGACGATAAGGGCATTGATGGTGTTTACCGTTTCTTAAATAAATTCTGGAATCTGGTAACAGATAATTTGAAAAAAGAAGGCAAAGAAACAAAGGAAAGCTTAAAATTACGTCATCAATTAATTTATGAAATCACAGAGCGTCTTAATACTTTCCGCTTGAATACAGTAGTCAGCAGTTTCATGGAATTTACCAATAAGTTGACGGACTATGCGAAAAAAGAAGCTTTGGACAAAAAGACATTGGAAACGATGCTGATTCTTTTGGCACCGCTCGCACCGCATATTGCAGAAGAGCTTTGGGAGCAAGCAGGATATCAAAGCTCTGTATTTGAAAACGAATGGCCGGTATATGACACCGAATTGATGAAAGAAGACAATTTAAACATTCCAATTCAAATTAACGGCAAGATGAGAGGCATGATTTCCGTACCGGTCGAGTCCGATAAAGATACGGTTCTGTCCTTGGCCAAAGCGGAAGTAGCGGCTCGTTTGGAGGGTGTGACTCTGGTAAAAGAAATCTATGTTCCGGGCAAGATTGTCAATTTGGTAGTAAAAGAATAAAGAAGATAATATTTGCAGCCGGACGAAAGTCCGAGCTGCAAATATGGGTTTTGATTGATAAAGTTTGCTTTGATGGGCAGGAATGGAAAAGAAAGGGAGAAAATTATGGATTACGGAAAGCATTTTGAAAAGCTGGTGATGGACCAACTGGCACGGATTCAAAGAATGAAAGAGGATACCGCTGCGATAAACTATGCTGAGCTTTCTCCTATCATTATTGGCGTGATTGGTGGTGACGGGATTGGCCCGGCCATTACAGAAGTGGCAAGTCGTATTATGCAAAATAGTTTACGAGAAGAAATCGCCTCAGGCAAGATAGAGATTCGAGAGATTGCCGGTTTGACCATTGAAAATAGGGCCAAAGAAAACAAAGCGATTCCGGAAACTGTGCTGGCAGAAATTAAGACCTGCCATGTGTTGCTCAAAGGGCCGACGACAACGCCAAGAGCAGGGGATGATTATCCGAATATTGAATCGGCCAATGTGGCCATGCGTAAAGAACTGGATTTATTTGCCAATGTTCGGCCGGTTTTGGTGCCGGAAAAAAATATCAACTGGACTTTTTTTAGGGAAAATACGGAGGGGGCTTATATTTTAGGTAGTAAGGGTATTCACATCGACGAAGACCTGGCCTTTGACTTCAAGGTCATTACCAGTCAGGGTGCGGAAAGAATTGCCAGAGCAGCCTTTGAATTTGCCAGAAAAAACGGAAAAACAAGAGTGACGGCTGTTACCAAAGCTAATGTCATCAAAACCACAGACGGAAAGTTTTTGAAAATTTGTCAGGACGTGGCCAAAGAATATCCGGAAATTACCTTTGATGACTGGTATATTGATATCATGACTGCCAAATTGATTGATGAAAAAAGGCGAAGTGACTTTCAGGTCTTTGTTTTGCCGAATCTCTATGGGGATATTCTTACCGATGAGGCAGCCGAATTTCAAGGCGGAGTGGGAACGGCAGGTTCTGCCAATATCGGCAATCGCTATGCTATGTTTGAAGCAATTCACGGCTCTGCACCGAGGATGGTGGCCGAGGGTAGAGAAATTTATGCCGATCCGTCTTCTATGATTCGAGCAGCGGCCATGCTCATCAGTCACATCGGCTTTCCGCAAAAAGCGGAAGCGATTTATCGTGCTTTGGAAGCACTTTCTGAAAAAGGAAAATGTAAGTTTACAGGACGTGCGGACGGAATGTCGAATATAGAGTTTGGGAAATTAATTATGGAAGAATTGGAAAAATAATGCTCTATCAAGCAAAAAGCCTGACGGAAAAGCAAAGTAATCCAAGTAGGAGATTCCCTATTTCGGACGAATGCGGAAAAGGAAGAAAGGACAATAAGATGAAAGAACAATTGGAAGCAATCAGACAGAGAGCTTTAGCTGGAATTAAGGAAGCAGCGGATTTGAAGATTTTGGATAATATTCGTGTAGAACTGCTGGGAAAAAAGGGCGAATTAACTGCCATTTTGAAAGGGATGAAGGATTTATCCAATGAAGAAAGACCGATTATCGGGCAATTGGTGAATGAAGTTCGTCAAAATATGGAAGAAATGCTGGAAAGCAAGAAGAAAGAATTGTCTGAAAAGGCAATGAACTTAAAAATGGCTGCTGAAAAAATTGATGTAACTTTGCCGGCGAAAATGCCGAACCTTGGACATAGACATCCAATGAAAACGGTATTGGAGGATATTAAGAATATCTTTATCGGTATGGGTTATACCATTGCTGAGGGACCGGAAATTGAAAATTCCTACTACAATTTTGATGCCTTAAATATTCCGGAAGAGCATCCGGCAAAAGACGAGCAGGATACCCTGTATTTCAATCCGGATTTGATGCTCCGAACGGCTACTTCTCCGGTACAAGTCAGAGTAATGGAAACCAATACTCCGCCGATTCGTATTATTGCTCCGGGCAGAGTATATCGCTCGGATGAAGTCGATGCGACGCACTCTCCTATTTTCCACCAAATGGAAGGTCTGGTCATTGATAAGGATGTGACTATGGGCGATTTAAAGGGCGCCTTGGAAGTCTTTATCAAAAACCTTTATGGAGAAGATGCCAAGGTAAAGTTCCGTCCACACTTCTTCCCTTTTACCGAGCCAAGTGCTGAAGTGGATGTATCCTGTGTGATTTGTGGTGGTCATGACCATGAATGCAAAGTATGTAAAGGCACAGGCTGGATTGAGATTTTGGGCTGCGGTATGGTGCATCCAAATGTTCTGAGAATGAGCGGCATTGATCCGGAAGTTTATAGCGGTTTTGCATTCGGACTTGGTTTGGAAAGAATTACGATGCTGCGTTATGGCATTAATGATATTCGCTTATTCTATGAAAACGACAAGAGATTTTTAGAGCAATTTTAGGAGGTTGGCAATGAATATTTCAATGAAATGGTTATCCGAATATGTCAGCGTAGAGCAGGATATCAACAGTTTTTGCGATGCTATGACCATGTCCGGTACAAAAGTGGAGCGAGCAGAAACCACAGGGCAAGAAATTGAAAAGGTAGTGCTGGCTGAAATTCTTTCGATAGAAAAACATCCCGATGCGGAAAAACTTGTAGTAACCCAGCTAAATATCGGCAGTGAAACCATTCAAGTAGTGACCGGAGCCAATAATATTTCAGTAGGAGATTATATTCCGGTGGCGTTACATGGAGCAAGTTTGGCAGGCGGTTTAAAAATAAAAAAAGGAAAATTGCGTGGTGTGGAATCCAATGGTATGATGTGCTCTGTGGAAGAACTGGGACTTTCCAAAGACGATTTCCCGGATGCTCCGGAGAATGGCATTTATTTATTTGATAAAGAAGAAGTGAAAAATAAAAAGCTGGCTTTGGGGGAGGATGTCAAGCCTTTGTTCGGCCTTGGAGATACGATTGTAGAGTATGAGATTACTTCCAATCGTGCGGATTGTTTTTCTGTGATCGGGATTGCCAGAGAAGCGGCAGCGACCTTTGACAAAGAGCTGCAGATGCCGAAAATCGGCTATTCCGAAGTGGAAGGGGACGGAGAGTTCAAAATTTCGGTGCAAGCGGAGGAGCTTTGTTATCGCTATCTCGGAAAAGTAGTGAAAAATGTGAAAGTGGAACCGTCGCCAAAGTGGTTTCAGGAAAAGATTCGCTCGGCTGGTCTTCGCCCGATTAATAACATTGTAGATATCACCAATTTTGTAATGCTGGAAACCGGTCAACCAATGCATGCTTTTGATGTGGAAAAATTGGCTGGCCAAGAAATCATTGTTCGCAGAGCCAAAGAGGGAGAGGTTCTGCAAACATTGGATGAGGTAGAAAGAAAACTGGATTCTACCATGTTGGTCATCGCCGATAGAGATAATCCGGTGGCTCTTGCCGGTATTATGGGAGGGGAACTTTCCAAAATTACCGAGGCAACTCGGACAATTTTGTTTGAATCGGCCAATTTCAATGGTACCAATACCAGACATACCAGTAAGAAAATTGGTTTACGTTCCGATTCTTCTTCCCGTTTTGAAAAACATTTGGATCCCAATTTAGTGGAATTTGCCATTGAAAGAGCTTGTACTTTGATAGAGGAGCTTGGAGCCGGAGAAATTGTCAAAGGCAAAACCGACATCTATCCAAATCCACGTCAAGAAAGAGAACTTCACTTTGATACCAAAGTGATTAATCAAGTATTGGGTACTTGCTTATCCGAAGAAGAAATTGTGGATATTTTCAAAAGATTACAGTTTAAAGTAAATACGGAGAAAAAAGCAGTGATTATTCCAAGCTATCGCTCGGATATTGAAGGGCTGGCAGATTTGGCGGAAGAAGTGGCTAGAATTTACGGTTATGATAGAATTCCGACCACGATTAACAGCAAGAACCCGACGGTCGGACACAAGAGCTTGGAGCAAAAGGCGGAAGATAAGATTATTACTTCTCTGCTTGCAATGGGAGTCAATGAAGCCATTCACTACTCCTTTGAAAGTCCAAAGGTACTGGATAAATTACGCTTGGAAGAAGAACATCCTTACCGTAAGGCAATGTTTATTTTAAATCCTTTGGGAGAAGATTTCAGTATGATGAGAACTACCATGCTGAACGGGATTTTGACATCACTGGCTACCAACTATAGCCGAAGAAATCAAGATGTCAGTTTATTTGAAATCGGTCGCATTTATTTGCCTACCGAAAATCCGGTAGATAATAGCGATAAAAATGCAGAAATGCCAAAAGAAAAGAATTGCCTGGTTGTCGGTCACTATGGAAAAAAAGATTTCTTTGATATGAAAGGCATGGTGGAAGTGATTGCTCAAAAAATGGGTGAAAAGTTTGATTATGAGCCATCGTCGCATAGCTTTTTCCATCCGAATCGTCAAGCGGATATTTTATGCGGGGAAGAAAAAGTCGGTTATATCGGAGAGATTCACCCTTTGGTGGCAGAAAGCTATGGCATTGGCAGCAAAGCCTATGTGTTCGTCCTTAAGCTGGATGACCTTTATCAGTGGATGGATGAAACGAAAAAATATGAACCGATTCCAAAGTATCCGGCAGTAAGCCGTGACTTGGCTTTGCTAGTCAAAGAAGATATTTTGGCGGCTCAAATCGAGTCGGTATTCCAAGCAGAATCCGGCAAGTTCTTGGAAAAAGTGGAGTTGTTTGATTTATACCAAGGAGAACAAATCGAAAAAGGCTATAAATCTATGGCATACGCTTTGACTTTAAGAGCAAAAGACCATACATTAGAAGAAAAAGAAGTAAATCAAGTGCTGGACAGAATTTTGAGAAAATTGGACAGCAGCTTTGGAATTAGATTGAGAGATTAGTATGTGGGAAGAAAAAATGACTCCGGCAGGAAAAACCGATGACTATGATTTCTTTTTGCCGGAGGAATTGATAGCACAAACACCGCTGAAGGTAAGAACCGATTCACGGCTGCTTGTGCTTAGTCGTCAGGAAAAAAAGATTTCCCATTATCACTTTTTCAATATTTTAGAGTTTTTAAAAGCGGGGGATTGCTTGGTGCTAAATGACAGCCGAGTAATTCCTGCTCGCTTGATTGGAGAAGTGTCGGGAAAACAGTCGGCAGTGGAAATCTTACTGTTGACACGGAAAACGGACAAACAATGGGAAGTATTGACCAAACCCGGAAAAAAAGCCAGAGTTGGTGCAAAATTAAGCTTTGGCGGTGGAAAACTGGTCGGTACGATTACGGAAGTCATGGAAAATGGCAATCGCATTATTGAATTTGATTTTCAAGGGATTTTTGAAGAAATCCTCGACGAACTGGGGACAATGCCCCTACCACCGTATATCCATGAAAAATTAGAAGACAGGGAACGATACCAAACGGTATACTCCAAGCACAATGGCTCGTCAGCTGCTCCGACAGCGGGATTGCATTTTAGTAAAGAAATTTTGAAACAAATTGAAGAAAAAGGCATAAAAATTGCTTTTGTAACCTTACATGTCGGCCTTGGAACGTTTCGTCCGGTCAAAGTAGATAATATTCTGGAGCATCAGATGCATGCGGAATTTTGTTGGATAAACCAAAAAGATGCCGATATCATCAATCAAACCAAGGCAAAAGGTGGAAGGGTGATTGCCGTAGGAACGACGGCTTGTCGCACCTTGGAATCACTGGCAGATGAAAACGGCTACTTAAAAGAAAGCCAAAAATGGACAGATATCTTTATTTATCCCGGCTATCGTTTTCGGGTACTGGATGGTTTGTTGACGAATTTTCATTTGCCGAAATCTACGCTGATTATGTTGGTCAGTGCCTTTGCCGGACGTGATTTTGTATTGTCCGCCTATAAAGAAGCGGTACAGGAAAAATATCGCTTTTTCAGTTTTGGAGATGCGATGCTGATACTTTAGGCGATGTTTGATAATCAAGAAATAGGAGAAGTGGCATAGTAATCGAGGGAGATAGGCTGGTGGCTGAAAAGTTAAGCAATCTAAGTCTGTTCGGACAACAAAGCGACAAACGCTTTGAGAAATGAGGTGTAAAATGGAAAATGAAAAAAACAACAAGGAACTCTTATCGGAAGAGGATAAGAGTTCGGTGATATCTGAAGTTTCGGCTGTAGAAGAAACAGAGGATGCGGAAGAAAAGAAGTTGGATTGGAAAAAGGAAATCCTTGACTTTGTCAAAGTGATTGTCATTGCTTTGGTGATTACCAACTTTTTAAATGTATTTGTCTTTACCTTATCACAAGTACGCCAAAGCTCTATGGAAACGACATTGATTGCGGATGACCAGTTGGTGGTGGAAAAATTAAGCTATACTTTCGGTAGCCCGCAGCGAGGAGATGTTATCGTTTTTATCAGTAGAGAGATATCGGTGGATAATTCAATATGGGGCAGATTTGTAAGATTGTATAAGGATATGTTTGCCAAGATAACCAGAAAAGAAGGACATTTTCGTCTGGTAAAACGTGTAATTGCTCTGCCGGGAGATAAAATCGACATCCGAGATGGAAAGGTTTATGTCAATGACAAGGAAATGAAAGAGGAATACTTAAATCAGCCGACATTTGAAAAATCAAAGGTGGAATACCCCTTTGTCGTTCCGCAAGACCAGTATTTTGTGATGGGTGATAATCGGGGAATGAGCTATGACAGTCGTGATTTCGGATCCATAAAAAGAGAGCAAATTGAAGGAAAAGTATGGATGCGCATTTGGCCTCTGAATAAGTTGGGAGGCATATAATTGATGGCAAAGCAAGAAAAAGGGCAAACAAAGGTTTTGCTTTGGAATGGTATCATTGCAGTTTTCCTTTTTGTCAGTTTTAAGCTTAGAATTTTGGAAAATGTCGGAGAATCCGAGTATATTCGTGTGATTGTCTTGATTTGTTTGCTGCTGCAAATGGCAAATCATATATGGTCCACCTGGTCATTGCATAAGAAGCAGCTAAATTTTACCAATCAGTATTATCCGGAAAATATCCGTATGCTATTTGGAAATATGATAGCATCGACTTTGGTTTTGGGGTTCAATGTCTTTAATTATGAACAGTATAAATTGAACTACACCTTTGAAGTGATTAGTATTCCCTTTATCTTAATGATGATTTTCTTTACGGAAAACGCAAGAGGCGGCCTATTCTCTTTGGAGAGGATTTATTTTCCGAAAAAATGGGATCAATTTTTTAAAACCTATGGTGTCAACATAGTTACTTTGGCGGTTATGGTCATGATGTGGCTGCCATTATTCTTTCAAATCCCGATATCTGCGTTGCTTTGGGTATTGATGTCAACATTGCTCCTTAAGCAGTCCATTATCTATACCAATAAGTACAATCATTTGGCTTGGTGCTTTTTGATTGAGGCTTTGCTGGCAATGCAGTTGCTTACTTTGGGATTTCAAAGCAGATCATTGATTTTTCTGGGATTGGGAGTGATAGTTGGAATCTTGTTTTTGATGATATATTTGCATAGAATGGGTTATGAAAAAGGATTGATTCTTTTTTCCATTCCGATGTTTTTGGGGGCAATCCTGTATTTGTTCTACAGTAAGGAAAATATCTCGGTTGTTTTTTGTATTCAAGCAGAGTTTGCTATTTTTACCCTTATTTTTTTCATTCTCAAAATCTTTTCTTGGAGTTATCGAAAGTTTTTGAAAAAAAGCAAGTGCCCAAAGAAAGCGGTGGTTACAAGGCCGAGACCGATTCCGGAATTGTCCGGTTTATCCGAAAAACATTCCGCCAAGAAAAAAAATACAGTTTCTGCCAAAAAAGTTGGTGACTTGCATGGACAGGCCAAGAAAGAGAAGGCGGAAAAAAACCACAAATTAAAAAACAATCAACCGGAAGTTAAACCGAAGGAAAACAAAGCAAAAGAAAACAAAGCAAAAGAAAAATCTTTGCAGGAGAAAAAGGCAAAAACACTTTCTCAGGAAAGAAATGTCAATCCGCCAAAGCAGTGGGAGAAGAAGAATAAGGCAAAGGTTTCTTATGTGGTAAAACCGAAGAAAAAAACATATTTTCCAAAAAGAACGACAAAAAAGCTTGAGAAAAAAGAAAAAAAGAGTTAAAATAGCGAAAGAAAAAGTGTGGTATTGGAAAATACCGTTTCAGACGATAAATAGTATGAGTAGGTGGAGCGATCGCACCGATTTTCGGTGAGGAAAGTCCGAGCTCCATAGGGCAAGGGTGCCAGATAACGTCTGGTGGAGGCGACTCCAAGGATAGTGCAACAGAAATAAACCGCCTTTTGTAAGGTAAGGGTGGAAAGGTGAGGTAAGAGCTCACCGCCTTTGCGGTAACGGAAAGGGCCATGTAAACCCCACTCGGAGCAAGACCAAAACAAACCTTAGGCTGCCCGCTAGGTTTAGGTAGGTCGCTAGAGTTTACTGGTGACAGTAAAACCAGATAGATGATCGCTTTCGACAGAACTCGGCTTATACGCCTGCTCATATATTATGGAAACGCTTTGATAGAATAAGGCAAATTTACGTGGCTTTATTCTACTATAATGAAACAACAGGAGGAAGTTATGGCAATAGTTTTTGATTATTCCAAGAGCGGAATATGTGAATCCGAATTGAACAAAATGAAGGCATTGACAATGGCTGCACACAAACAATTAGAAGAGAAGAACGGTGCAGGCAATGACTTTTTGGGTTGGGTGAATTTACCGACCGATTATGACAAAGAAGAATTTGATAGAATTCAGAAAGCGGCGGAAAGAATTAGACAAAAGGCTGATGTACTGGTAGTAATCGGTATTGGCGGCTCCTATTTGGGAGCAAAGGCTGTGATTGATGCTTTGAATAATTATTTTTACAATATGGAAAGCAAGGAGAACAGAAAAGCTCCACAAATCGTATATGCCGGTAATAATATCAGCGGTACCTACTTAAAGCAGCTTTTGGATTTCCTGAAAGGTAAGGAAGTGTGCCTGAATGTGATTTCCAAATCCGGAACGACTACGGAGCCTGCGATTGCATTCCGTGTGCTGAAAAGCTGGATGGAAGAAAAATATGGCAAAGAAGAAGCGGCAAGCCGTATCTTTGCGACAACGGATAAAGCAAGAGGGGCACTCCGTTCTTTGGCGGACAAAGAAGGCTATGAGACATTTGTGATTGCTGATGATATCGGAGGAAGATATTCGGTACTGACAGCAGTAGGATTGTTACCGATTGCCGTCAGCGGCATTGATATTGAGGCTTTGATGGATGGTGCCAGAGCAGGACAGACCGAGTATGCCAATAGTGATTTGAGTCAAAATATGTGCTACCAATATGCTGCGGCTCGTAATATTTTATACAATAAAGGAAAGACAACCGAAATCCTGGTGGATTATGAACCGGTATTGTTCTTCTTTGCAGAGTGGTGGAAACAATTATATGGAGAATCCGAAGGCAAAGACCATAAAGGCCTTTTCCCGGCTGCAGTTCATTTTTCAACGGATTTGCACTCCATGGGGCAATACATCCAAGAAGGCAGAAGAAATCTATTTGAAACCGTAATTCATATCAAAGATTCCGAGCATGACACCTTGATTTTGGAAGACAAAGAAGATTTGGACGGCTTAAATTATTTGAGCGGCAAAGGTTTCAATTTTGTCAATGAAAAGGCCTTCCAAGGAACTTTATTGGCACATGTTGATGGTGGTACTCCAAACTTATTGGTGCATTTGGATAAACTGGATGCCTTCCACCTAGGTCAATTGATTTATTTCTTTGAAAAGGCATGTGCTATCAGCGGATATTTATTGGGCGTCAATCCTTTTGACCAACCGGGTGTGGAAGCCTACAAGAAAAATATGTTTGCTCTTCTGGGCAAAGCAGGCTTTGAGGATTTAAAAGCGGAACTTGAAAAAAGAGTTTAGAAGCTATCTGGTGCATGTTTAGTTTTTAGTCTTTTGTTTCTGTTTATCACAGCAGAAAAGGAAAATATAGCAATAATCCCATCAGCATGTAAAGAAAGGAAGCGGCGAAATGAATCAAGTAAATGCCAAAGCTGTTATTGTGGCATTGGATTTTCCCGATGCACAAAGTGCCATTGAGTTTACTCAGAAGTTTGACCAACCAATCTATGTCAAAATAGGTATGGAATTGTTTTATGCAGCAGGTCCAAGTATTGTAGAAACTATCAAGAAACAGGGACATAAAATATTTTTGGACTTAAAATTTCATGATATTCCCAATACAGTAGCAGGAGCGACAAGGTCTTGTCTGGAGCTGGGAGCGGACATTATGAATTTGCATGCCGGAGGCGGCAGCAAAATGATGTTGGCGGCAATGGAAGCGATAACACAGAGTACAGTCAAAGAAAAACCGTTATTAATAGCAGTAACGCAATTAACTTCGACGAATGCGGAAATGCTCAAAGAGGAACTTTTGATAGAAACGGCAATGGAAGAAACCGTACTTTCTTATGCAGAAAATGCAAAAAAATGCGGCTTAAACGGTGTTGTTTGCTCCGCATTGGAAGTGAGACGAATCAAAGATAAGCTGGGTGAGGACTTTATCACTGTCACACCGGGGATTCGTCCGGCAGATGGGGAAATCGGGGATCAAGCCAGAGTGGTGACACCGCAAATGGCTAGGGAAATCGGCTCAGACTATATTGTGGTGGGTAGACCGATTACCAAGGCAAGCAATCCGGTAGAAGCATATCAACAAATCAAGAGGGACTTTTTAGGAGAATAGCCATGAAAGAAATTGCAAAGAATTTATTGAAGATTAAAGCCGTCAGTTTATCTCCGGAAGAGCCGTTTACTTGGGCATCCGGCATCAAGTCGCCGATTTATTGCGACAATCGTTTGGTGCTTTCTTTCAAAGAAGAAAGAGAAGCGGTGATTCGTGAGATGATTCGGGTAATCAAAGAGAAGTTTCCGGAATGTCAATCCTTGATGGGAACAGCGACAGCAGGTATCCCTCATGCTTCTATCTGTGCATGGGAAATGGGACTGCCTACAGGCTACATCCGTGCCAAAGCAAAAGACCATGGCAAAGGCAATCAGATTGAAGGTTACTACTATCCGGGAATGAAAGTGGTGGTAGTAGAGGATTTGATTTCAACCGGCGGTTCTTCTTTGCAAGCGGTGGAAGCAGCGAAAGAAGCAGGTTGTGAAGTGCTTGGGCTGGTGGCTATTTTTACCTACAATCTGGAAAAAGGAAAGAAAGCCTTTGCGGATGCAGGTGTGGAATACTATGCACTCAGCAATTATGAGGAACTGATTGAAGCGGCAATAGAAGAAAATTATATAGAAGAAAAATCTTTAGCAAAGCTTCAAAAATTCCAAAAAAATCCTAGTGATATGTCTTGGATGGAAGGATAATCGAAAACCGAAAATAGCATAGAAAAAGGAGTATTTCCATGATAAAAATCATAAGAATACTCCTTTTATTTTGCTTTTTGTTTCGGTTTGCTTGTACGAAGCGCTTTTAATTATAGATTTTGAAAGGCTCTTGCCACCAATTCGAATTCGGTTTCGTCATCAATACCTTCCAGAAAAATACCGTTGATATCTTCCTTAAAGCGGTAAAGCAGTGCTTTTTGCTTTTCAGGATGATATAGTGCAATATATTCCTGCTCATTGATATCGAAAATAGATAAGACAGGGCAATCGTATTCGGTACCATCTTCAAATGCAATCCGCACGGATTGGCCCTCTCCGCCGCCACAGCCACAACCGCCGCCGCAGCCGCTGCCACAGCCACTGTCACTACAGCAACCATAGCTGTCGGAATCATATTCACTACCGCCGCATCCACAGGAGCCGCCACATCCGCAGCCTCCCGATTCTATTTCTTCCATTTCGCCACATCCACATTCATCAATGGGATTTCCGCAACCGCAAGTTTCCTCAAAAGCCGTATGGGAAGGAACGCAGGTACAGTCGTTTACGGGCTTTCCACAGCCACAAGTTTCTTCGAAAGCAAGTTCCTCAGAACTGCCGGTTTCGCAACATCCATAAAAACGATTAAATTTCAACATAATACTCCTTTTAGACATCAGTTTAAGATATCTGATAAATCAATGGGACAAATCCAAGAACGACGTCGACGATGTTGTCTCCTGTCGAAATGCTTCCACATAGCTTGGATTTTTAAGTTATTTTCTAAAGTTGGTCCGGTTTCGGCAATCTTGATTTTATATTTATGACATTCTTTTAAGATAGCATCCATCAGGAGAGCATTGACACCTGTATTTTGGTATTGTGGCAAAACACCTACCAGATACAAGTCCAAAATATCATTAAAATAAATGGCATGGAGTAAATAAAAAATGCCGAAGGGAAAAAGTTTTCCGCCACATTTTTGTAAGGCTTTGGAAAGCGATGGTAAAGCCACTCCAAAGGCTACAATACGCATCTCACTGTCCACGGCAATTTTTATAAAATCAGGATTTACAAAACTCAAAAAAGTCTTGATATAATAATTGGCTTGACGGTCTGTCAGGCTGGTTACCCCATAAAGCGGAGCATAGGCGGAATTATAAAGTTCAAAAATCTTTTTTCCCCATTCTTTGACCAGTTTTTTCTTCGAGCGAAAATGTAATAGCTTAAAGCCATGACGTTTTCCGACCTTCACAGCCATTTTTCGAATAAAATCGACCTTTGCGTCCGTTTCAGCCGGCATAGTAATTTGATATTCCAGCCAGTCGGCATCCTTTTCAAAACCCATAGCCTGCATGTGTTTTGCATAGTAGGGTGCATTGTAAAAAGTAATAAACATATCCTGTTCTTCAAAGCCTTCTATGAGCATGCCCTGATGGTCGAGGTCAGTCATACCGAGCGGCCCTTTTAAGTGGGTGAGTCCTCTACTTTTTGCCCAAGCCTTTACAGCATCAACCAATGCCTTAGAAACGACAGGATTATCAGTAAAATCAAAGTGAGAAAAGCGGCAGTGACTTTGCTGCCATTTTTCATTGCTTTTGCGGTTGATAATTCCGGCAATTCTGCCTACCACCTCTGTGTCATCATAAGCTAAAAAACAGATACTTTCACAAAAGTCATAAGCCGGATTCTTTTTCGGATTGTAGTTGTCTATGACGTCGCCGGGCAGTTCCGGTACATAGTAGGGATTCTTTCGATAAAGCTTATTTGCAAAGCCTGCAAAAGCACGCCACTCTTGTTTGCTTTGAACTTCTTGAATGCGAATCATGGTTGCCTCCGGTTTTCTTGATTGTTCGAATCATATACTACGCCTCCATTCTTTTCCTCGAAAAATTGCAAAGAAAGAATAGAAAGCGAAGTAACTAATTACCATTATAACTATTTCAATTGAAAAAGCAATTATTTTTGAGAATTATTTTCGTTATTTTCGTTAGAGGACCATTATGACACAGCATAAGACTTAAGAAAACCTTAAAACACCTGCTTTTGCTCAAGAATAGGGAGAAAGGGCTGCCGTTAGAAGTTTCAGAGCAGGTACGGATTTTCAAGGGGCTAGCCAAAATCAATAAAATAGTCTATAATAAAAAAACGATAAATTAGAAGCCCAACTTTCCCACGTGCCCGTACTACAGAGAGGGATAGGGCAAAAAAGACTGTGGGTAAGTTGAGTTAGAAAGCTTTACCGAAGGTAAAGTATGTGTTTGGATATTGGTTATAGTAGATGGAGGAACCTATGCGAGAAAGGGTAGTCTTGTCAATTGATGTCGGAACCCAAAGTACTCGTGCGCTTTTAATAAATAATTATGGAGATGTATTGGCCAGCGCAAAGAGCAACCATAACCCGGCGTATTTTTCACTGCAAGCCGATTGGGCAGAACAGGATGCGGATTTTTACTGGGAACATATCAGTAAGGCATGTTTGGAATTAAAAAAAGATAAACCGGAGATATGGGAGAGAATGGAAGGAGTCGGTATCACGACCATTCGGGCAACCTATGTTTGTCTGGATAAGGATAAAAAACCCCTTCGTCCTGCTTTTTTATGGCTGGATAAGAGAAAGGCAAGTGGAAAACCGAAACTTAGTTTGTCTATGGATTTGGCGGTCAAGGCGGTGGGTATGGAAAAAACAGCCAATTCCCAATGGCGTATTTCCGTATGCAATTGGTTAAGGGAAAATGAGCCGCAAACATGGCGAGATACCAAGCACTTTGTTTTTGTCAGCGGCTATTTGATTTATCGCCTGTCAGGGCAGTTGGTGGATTCTATTTCGGCTTTGGTTGGGCATGTTCCTTTCAATCATAAAAAAAGAGAATGGATGAATCGCTTTTCTTTCAAACGTTTTGTTTTTGATATCGAGCCGGATAAGCTATGCGCTTTTAAAGAAGCCGGTGAAGTATTGGGATATATTACGCAGGAGGCAGAGGAAAAGACCGGAATTCCGGAAGGCATGCCTCTTTATGCAGCCGGCTCTGACAAAGGCTGTGAAACGATCGGCATGGGTTGTGTCACACCGGAGAAAGCGGCGGTTAGTTTCGGCACTACCTGTACGGTCAGCATTACCTGCCGTGATTATATCGAGCCGGAGAGGTTTATGCCGGCCTATGTTTCTATGATACCGGACAAGTACAATCCCGAAATTCAGATTTATCGGGGATATTGGTTGATTTCGTGGTTTAAAAAAGAATTTGCAGGCAAAGAAGTGGAGCAGGCGAAAAGTTTGGGTATTGCACCGGAAGATTTATTAAATCGAAGGTTGAAGGAAATACCGGCAGGATGTCAGGGATTGGTTTTTCAGCCATATTTTACCCCCAATTTGACCATGCCCGTGGCAAGAGGAGCAGTGATCGGTTTTTCGGATGTCCATACCAGAGTCCATATTTATCGGGCCATTATTGAGGGCATTAATTTTGCTTTGATGCGTGGCTTGAAGCAATTGGAGAAGAAATCGGGAACGAAGATTAAAGAGATTTATTTGGGCGGCGGCGGCTCGAAAAGCGATGAGATTTGTCAAATTACAGCCGATATGTTCGGGATTACGGCTATTCGGACTCAAACCAATGAGGTCAGCGGAATCGGTTGTGCTATGGCCTGCTTTATCGGTATGGGAGTGTTTCCAAGCTTTGAAAAGGCTACGGAGTATATGGTACGGGCAAAAGATGTTTTTGTGCCGGATATGAAACAACATAAGATTTATTGCCAAATTTATCGGGAAATTTTTATGGAGATTTATGATCGTCTGGTGCCTCTTTATTATAAGCAAAATGAGATTCAAAAAGGAATGAAAGACTTGTAACAGACAGTCGCCGGAAAGGACAAGTTGTAAAATATCCTTGAAAATCGCAGAAATTATGGAAAAGTTGAGAATTTAACTTAAAAAACTATAGCAAAATATCACAATTTATGGTATCATATTGTTGAATTGTAAGTTCAGGCTTTCATTGTATTTCATGGAAATATGATGTAGAGAAACACCTATAGAAACAGAAATTGAATTTGCTTTTCAGAGAAGCAAAAGTAAGGAAGTGAAACCATGGATAATAAGGGACATACTCAATTTTTTAAGAAACCTGTAAAGGAAATGAATGAGGCACGCTTAGTGCTGGAGCAAGTTTATGAGGCTTTAAAGGAAAAAGGATATAATCCTACCTACCAATTAGTTGGGTATCTTATTTCCGGGGATCCGACTTATATTACCGGACATAATAATGCAAGAAAACTGATTAGCAGAATTGAAAGAGATGAATTGATGGAAGAGATTGTCAATCATTATTTCAAAGCAAAATAATGGAAGGCGAAAGGAAAAAACAATGAGAGTTATGGCTTGCGATTATGGAAGCAAAACCATTGGAATCGCAGTAAGCGATCCTTTTGGCTGGACAGCGCAGGGCGTGGAAATTATTCGACGGAAAGAAGAAGACGACCTGGCAAATTCCTTTGTGAGAATCAAGCAGTTGATTCAGGAATATTCGGTTGAAAAAATCGTGGTAGGCTTACCCAAAAATATGAATAATACCTTGGGTGAGCGAGTGGAAAAGACTTTGGAGTTTGTGGAAAAATTGGAAAAAGAAATTACTTTGCCAATCATCACCTGGGATGAAAGACTCAGTACGGTAGGAGCGGAAAGAGTGCTTTTGGAGGCTGATTTGAGCAGAGCGAAGAGAAAAAAAGTAATTGACAAGATGGCAGCTGCATATTTCCTGCAAGGATATTTAGATGCCGGTGCCAAGTAGGAGGAAAAAGTGGATCGTATTGTATTTACAGATGAAAATGGAAATGATGTAGAGCTGGAAGTGCTTAGTATGGCAGAATATGAGGGTACCAGATATATTCTCGTGACGGATGAATTGGAAGAAACCGACAGCGAAGAGCTCAATGTCTTTATCATGAGAGAAGACAATATCGAGGGAGATGATGCTTACTACAGTATTGTAGATCCCGAAGAAGAAGGCGAAGAGTTCGTCAATGCCTTGCTTGATATTTTAGAAGACAATATTCCCGATGAAGATTACGAATAGTAGACCAAAGAGGAGGGACTTTCTGATTGAAGCCCTTAAGGAGAAGTATGAGTGATTTAAATAAATATTATGATATTTTAAAAGAGGGTGGTTATAAAATTACCAATCAAAGAAAAGTTGTTTTGGAGACTTTATACGAACACCGCAAAGCTCATCTGACTGTTGACGAGGTATATCAATATGTGCGTGAGACCAATCCGGAAATCGGTTTGGCAACTGTCTACCGCAATATTCAGATTTTAAATCGTTTGGGAATTATAGAAAAAATCTCTTTTGACGATAAAGATATTCGTTATGAGATTTTTTATGAAGACATCCCGTTACATCATTACCACTTAATTTGCAAACAGTGCGGAGAAGTGGACGAAATTGAATTGGATTTCATTGACCGCTACAAAGACTTGTTAAAAGAAGAAAAAGGCTTTGAAGGCATTGATGCACAAATCAAAATTTATGGACTGTGCTCCAAATGTGTTACACAAGTATCAGAAGTTTAGGCGAATGGATAAAGGCGAGGTAGTGTTACTTGCCTTTAAACTATGTTTAGACTAAAATGCCGAAAGCAAGTTTTGCTGACGACGAATCTCTGGTCGAAAGGGTGCCGGATAAAGGACACCAAAACCAAAAAATAAATAGAAAAAATAAACAAAAAATAAGAAAGCAGAGCTTAGGAAGCTCTCACAGTGGAGGTATTTTTGAAAAAGAAACAAATAGAAGAAAGAGTAAAAATCATTCCTTTGGGTGGTTTAGACCAAATCGGGATGAATATTACTTTGTTCGAGTATAAAAATGATATTATTATAATTGATTGCGGTTTGGCATTTCCGGATGAAGAAATGTTGGGCATTGATATTGTCATACCGGATTTCTCGTATTTAAAGCAAAATGCGGATAGAGTCCGAGGACTGATTGTAACCCATGGTCATGAAGACCATATCGGTGCCATTCCGTATTTATTGAAGGAACTGAATGTTCCGATTTATGGTAGCCGCCTGACATTGGGCTTGGTTGGGAACAAATTAAAAGAACACAAGATTTTGGAACAATGTAAACTGAAAAGCGTAGGAATGGGACAAAGTGTACGTTTGGGAAAATTCCGTACCGAATTTATCCGCACCAATCACTCAATTCCGGATGCGGCAGCGATTGCCATTCATACTCCGGTCGGCGTGATTGTGCACAGTGGTGACTTCAAGGTGGATTATACACCGATATACGGCAAAGCCATTGATATGCATCGCTTGGCAGAGCTTGGCAGAGAAGGAGTTCTGGCATTGATGGCGGATTCCACAAATGTACTGCGTGAAGGCTATACCATGTCGGAAAGCACAGTCGGTAAATCCTTTGATACTATTTTCAATGAGAACAAGGGGCGTAGACTGATTGTAGCGACCTTTGCATCCAATGTTGACCGTGTTCAGCAAATCATCAATTCGGCCAAGGCGCATCGCCGTAAGGTAGCGGTAGAAGGCAGATCGATGGTCAATGTGGTCACAACCGCACAGGAGCTCGGCTATATCAAGATGCCGAAAAATATGCTGATTAGCAGTGATGAGATTGACAATTATAAAGACAGTCAAATTGTTATTATCACTACGGGCAGTCAAGGTGAGCCGCTTTCGGCATTATCCAGAATTGCCAACAACACTCATCGCAAGATTAGCATTAAAGAAGGAGATGTAGTTATTTTAAGCTCCAAACCGATTCCGGGTAATGAAAAATATGTAGCCAGAGTCATCAACAGCTTGTGCAAAAAAGGAGCCGATGTTGTCTACGAAGATACCCATGTATCCGGCCATGCTTGCCGTGAAGAATTGAAATTGCTGCATACTCTGGTTCATCCGAAATACTTTATTCCGGTGCATGGTGAATATCAACACTTAAAAGCGCATCAGGATTTAGCGGTGGAACTGGGAATGCAAAAGAAAGATGTGTATATTTTAGAAAACGGAAATGTATTTGCTCTTGGCCAAGATGGAGGCGAAGTAGTAGATAAAGTATCGGTAGAAACGGTTTTGGTAGATGGTCTGGGAGTCGGCGATGTCGGTGAAGTTGTCTTGCGTGATCGTCAGAAACTGTCACAGGATGGATTGATTGTAGTTTCCATTGCTGTCAACAAGTATACCAATGAGATTTTATCAAATCCGGAAATTATTTCCAGAGGATTTACCTTTGTCAAAGAAAATACCAGTTTGATGGAGGATATTCGGGAAACGGTACATCGCTCACTGGACAAAGCCAATGCAAAAAATATTAATGATTGGACGAAAATCAAGACTTTGATTCGGGATGATATCAGAGAATACCTCTGGTTCCAACTCAAGAGAAGTCCGATGGTATTACCAATTTTAATGCAGGTAGAATGTTAGTTAAAATACTATGCAGGAGGAAGAAGTGCAAAGAGATAGTGTAGAAATTAAGGCAAGGGAAATGATTTCCGCCTTGAAATCAACGGAAGAATATATTAATTATTTGAATTATAAATCGCTCCTTTCGAATAAAGTTGCGCTTTGGGATAAAGTAAACACTTTTCGAAAAAAGGCATTTGAAATTCAAATTAATCAAAATTATGGACAATTTGAAGCCTATGAAAGACTGCTGCGTTTGAAAAGTGACTATGTAGTGGAATTGCAAGATCCCATTGTCAATGCTTTTTTAGATGCGGATTATCAGCTTTGTCGTTCGATGCAAAAGCTTTTTAAGCAGATTGCCGACGAGTTGGACTATGATACTAAATTTCTTGACTAAATGAATTGGTGCCGGATAGGCTTTTCTATCGGCACCACTTTCAATAGTAAGCGAGAGGTGTATATGATAAAAAATGTTATCGGAGAAATTTTACAAGTGGTGGTACGGATTGCCTTTATTGCTTTGGTAATCTTTGCGGTTGTCAAGGGAACAACATGGGCTTACCAAAATGCCTATGCCTTAATCCAACGTCCGCAGCAAACAAAGGAAGGCAAAGAAGTTGTCGTGGATATCCCTAAAGGTGCGGGTACGGAGAAGATTGCCGCTATTTTGAAGAAAAATGATTTGATAAAAAATGAGTTGTTTTTTAGGGTATTGGCAAAATTAAACAGCTATGATTCCAAGTTTCAAAGTGGACAATTTAAGCTGGATACGGCAATGGATGAATATCGGATTATGGAAATCCTGATGAAGGACGGAGAAAAGAGAAAGACCATTACCTTCACCATTCCGGAAGGTTATTCCATTTTGCAGATTGCAGAAAAGATGGTAGAAATCGGTGTATGCAAAACCAAGGATGAATTTGTTCAGGCCAGCAATGATATTTCAAAATATAATTATGACTTTGTCAAGGCGATTCCGGAGCGTAATCTCAGATTGCAAGGATACCTGTTTCCAGATACGTATGAGATTTATGCCGATGCCAAGCCAAGTGAAGTGATTGACAAGATGCTCAAGCGTTTCCAGGCCATTTACAATGAAGAATATCAAGTTAGAACCAAGGCAATGGGACGTACCATTGATGAAGTCATCAATATGGCGGCCATTATTGAAAAAGAAGTGAGAGTGCCGGAGGAAAGAAAATTAGTGGCAAGTGTTATCAACAATCGTTTGAAGATTGATATGCCACTGCAAATGTGTTCTACGGTTATGTATGTTTTGAATAAGTCCTATCCACAATTGACGATTGAAGATACCAAGATTGATTCGCCATACAACACCTATATCAATCCGGGGTTGCCGACCGGTCCTATTGGAAATCCGGGGAAATCGGCGATTGAGGCGGTACTTTATCCGGAGGAAACAGACTATATTTACTTTGTCTTAAAGGACATTGAAAGCGGAGAGCACTCTTTTAGCCGTACTTTGGATGAGCATAATGCGGCAAAAGTAAAGTATAAAGACCATTTGCGTTAGGAAATCGAGAGAAGTAAAATGCAATTTGAATATTTAGAAGGACTTAATGAAAGAGAAGTTTATTTTTCATTATTTTATGAGAAAAAAGACTTTTTATCAGATTTGGAGAAACTGGCTCGTAAAAGGAAAGTTCCGATTATCCGCAAGGAAATGGTACAATTTTTGCAGTTGCTTCTGCAGCTGCAAAAGCCATCCAGGATTTTGGAAATCGGAACCGCCATCGGTTATTCGGCTCTTTTAATGAGCCAATTTTTATCGGCCGACGGCGAGCTTTATACCATAGAGAGAAATCCTGTCATGTGGCAGGAAGCCAAGCAAAGAATGGAAGAGGCAAAAGAATATTTGCAGCAAAAGAGAGAAGACAGGACACATCAGGCAGAGCATACCGAAAACCAAAGTGAAACTAGGTTTGAAATGCAGCCGGAGAAAATCAAAATACTAATTGGCGATGCCGGTGAAATTTTGCCGGAGTTGGAGGGAAGCTTTGATGTGATTTTCTTGGATTCGGCCAAGGCTCAATATATCAACTTCTTACCTCATATTTTAAGACTCCTCAAAAATGGAGGAATGCTGATTACCGATAATGTTTTGCAAAACGGAGAAATCATGCATTCCAAGCATCTGCTGATTCGCAGGGAGAGAACGACTCATCGACGGATGCGTCAATACCTGTGGGCAATCAGTCAGGAGCCGACTCTTTCCACCCGCTATTTCGGGTTGGCGGACGGAGTAACCGTCAGTATCAAACAAGAAAAGGAAAAATAGATGAACGAATGGATAAAAAAGCCTGAGCTACTTGCACCGGCAGGCTCTTACGAGAATCTGGTGACAGCGGTCAAATATGGTGCAGATGCCGTTTACATGGGAGGTTCTGCACTGGGACTTAGAGCAAAGGCAAAGAATTTTACAAAGGAAGAAATGATAGCCGGCATTGCGTATGCCAGGGCAAATAATGTCAAGGCCTATGTGACAGCCAATGTTTTTGCACACAATGAAGACATTCAAACCGCCAGAAAGTATTTGGTGGAAATCGGGGAAGAAATCAAACCGGACGCACTGATTGTAGCAGATCCGGGATTATTAATGCTGGTCAGAGAAGTGCTGCCGGATATGGAAGTGCATATGAGTACACAGGCCAACAATACCAATTACTTGACATACCGCTTTTGGTTTCAGCAAGGGGTGAAAAGAGCAGTACTTGCAAGGGAATTATCCTTGAAAGAAATCGTTGAAATCAAAGCCAATATTCCCTATGATATGGAAATAGAAGGCTTTGTGCACGGAGCAATGTGTATGTCTTATTCCGGTCGTTGCCTGATAAGTAATTTTCTGACCGGACAGGATGCCAATCGTGGTTCTTGCACGCAGAGCTGCCGCTGGAAGTATCATTTGGTGGAAGAGACCAGACCGGGAGAATATATGCCGGTGATGGAAGATGAGAAGGGAACGTATTTCTTCAATTCCAAGGACCTGTGTATGATAAATCATTTGGAGGATGTCATCCCGGCCGGAATTGACAGCTTGAAAATAGAGGGCAGAATGAAGACACCTCTATATATAGCAACCGTTGTAAAAGCCTACCGACAAGCAATTGATCTCTTCTTTGAAAATCCGCAGGAGTATGAAAAAAAGAAAGATTATTTTCTTGAGGAAGTGGGTAAGTGCTCTCATCGCCATTTTGATACGGGATTTTTCTATGGAATCCCTGAAAATGGTCAAATCTACGAAAATTCTTCCTATATAAAAGATTATGTATTTACAGCCAAAGTGATAGGTTTTGATGAAAAGACGGGGCTACATCATATTGAGCAGAGAAATAAATTTTCCGTGGGCGATGATTTGGAGATTTTGACTCAAAGAGGTGAGAATTTGCAATTCAAAGTAGGAGAAATCTTGACGGAAACAGGAGAAACCAAAGAAAGTGCTACCTTGGCAAAGGAAAAACTTTATTTACGCTTGCCCGGAAGAATTGAGCCGGAGACCATCATTCGAAAACCGAGTAGAGTGTAAGGGGAAAGGCCTTTGTTTTAGCGGTTTTGCCAAAAAAAGATTGACTTGCGTGTTAAAATAATATATGATATGTAGAGAAATGATGAGGTTTTTATGAAGATATATCCAAAATATTATTATCCAAGCATTTACCATATTCCATATAATAAATTATATGAAATGGGCTATCGGGGTATTGTTTTTGATATTGACAATACTTTGGTTCCTTATGATTGCAAAACTCCGACGGAGGATGTGGAAAAGTTGGTTGCTTTGCTGCGTAAAAAAGGATTTTCCATTGTTTTGGTTTCCAATAACACAAAAAAAAGAGTCAAACTTTTTGCCAAGGGGATTCGCTTGAAAAGTGTTTTTTCAGCCATAAAGCCGTTGCCGTTCGGCTTGCGAAAGGGGCTCACTATTTTGGGGACAGCTCCGCAAGAAACGATTATTGTCGGAGACCAGCTTTTTACGGATGTTATTGCAGGTAATTTATTGGGTTTATGTACGATTTTAGTGTTGCCGATTCAAGAAAAAGAAGCAATACATACCAGATTTAAACGCGGCTTGGAGAAGAAACTGCTTGAACACGCTGAATTTACAGATGACAATTGGAGAGAAGATGAATAATATAATATTAGTCGGCTTTTCGCAAAGCGGTAAAACTACGATTGGAAAGCTATTAGCGGAAAGAACTCAGCAAACTTTCATCGAGTTGGAAGAGGACTTTCAAAAAGAACATCAAAAGTCTATCAAAGAGTTAGTAGATGAAGTCGGAGAAGTAGAGTTTCGGGAAATGGAAAAGGGATTTCTTGAAAAAATGATGTGCAAGAAAAACAAAGTAATCATTGTACGCAGTGATACGATTGTCAATGAAGATGTGGCGTCTGTTCTTCCGAAAATCGGCACGGTGGTATATTTGCAAACGGACAAAGAAGAATTGAAACGCCGTTTGGAAGCCGGAGTTGAAAAAGGTATTATTGAGGCGGAAGAGCAATTAAATGAAGAAAAGATATCAAAGCAAATTGCTAAAATCGAGCCTTTATTTTTTAAAGTTGCAAGTATTATCATTCAAACAGCCGGGAAAACACCGGAAGAAATTGTAAATGAAATACAGCTTTTGATATAATGTGCCGAAAAAAGGCAATCATTTGCAACCATGAACAGATGACATTGGTAGGAATCATTAGGAGAGCAAAATGAATTTAAAAATTCGAAAATTAATTGACCATTTTCCGGAGTTGGGCGTAGAGGCAGTTTTGCTGACCAGCCCATACAACAGAAGATACATTTCGGGATTTACCGGATCCAGTGCTTTTTTGTATATCAGCAAACAAAGACGAATTTTATTGACGGATTTTCGTTATATTCTTCAGGCAACGGCACAATGTCCGGATTTTGAAGTGGTTGATTACAAAAAATTGGGCTTGCTTGAAAATCTGGAGCAATTTTTAAAGGCAGACTCCGTTCAAAGCTTCGGTTTTGAGGGAGATTTAATGACCTACGGAGAATATCAATTGTTCACCGGTAAGCTTTCAAGTGTAGAGTGGAAATCCATTGGAAATGTAGTGGAAAAAATAAGAATGATTAAAACGCCGGAAGAGTTGGTGCTTTTGAGAAGAGCTTCGCAAATCGGCGATGAAGCATTCACTCACATGTTGAACTTTATTCAGGTAGGTATGACCGAAAAAGAAATTGCCTTGGAGCTCGAATACACCATGAGAAAACTTGGTGCAGAGGCAATGAGCTTTGAACCGATTATTGCATCGGGAATCAACGGTGCTTTGCCGCATGCCAGACCGTCGGATAAAAAAATCCAAAAGGGAGAGCTTTTGACCATGGACTTTGGTTGTATTTATCAGGGATACTGCTCGGATATGACCAGAACAGTCGCCATCGGGGAAGTGAATGATAAATTGAAGGAAATTTACGATATTGTGCTGAAAGCGCATTTGGTGTCGCTGGAAGCCTTGAAACCGGGAATGACCTGTTCGGCGGCGGATACCATTGCCAGAGATATTATTGCAGAGGCCGGTTATGGGGAATATTTCGGACATTCTTTAGGGCACAGTGTCGGTCTGGAAGTACACGAAAAGCCAACCTTATCTCAAAATGATCATAGCATTTTGCTGGAAAATATGATGGCAACCATTGAGCCTGGGATTTATATTCCGGAAGTGGGCGGAGTGAGAATTGAAGATCTTGCCGTGCTTACGGCAACCGGAGCGGAAAGCTTGGTAACATCAGAGAAAAAATTGATTGTGTTATAAAAATAGAAAAGTAAAAAATATCTATGATTTTCATAGAAACGGAAAATAGATTGATTAGATTCACCAGGAGGATGAAACATGGCAGTAGTACAAGCGGGTAACTTAAAAAACGGTATTTCCATTGAGCATGAGGACAATATTTATTTGGTTTTGGAATTCCAACATGTAAAGCCGGGAAAAGGTCCGGCATTCGTGCGTACCAAATTGAGAAATATGAAATCCGGCAGCATCATTGATAAGACTTTTCGTCCGCAGGATAAGTTCGAGCAAGCAATTATTGAAAGAAAAGATATGCAATATCTTTACTCGGATGGCGATTTATTCCATTTTATGGATCAGGAATCTTATGAGCAAATCGCACTCAACGCAGATGATTTAGGAGATTCTTTGAAATTTGTAAAAGAAAATGATGTGGTTATGATGTTGGAGCATAAGGGAGTGATTTTCGGTGTAGAACCTCCAATCAGTGTGGAATTGCTAGTAACTCATACCGAGCCTGGCATCAAGGGTGACACAGCTACCGGAGCTACCAAACCTGCAGAGCTGGAAACCGGAGCTACGGTTATGGTTCCTCTTTTTATCAATAATGGTGATAAATTGAAGATTGATACCCGTACCGGCGAATATGTTTCCCGTGTAAATGATTAATTCCATAAAATATAGCGAATTGCGTTTTGACAAGCCAAGGAGGACAAAATGGAGCGAAAGATTTTAAAAATAAATAATCAGAGTGAATGTGGTACCGTGAATATTGCGGATGAAGTAATTGCAATTATTGCAGGCATGGCAGCGGCCGAAGTGGAAGGCGTAGTTGGCATGGTAGGAAAGTTGCAAGGGGAACTCGTTGAGCTGCTTGGTATGAAAAACTTAGGCAAGGGAATTAAGGTAAGAGTTGGTGAAAACGAGGAAATTACCTTGGATTTGGCAGTTATCATTGATTTTGATGTCAGTGTACAGGAAGTAACGGCCAAGATTCAACAAAAGGTGAAGTCAACCATTGAAAACATGACCGGTTTGGAAGTCTCGGCGGTGAATGTCAAGGTAAGCGGTGTGGAAGCCAAAGCTAACAAGACGAAAAAAGGAAACGAAAAATAGGCAGGAGAAATTCTGTTAATCAGGCGCAGCAATTTTTTGCCGCGCTTCGTTTTTCTTTGGAAAAATACTTGGTAAAATTGCTACGGGAGGACAAAATGAAGCTAAAGGAAAAGAGAGAATTACTGTTTCGCATCTTGTTCAGTCATCCTTTTGATGAAAATCAGGAGGTGCAGAAGGATATGCTGGAGAGCTTTACTCGCAATGAGAAGGAGATTTCAGAGGAAGATAAGGAGCTGGTATTGGCCGAGCTTGCACAAATCCGAAACCATTTACCTGAAATTGATGATATTATCAATCAGAAGGTGGAGCGTTGGAATACCAAGACTATGGCCAAGGTTGAGCTGGCAATCCTAAGAATGACGGTATATGAACTTTTTTACAAGAAAGAAGTGCCGATTCCGGTATTGGCAAATGATGCGGTGACTTTGGCATCGGCTTATGGACAGGACAATTCGTTTCGCTTTGTCAATGGAGCGGTTGCCAAAATTGTAGAGGGATTGGACAGATAAACGATTTTAGGAAGAGGGCAGTTTGATGGCAGGAAAGATTTTTCAAGTTTCAGAAGTAAATCTTTATATCAAAAACTTATTTCGTGAGGACTACTTGCTCAATCATTTGCAGGTGGAGGGAGAGGTAAGTAATGCCAAGTTGCATAGTTCCGGTCATATTTATTTTACGATTAAGGATGAAGCAGCTGCCATTGATTGCGTTTTGTTTGCGAATTATGCTTCCGGCTTGGAGATTCTACCGTCGAACGGCAAGAAAATTATTGTCACCGGTGGAATTGGACTTTATGAGAAGACCGGCAGATATCAAATCTATGTTCGAGATGTCAAAGAGGCAGGGCAGGGAGATTTGTTTCAAAAGCTGGAAGAACTTAAGAAAAAGCTTAGTGCTGAGGGAATTTTTCAGAAAGAGAAGAGAGAAATTCCGGAGCTGCCGGAGCAAATCGGCATTGTAACCAGTGCTACGGGAGCGGCCATTCAAGATATTTTGCAAATTGCAGGCAGAAGAAATAAGGGAGTTCAGCTTATTTTGTACCCTAGTTTGGTACAGGGAGAACGGGCGGCAGCAAATATTGCAGCCGGTATTGAGTATTTTAATCGACAAAAGAAACCGGTGGATGTCCTGATTGTGGGTAGAGGCGGCGGCTCGATTGAGGACTTATGGCCTTTTAATGAAGAGGCGGTGGTTCGAGCGGTTTACCATTCGAAAATTCCGGTGATTTCAGCGGTTGGTCATGAAACGGATGTCACTTTGGTAGATCTTGTATCGGATTTACGAGCTCCTACGCCATCTGCGGCCGCCGAATTGGCTATTCCCGAGCTGCGAGATCAAATGCAGGTGATTCGGGAAAGTTTTTCACGGTTAAATCGAGAATTTTGCATTTATCTGGAACGTTATCGAAATGAAACGGAGAGAATGAGATTACGTTTGAGGCCTTTTCATCCGAGCCGCAAATTGGAGGATATTCGTTTTCATATTTTAGAGCGTGAAAAGGAGCTGAATCGTGAATATTGGCATTATCTGAAAAGAGTCAGATGGAGAATTGAGCTTTTGGAGAAACAGCTTTTAGCGGTTCACCCGAAAGCAAAACTGGAAAATGGTTATGCGTATTTGACAAATGAATCTGGCATGGCACTTTCCGGAATTGATGCGATTCAGATTGGAGATACTGTAATAGCCCATTTAAAGGATGGTAAGTTGAAACTGGAAGTGGAGGAAAAAGAGAGTGCCTGCGAAGAAGAGAAGTAGCAATCTTAGTATGGAAGATTTACTGGGAGAAGTTAATCAAATTATCGAAAAACTACAATCCGGCGAGCTGAGCTTTGAAGAAAATCTGGAGCAATACCAAAAAGCGATGGAGAGTTTGAAGGAATGTACCAGAAGAGTCGAAAAAGTGGAAAAAGAATTGATTGTTTTGGAAGTTGATGAGTTATGAGATATGTAGAACAAATATTTAGCAATGGCCCATTTGTTGTTGCTTTAATTGCGTGGTTTTTGGCACAGGGCTTTAAGATTTTGACAACATGGATTCGGCTAAAGCATTTTGATCCGGAGAGAATTATGGGATCAGGAGGGATGCCGAGTTCGCATACGACTTCAATTGTTGCAGCGACAATGCAGATAGGTAAGATATATGGATTCAACAATCCTCTTTTTGGCTTTGCAATGGTGATTTCTTTTATTACCATGTACGATGCGGCCAATGTTAGAATGGCTGCAGGACAGCAAGCAAAGGTAATTAAGCAGATTGTAGAGCAATTGGGACGTTCCAATTTTCAAATGGAAAAGGAACTGAAAGAGTTATTGGGACATACCTATCTGGAGGTATTTGTAGGTATGATTTTGGGAATTCTAATCGGTTTGTGGTATTAAAAATAGAAGAGAAGGCTCTTTGTCAATAGTTGGGGTGGGTTTCTTAGAAACCCGCTCCATTTTTATGCTTCAGAGAATTTTGATAAAAAGGAAGGAAATACTATTTTTTTGCAGCGCGCAAGCGAGCGTTGCTAGCTGCAAGTTTCCTAAAAACTGTGCGAAAGATAACTTAGAATTTATAGGGAAGTGCCTCGCAAGAGATGTCATACCACCCAATTCGTACTTACTTTTTGGGGAATCGCTGAAACTTGCTCCC
>JAUMXK010000100.1 GCA_030535295.1 Eubacteriales bacterium | reverse complement strand
TGGCGGAAAATATGGAAAAGAAGTGATTGTTTTAACGCTTGCAATTGAAAAAAAATATTGTAAAATAAGGAAAATAGGGGAAGTAAGGGCTGCTGGTCAGCCCATTTCTCGTGTAAAAACAGAACAAGAAACATTCTTGTTGAGGAGGATATTTATGGAAACAAAACAGATGTTGGGTTATGAAAAGTTGTTTGCGTACATCAGTACACGCCACCCAATATTGGATGAAAAAGCAATTTTTTGTGATGAAACGGAGAATTACCGGATTCCACAAGAGCCAAAAATGGGAGATTCGGTAAAGCTACGCTTACGAACGAAAAAAAATAATGTCGAACAAGTTTTTTTACGATTTGAAGAAAAAAAACTGCCGCTTGCCTTGGAAAAAACCGATGCCTTGTTTGACTATTATGTGATTACTCTGGAAGCGGTGAAAAAGCCGATACAGTACTATTTTGAATTGCATTCCGGAAACTATCGGGTTTACTACAATAAAAAAGGGGTGACCCGTGAGCCGGATTTGTATTTTAATTTTAAACTGGTACCGAATTTATCAACTCCGGATTGGGCAAAGGGTGCGATTATGTACCAAATTTTTGTGGACCGTTTTTACAACGGAGATCCAAGCAATGATGTAGTGGATGGAGAATACCGCTATATCGGCAAATTGGTGGATAAGGTGACCGACTGGGATAAATTACCGAAAGCGGAAGGGATTCGTGAGTTCTATGGCGGTGATTTACAGGGAATTTTGGATAAATTGGATTATTTGATGGAAATGGGTGTGGAAGTGATTTATTTAAATCCGGTCTTTACTTCGCCATCCAACCATAAATATGATACACAGGATTATGAGTCGATTGATCCGCACTTCGGTGTGATTGTCAATGATGGCGGAGCGGTCTTGAAGGGTGATGAGGAAAATATCAAGGCCGAGCTTTATCAAAAGAGAACTACGGATGCGGAAAACTTAGAAGCCAGTAACCGGCTTTTTGTCAAGTTGGTGGAAGAAATTCACCGCCGTGGCATGAAGGTGATTCTGGACGGTGTCTTTAACCATTGCGGTTCCTTCAACAAATGGCTCGATAGAGAAGGCTTTTATGAGGCGAGTGGGAATTATCCGACCGGTGCCTATGCTTCGGCGACCAGTCCATATCATAGCTACTTTCACTTCCATGAATCCAATGGCTGGCCGAACAATCACAATTATGACGGATGGTGGGGCTATGATACGCTGCCGAAGCTGAATTATGAGGGTTCTCCGGGATTGTATCGCAAGATTATGAAGATTTCACAAAAATGGATGCAAGAGCCTTACAATGCGGATGGCTGGAGACTGGACGTGGCTGCGGATTTGGGATACAGTAAGGAATTTAATCATCAGTTTTGGCGTGATTTCAGAAAACATGTCAAGGAAGCCAATCCGGAGGCATTGATTTTGGCGGAGCATTATGGCGACCCTTCTGACTGGTTGAAAAATGGTGACCAGTGGGATTCTGTCATGAACTACGATGCCTTTATGGAGCCGGTATCTTGGTTTTTTACCGGTATGGAGAAGCATTCGGACGAATATCGTGGAGATTTGCATGGAAATTATCAATCTTTCCATGATGCCATGACCTACAATATGGCAAAATTTCATGCCTCTGCATTGCAAGTGGCAATGAATGAGCTGTCCAATCATGACCATTCCCGTTTCCTGACCAGAACCAATCATCGTGTCGGTCGAATTCATACCGTAGGTCCGGAAGCGGCAAGCGAGGGTATCAACTACGGAATTATGAAAGAGGCGGTGGTGCTTCAAATGACTTGGCTCGGTGCTCCGACGATTTATTATGGAGATGAAGTGGGTGTGTGCGGCTGGACAGATCCGGATAACCGCAGAACTTACCCTTGGGGCAAGGAAAACAAGGATTTACTTGAGGTGCATAAGCAATTAATCGGTATTCGTAAGTCGATTCCTGCCTTGCGTAACGGTTCTTTGAAACTTTTGGGCGGCGATTATAATATCTTGACCTATGGCCGCTTTGATGAAAGCGGAAAGGTGGCGGTGGCCTTCAATAATAATGCGGAAGCAAAGACAGTGACGATTCCGGTATGGGAAATCGGGATTTCCGATGATGAAGCTTGCCAGCGTATTTTTGAAACAACGGTCGAGGGACACAGTACCCAGAAGGAAGTCTATCCGGTTCAAAGCGGAACGGTGAAGTTAAAAATGAAGCCGTTTAGTGCCGTTATTTTAAAGGGAATAAAATAAAACAACTTTCGATTTATGTCCGGCTGGAAATGGATGGCAGAAAAGAATTTGATGAAAATTCCGACCGGATTAGGAAAGAAAATAGATGAAAAAGGGGCTGTTGCAAAATACAGATTTTACACAAGACATTGTTGCGAAACAAAGAAAATTTCCTTGTATCTTGTGTAAAAATCTTAAAATGCAACAGCCCCTTTCTAATTACCATTTTTTATACCGGGGAGTTGTGTTGGCAACTCCTTTTATTTTTCTGCTTGGGCAGGTTCAAACCAGAGTTTGGGGTGATGGTTAAAGCTGAGGCTGGATTCCTTGTTCGGGTCATCCGATAAATAAAGAACAAAATACGATTCCCAGGCATTTTCGAAGAAGGTCTGCCATTTTTCCTCATCTTTGATCGGTTTTGCATCTGTTGGACTTTCTTCCAAGGTGTGAATAAAGTTGGTTTTGAAATTTTCCAGTTCTTCTTTGCTCCAAGCTTGACTCAAAGGTTTTTCTGTATGCCAAACTTCATTACGATTTTCTACGGCAATATCAATATCTATAAGCGGTAAAGGGGGAGTACCGTCATCCCTCATACGAATCAGCAGTGCTTGTCGGAAGCTTTTGACCGGCTCACCGTAAATTTCGCGGATCTTCTTTTGGACGGTTTCATTATCAGAAGGATCAAAGCGCATATAGACAGAGACCAATTTGTCCAAATGGGCAAAAGAAAAGCGGATTTTTTTCATATTGACCCCGAAAATAGGGAAGTCAGATATCGTAAGACCTCTTTCAAAAATGTAAATTTCATCTGAGCCACCCATTTCCTCTATTTTTGCCCGTACTGCCTCTTTGGACATTTCCATTGGAAAGTCGGGTACCTGATAGGTTTTTTCCATACTCTTGGCAGAGTTCTCCTTCTCCTTGGTATTGGTAGAAGGAGTAGAGGAGCAATTGGCTAAAAGTACAGCAATCAACAACAACGAAATTAGTTTTTTCATAAGAACACCTTCTTTCGACTGGTCGACATCTTGTTGATATTATTTTAACATACAATATAGAAAAGGAAAAGAGAAGCAGTCGATTTATAATGAAATTGTAATGGAGTAGCCTTTTTGATAAAAGAAATGGAATGAAAGTAAAAGAAAGTTTAAAAATATTTAACTCCATTTTTATGAAAAAAAACGAAATTCCACAACCAGCGGACGACTTCTCCAAAACAAAATGCTAGAATATAGATAAAGCCGCAAGAAATGATTTTGCCTTCCGATGGCTGTTCGGAACGGAAGAAAACAAAGAGAAAATCACGAGAGTGGTCCTTTCGCTTTTCCAAAAGGGAAAGGGCGTGCTAAGGCAGGATGCAAAAGAGAAATCAAAAGGTGGCCGATTCGGCATTGTCAGAAAATAAAAAGAAGGAGCGTTACAACAGGAATTTACCAGCCTGTTGCAAGGCTCCTTTTTGATTCTTTTTGTGATTCTTATAGAAAAATCCGGCCGCTCATTGCAATAACGAAAGGCTTGTCTTGAAAATTAATGTGTGCCTAAAGTAGTTTGCAGCATGGTAAAGCTGCCGTTTAAGGTATAGAGATTGTGGTCGGCAGTGATAAAGAAACTATCTCCTTTGGTTAGCGGATAAGTGATTTCGCCGTCTGTGATGCTGCCTTCCCCTTCTAATATCAGCAGAGAATGAAAGCCGGTTTTGCCTTGATGATTTTGTGGGTTGCAGCTAAGTTCCGAGCGGACCTGCACCTTATCTACCGTAAAATATTCGCATTGGCAAAGATGTCCGCCAAAGTCATAATCTGTTTTTGGTGGAGTCAAAGTCGATACCTCTATCGCCTTATCCACATGGAGCTCCCGTAAATTGCCGTTGGCATCTCTACGATTGAAATCATAGACACGATAAGTAACATTGGAGTTTTGTTGGATTTCGGCAATCATAATACCGGCACCGATAGCATGAACCGTACCGGCAGGAATAAAGAAGAAATCTCCTTTTTTGACCGGTACTTTGTTTAGGACATCAAGTAAAGTGCCGTTTTCAATGGCCGAGCGGAATTCTTCTTTGCTCAGCTCCCGGTTGACACCGTAATAAAGGAAAGCACCCGGCTCAGCGTCCAGAATATACCAACATTCCGTTTTTCCGTTTTGCCCTTCGTTGGCAAGCCCGTAGGCATCATCCGGATGAACTTGAATGGATAAATCTTTTTCGGCATCAATGAATTTAATCAGAATAGGCAGTTCTTTGTCATTTCCGATGGCCTCCGGATGGTCCTTTAGGTATTCGGTCAGAGGACGGTTGTTATAAGGACTGTCGGAATCGACGATGGTGGAAGTGCCGTCCGGATGAATGGACAGTTCCCAAGTTTCTGCGACAATGCCTTCTCTGTTTTTGCCAAATTCTTTGTTTAATCGTGTTCCGCCCCAAAGATAATCTTTGTGAGCAGGATAAAGTTTAAAAATCATAATAACTCCTTTAGAGGTCGAGAACGGTCAACTTACTTTACAAGCTGCATCAAGTAGGCTTCCAGGTTTTTACCGGCGGTTTCGGCCACTTCCATAGAATCGGCCTTAACACCATAATAAAATTTCATCTTCGGTTCGGTACCCGATGGGCGAGCACAAACCCATGCTTCGTCCTCTAAGACATAGTAAAGGACATTGGATTTTATCATGCCGGTCGGCGTAGTTTTTCCGGTGCTGCAATCGGTAATCAAACAGGTTTCATAATCTCTGATTTCCAGCACTTTTCTACCGTCAATTTCCTTTGGCGGATTTTGACGAAGGTTTGAGAGGATTTTCGCCATCGTGTCTTTCCCTTCGATACCCGGGAAGCTAAGAGGTAAGGTGGCTTCGCTGAAATAGCCATATTCTTTATACAGCTCATCGAGTGCTTCTTTTAAGTTTCTGCCTTTGGATTTATGGTAGGCAGCCATTTCACAGACAATCATAGCGGATACGACAGCATCCTTATCTCTGGCATGGGTACCGACTAAGTAGCCGTAGCTTTCTTCAAAGCCGTAGAGATATTCATAGCTCTTCTCGGTTTCAAATTCCTTGATTTTCTCACCGATATATTTAAAGCCGGTCAGTACTTCAAAGACCTTGAGATTTTCTTTTTCTGCCATTTTCTTAGCGATTTTGGTAGAAACAAAACTATAAATCAAAGCGCCGTTTGCAGGCAAGTTGCCAAGCTCTTTTTTCTTTTTGACAATATAGTCAAACATCAGCGGCGCAATCATATTTCCGGTGAAACGGAAGTATTGTTTTTCGCCTGTTTTGCACATCACACCTAAGCGGTCGGAGTCAGGATCTGTCGCCAAAAGCAAATCGGCATCCACTTCGTTGGCCAGTTTGATGGCATATTCAAAGGCTTTTTCTTCTTCCGGATTTGGATAGGAAATGGTTGGAAATTCACCATTCGGCTCGATTTGTTCCGGAACAGGATATACTTTTTGATAGCCGAGTTCTGCAAGGACACGAAGAACCGGACGGCCACCCGTACCATGCAGAGGGGTGTAGACAATTTTCAAATTATCTTTTTCAGCATCAATTACAGACTGGTCAAGGGTTTGCGTTTTGATTGCGTTGATATAATCGGTATCTTGTTTTTCGTCAAAGATATGGTAGAGTTCACCGGCTTCACTGCTGTATTTTACCATGGAAAAATCAGTAATTTGATTGACTTCATCAATGATTTCTTTATCTCGTGGATAGGTCACTTGAGCACCATCCTCGCCATAGACTTTATAGCCATTGTAATTGGATGGATTGTGTGAAGCGGTGATGACGATTCCGGCGATACAGCCTTGGTTTCGCACGGCAAAGGACAACTCCGGCGTGGTACGCACACCGTCAAATACATAGGAGTGGATGCCGTTGGCATTCAGGACCAGAGCAGCTTCCCGGCAAAACTCCGGACTCATTCGGCGAGAGTCATGGGCAATGGCCACGCCTCGTCTTTTGCCTTCTTCTCCTGCTGTTTTGATAATATAATTGGCAAGACCTTGTGTGGCCTTACGGACAGTGTAGACATTCATACGATTGGTGCCGGCTCCGAGAACACCACGCAGTCCACCAGTACCGAACTCGAGGTCCATATAAAAACGATCTTCGATTTCTTTTTCATTTCCGGAAAGGGATTGCAATTCTTCCTTGGTTGCTTCATCAAAATAATCGTTGCTAAGCCATTCCTGATATTTTTCTTGGTAATTCATAAAGTCCTCCTGATTCGAAAAGTCTTATGGATACTTTGTATATTGCTTACCTTTTATTTTACCATTGATTGGAGAGATTCTCAATCAAAAAAGAAAGAGAATCCAAAAGAAAATTTTAAAAGTTAATTCCCAAAGTAAGTTCTAGGTTTAAGGTCTGACTGGAACTTAGGT
>JAUMXK010000099.1 GCA_030535295.1 Eubacteriales bacterium | reverse complement strand
TCTTTAATTCACCAAGACCGGATACACAAGCGGTTCCCATACCACGAGCAACAACCGCTGCGTGAGAGGTCATACCGCCACGTGCTGTCAAGATACCTTGTGCTGCGTGCATACCTTCAATATCTTCAGGGGAGGTTTCCAAACGAACTAAGATTACTCTTTCGCCTCTTTCTACATGTGCGTTTTTCGCATCATCTGCAGTAAAGTAAACTTTACCTGCCGCTGCACCAGGAGAAGCAGGAAGTGCCTGTCCGATTACTTGACCTGCTTTTAATGCTGCTGCATTAAAGGTTGGGTGCAATAATTGGTCAAGAGATTTTGCATCAATACGAAGCACTGCTTCTGCAGGAGTAATCATGCCTTCATCTACTAAATCACAAGCGATTTGAAGAGCTGCAGGAGCTGTTCTCTTACCGCTTCTGGTTTGCAAGAAGTATAATTTTCTATCTTCAATGGTGAATTCCATGTCTTGCATGTCTTTGTAGTGATCTTCAAGGAACTTAGCAATTCTCATGAACTCAGCATATGCTTCCGGCATATCTTCTTCCAAGTGGCTGATTGGTTGAGGAGTACGGATACCCGCAACAACGTCTTCACCTTGAGCATTGATTAAGTACTCACCGTAGATCTTGTTTTCACCGGTCGATGGGTTACGGGTAAAGGCAACACCGGTACCGGAGGTTTCACCCATGTTACCGAATACCATGGCTTGTACGTTTACTGCGGTACCCCAATCACCAGGGATATCATTCATACGACGGTATACAATAGCACGAGGGTTGTCCCAAGAACGGAATACTGCTTTTACAGCTTCCATCAATTGTACTTTAGGATCTTGCGGGAAGTCTTCTCCCATCTTGTTTTTGTAGATTTCTTTATACTTAGCGATGATTTCTTTTAAATCTTCCGCAGTAAGTTCGGTATCTAATTTAACACCCTTTTCTTCTTTGACTTCATCTAAGATGCCTTCGAAGAAAGTCTTGCTCATTTCCATAACAACGTCAGAGAACATTTGGATGAAACGACGATAAGAATCATAAGCAAAACGAGGGTTTCCGGTTTTCTTTGCAAAACCTTCTACAGCCACGTCATTTAAACCGAGGTTTAAGATGGTATCCATCATACCAGGCATGGAAGCTCTAGCACCGGAACGTACAGAAACAAGTAAAGGCTCTTCGGTGTCACCGAATTTCTTTCCTTGAATTTCTTCTAATTTTTTAATGGATTCAAAAATCTCATCTTGGATTTCTTGTGTTACCTTCTTGCCTTGATTGTAGTAATCAATACAAGCTTCTGTGGTAACGGTGAAACCTTGTGGAATCGGTAAGCCTAATTTAGTCATTTCTGCTAAGTTAGAACCTTTTCCGCCAAGCAAATTTTTCATGCTTGCATCGCCTTCGCTAAACATGTAAACGAATTTCTTGCTCATTTGTTTTCCTCCTAAATAGATTTATTTGAGCAACCTTTCTGGTCGCCTAATCAACAGCTACATTATATCACAATTCCCTCGGTTAATAAAGTGAAATTTTTATAAAGTAAATTTACAAAAAACACAGAGAAAAACCCTGTATTTTTTGGTAGATATCACTATTTTATTGACTAATGAAACAAATGCTCTATGTTCATGTCCCTTATCATACTGACAATTTCCTTGCTCCGCTCACAGCCGAACTTACGCAGCAATCGATTAATTTGTGTTTTGATGGTACTGGTTTCCACACTGCGAATACCGGCAATTTCATTGACTTTATGCCCCTCCAGTAAAAGTTTTATCAAGTCACGCTCGGCACTGGTTAGTTTTGAAATATTATTGATAAAAAAAAGCAAACTTCTTTCGCTCTTTTGCAGTCTGACATATTCTTGCATAATCGTTTCCTGTATCTTCTGCTGCATGACTGAATTGCCTTCAATCACGCCTCGAATATGCTTCAGAATTTCCTCATCTTCCGTTCCTTTGACAATATAGTCCACTGCTCCTGCACCCATTGCATTTATAATCATTTGCTTTGTTTCGTGAGCCGTCAGAAAAATAATTTTTGCTTCCGGATTGCCGTCCATGATTTCATAGGTTGCCTGAATCCCCGAGTGCATGTGCTCCATTTCAATGTCCATTAAGATAATGTCGTACTCCGTTTTCTTGGCCAGCTCAACAATTTCCCTACCGCTGACAGCTTCTCCTACTACTGTCATATCTGCTTGAGATTGGATTAATTCCACAATGTCTTCCCGAATTACATCAAAATCTTCCGCTACCAATATTTTATATTTCTTGCTCAAACCAATCACCTCTTACTAAACTTTTTTAATCTAACTTCCGTATCTGGGAAGGAGCACAAAAAAGCTGCTTCCCTGTCCTTCCTTGCTTTCAATTCGAATCATACCGTAATGACTCTTGATGGTTTCCTTGACATAGTATAAACCCATTCCCCAGTTTGACTTGGAATTCTTATTCGAATAAAATGGATAAAATACCTTTTTAAAATCTTTTTCTTTGATACCGATTCCATTGTCCCTGACTTCAATTACCGTATAAAGTCTTTCATTATGACAAATAATGGACAACTCACTTTCCTTTTCCCTGCCCGCAAAAAGAATCGCCTCATAGCCGTTTAACAGCAGGTTTCCAAGCACCTCACAAAATGGCATCTTATCCACCAAAATAGTGGTATCACTCTGAATATCGACTTTCACTTTGATTTCCGGATATTTTCTATGGAAACGCTCCACCGAGCTTTCTACGACTTCCCGAATCTTCACCGGTGTCATGTAAATAGCGTTTTGCTTAATGCTGTTGTGGAGATTTTCAATTCTCTCATACATAGAATTATTGATATCTTCCAAGGCCTTGGTGTATTCTTTCAATTTTTCGATGTTCGGCTCTTCCTGCTGATAGAGATTGTTGATTCTTTTAAACACGACACGACTGGCCAGGAGCTGATTCTTCATGCCATGCACAAACATGGAAGCCCCGATACGAGCCGTATCAAATTTTCTTTGCATGACCATATTTTCTTTATCGACAATATAGCTTCCGGCCGTAAAATTGAGCAAACTATAAAAGCCTAAAATACAGCAAACCACACTGACAAAAACGAGTGTCCAATAACTGAAAAGTGACGGCTTGACCTGCATATAACCTACACTGCTTGCCCAAGAAAAGGTATAATCATAAAAATTGTAAACCTGACCGGGTGCCTGTTGGTAATATAGAAAATAGATTCCGGTCAATGCAGCCATGCTGACCATTATACTGCTGAACTGTCTTCGGCAAAACTTCATAGTAATGGAAAAGTACTCATATACCAGCAAACCAAGTGCTACCAGCAAATAAATATGAATCCATGCCCGATTAAATACCTCAATCCATTTCGCATAGGCAATGTTTCGACTGATTAATGCCCGATAGATGTGTGGCTCATAAATCACCAAACTGATTGCCGGAATAACATAAACCAATCTTTTGATGAAATATCCCTTTTTAATCACTTCTACCATAGAATAGCAAAATGCAAATTTCAATAAAAAGAGGGGATACAGACTTCTACCCAATGCAACAATGTAGCCCATTTGATTGAGCGTAATATACCAGTAGCGAATTTTTGTTTGGATGGTCTTGGAGATAAACAAAAAGGTCATGACTTCCTCCGAAATACCGCCCTTTTTGGTAATAAAAATCATCACTCCGACAATTTGCAGCATCAGGCTGAAGCATACACCGAACAAATAGACCGATTCAATTGTCTTTTTGGCAAACAAAATATGAATGGACGCAATTACCAGACCAATGGTCAGTACAATCAGCATATTCTTCACTCCTTATTTTTTATATTAACCTGCCATTTCTTCTTAGGCAGTATCCAATTTTTATCATACCCGAAGAATTCCTTTCTGTAAATATGTATCTTCTCCGAAATAATTTCTCTGCTATCTTCCGTACAATTTTTAGAATAATATGACAATAAGGGCTGTTTTACAACAGCCCTTAAAATTTCCTTTTTATTTACCGGCTTCAATCATGATGTCCAGCATCACATATTCGGATACGGCAGGATTTACTTCCACTGCACCGGCCTTGATAAATTGTTGTTTTTGCAATTCATAGTATTGTTCTACCGTGCCATCTGCTGCTCCTTGAGCCACTTCTTTACCGGTAAGCCATTTTGCATCGCCTCTTTGTGGGAATACGATGTCTTTGGTTTGTGCCACTTGCTTCGCAATCAATTCAGCTGTTTCTTCTTGGTGGTCATTTGCAGCATAATCCATTGCTTTGAATAACGCTTTGGTAAATCTCAAAACAATGTCTCTCTTGGTTTCCGCATATTTTGGAGTAACAATCCAGCTGGCCAAAGATACGGTCTTATCCGAGAAAGTGACGTTGTCGGTCAATTTGGTCGCATCCTTCATTTCATCTAAAATCTTGATGGTATTTGGTGACCAAGTTGCACAAGCATCTACACTGCCGGAAAGCATTGCTGTTACGATAGCGGCAGGATCCATGTCAAACGCTTGAATGTCAGCCATCTTCATTCCGACCATATCCAAAGAGTTTAATAAAATATCTTCACTGGAGCTACCGGAAGAGTATGCCACTTTTTTACCTTTTAAGTCTTCTACCTTAGTAATACCTTTGCCGCCGATTAAAGCATCTCCGTTGGAAAGGTGAGAAAGTGCAAAAATCTTTACTTTGCCGTTGATACTCAGTTTGTGTGCCCCTTGACCGATGTATCCGATATCAATGCTGCCGGATTCCATTGCAGCAATGATGGTAGGGCCATCTTGGAATTCCACTAAATTTACTTTAATTCCTTGTTCTGCCAAATATCCTTGGGCAATTGCATTTTGGATGGACCAAAGGCTACCATAGTTTGGCATATAAGCAATGTTTAATTCTACTTCTTCCATTTTTGGTTCTTCTTTCGCAGGCTCTTCCTTCTTTTCTTCTTTCTTTTCTTCCTGCTTAGCGGTTTCTTGTTTTACCTCTTCTTTTTTCGGTTCTTCCGTTTTTCCGCAACCGGTAAATACACTTACTACAAGTACGACTGCCAAAATCATAGTCATTAATTTTTTCATAGAAATTACCTCCATTTATTTGATTAATTTGAAATAAAATTATTTCCGCACTTCCAGATATTCTTGATATACTTGACTCCAAATATGATTTTTCAATTCCAGAAATCTTTCGCTCATCTTGGTTTCCTGATTCCTAGGATATGGTATGTCAATATCAACAATTTCTTTGATTCTTCCCGGTCTTGCACTCATAATGATAACCTTTTGTGCAAGAATGATTGCTTCATCTACATCGTGAGTGATGAAAAAACAGGTTTTTCTTTCTTTTTCCCAAGTTTCCAAAAGCTCTTGTTGGAGCTGAGTTCTGGTTTGAGCATCCAGTGCCCCGAACGGTTCATCCATCAAAAGAACAGATGGATTGACGGCATACGCTCTGGCAATTGCCACCCTTTGTTTCATACCGCCGGATAATTCCTTCGGATAGTGGTTGACAAAGTCCTCCAATTGCACCATTTTTATATATTTCATAGCGATTTCTTCCGCTTCGGCACCCTTGATTCCTTTTAAACCCAAGCCGAACATAACATTCTTCTTGACCGTCATCCATGGGAAAAGTGCATATTGTTGGAAGACCACACCCCTTTCGGTACCGGTTCCCTTGACTTCTACCCCGTCACAAAGGACTCTGCCGGAAGTCGGCTCATGCAAGCCTGCAATAATATTCAAAAGAGTTGACTTTCCACAACCTGACGGCCCGACTACGCAAATAAATTCATTTTCTTTAATGTCCAAATCAATTCCGTTTAAAGCTACCATTTCTCCGTTTCTGCCACTAAATACCTTGCGTACTCCTTCAATTTTCAGCTTTACACTTCTCTCTTCTCCTGCCATCCGGTGAACCTCCTCTCTAAGTATTTCACAATCTTTTCTATCACCATTCCGATAATACCGATAATAATGATATAAAGCAACATCGGTTCCGCTTCAAAGCTGTTGTTGAGGGAGCGTATCCGCATTCCCAGACCTGCCACGGCACCGGTAGATTCGGCTGCAATCAGTGTAGTAAGTGCTGTGGAGCTTCCCAGACGAATCGCAGTAATAATAAACGGCAACGTCGCCGGAGCAACAACTTTCAGGAAAATATCTTTGTCACTGGCTCCTAATACTCTGGCTGCCTTGATTAATGTTTCATCAATATTGATAACCCCCTGATAAATGGTTACCGTCATAATCAGAAAGGTAGCAATGGTAATAACAATGATTTGCGGCTTTCTTCCAACACCTGCTGAAATAACGACCAGCGGAACATACGCCAAAGGTGGGATATTTCTGATAAACTGAATCCACGGCTCAATAATATTCCGGACTGTTTTATACCATGCCATCAAAATCGCCACCGGTAAAGAAAGCAAAAAGCCCAGAGCAAATCCGGCAGATACCGATATCAAACTGCTGATGATATCATTGAAAAAGACACCTCTTTCAATCATTGTTTGCAAAGACTTAAACGTCACCACTACATTGGGAAAACTTCTTGATGTTTGCGGGTTGATGGATAGCAAATACCATACTACCATAGCAACTAAAAACGATATCAAAAGCCATCCTTGCTTTGGGATTTGAAAGCCCTGATTCTTGTTCTTCATAATTTTTACCATTCCTTTCGCTTCACTCAAGGCACAAACAAGTTATGAAA
>JAUMXK010000012.1:33843-42680 GCA_030535295.1 Eubacteriales bacterium | reverse complement strand
GTATTTGTGGTGAGCATGGTGGAGATCCATCTTCCGTAGAATTCTGCCACAGAGTCGGATTGAACTACGTATCCTGTTCTCCATTCCGTGTGCCGATTGCTAGACTTGCAGCAGCACAAGCAGCTTTGAATAACAAATAAGCAATTGCTCATTTGTGAAATATCAATAAAAAACAAAAATCGCTATGTTCTTTAGGACATAGCGATTTTTATATTATTAGTGCTAGAGAAAAATGGTTTTTCACAGTCTTTTTGACTCTGTTGTAGTCCTGAGAGTGAATACTGGCTTTCCTTTTCAAAGCTTACTTTGTATGATTACTATGTCTTTGGATGTACGACTAAAATCCGCTCACATTTGATTTGAGATGTCCTCTTGATGATTGAAATACTATGGAAGATATGATAGGATAAAATAAAAAGAAGGTGGAAAAACAAAAACAAATAGTCTGACAAGATATAAAAAACGATGATAATTAAAAGATAATTTTATGAATAATTATAAAAAAATAGAGGACTTCCGTGGGAAGGAAACTATTGTATTTCCTGGTAGGAATAAGCATTATTTGATAGGTTATATAAGAAAAAATGGGGAAATAATTATTAAAAATGAGAATATTCCCTTTTTATTAAATGCAAAATATGCTATACTCAAGAAACAGTGAAAAATCGGAAAGGAAACGCTATGAACAATTTTATTTTTTATTCACCAACAAAGTTTATATTTGGAAAAGATTCTGAAAAAAAAGTAGCTTCTTTGGCGAGAGAATACGGTGCGACCAAGGTATTGCTTCTCTATGGCTCCAACTCGGCTTTGAAGTCGGGATTATTGGCTAGGGTAAAGCGGTACTTGGAAGAGGATAAACTTGCCTATGTGGAGCTTGGCGGGGTCAAGCCGAATCCGGAAGATGATTTGGTTTATCGTGGGATTGAAGTGGTCAAGGACTTTGGCGTGGACTTTATTGTGGCAATGGGTGGAGGCTCGGTTATTGATACAGCAAAGGCGATTGCCGCAGGGGCGGTTTATGATGGTGATTTTTGGGATTTCTTTGCCGGAAAAAGCATGGTCAAGCAGGCACTGCCGGTAGGGACGATTTTGACGATTTCAGCGGCAGGCAGTGAGGCTTCGCCGAGTATGGTAATTACCAAAAAATCCACCATGGAAAAAAGAGGGCATGGTAATGACTTATTGCGGCCAGTCTTTTCCATTATGAATCCAATGCTGACAGTTACCTTGCCGAAAGAGCAAACCTTTTACGGCGTAGTGGATATGATGGCACATATTATGGAGCGTTATTTCAGCTATACGGAAGAAGTCGATTTGACCAGTCAAATGTGTGAAGCAGTTCTGAATTCGATTATTTCCAATACGCAGATTTTACTGGAAAGTCCAAGAGATTATGGTGCAAGAGCTAATATTATGTGGGCAGGCAGCATTGCACACAGTGATATATTGGGAGTGGGCAGAGATCAGGATTGGGGTTCCCATGGTCTGGCTCATGAATTGTCGTCATTATACGGCTCGGCACATGGGGCAACATTGGCGGTTGTATTTCCGGCTTGGCTGCGATATGCGGTAGAGCATAATGAAGATATTACGGCGATTGCAGAGTTTGCCACCAATGTATGGGCTGTGGACTATGAAGAAGAGGAAGATTTAAGGGAAATTGCCCAAAAAGGAATTGTTGCTTATTTGGAGTTTTTGCGACAATTGGGTATGCCGACAACATTGGAAGAGCTTGGCGGCAAGGAGGAAGATATTCCATTATTAGCTGTAAAAGCCAAAAAAAGAGGCCATTATATTCAATTGAATCAAGAAAATATAGAAAAAATATATAATTTAACCCTGAAAAAAAATAAAATCGTTTAGAAATTCGAGAATTCTTTCGATAATAATATAGAGAAAGGAATCATGCGGCTTCAAAACGATGAGCAAAACAAGGAGGACGATTTGAAGAAGCGATTGTTTGCAGGTTTGGGCATAAGTCTTGTTTTACTGAGCTCTTGCGGTGCATTAAATGATGCCAAAGAACAAATCAAGGATAGCTTGAAAGAGGAGCAGCAAACCGTAACGGTACAGGAAAAGCCTAAATTTGAAGATAGATTAGTAAAAGTAGCGTATATCAGCGTGTTGTCCGACGGCTTAAATGTTAGGACCGAGCCGGACGAAGACGGCAGTTTTTTGATTCGGGTGCCGAAAGAATCAAAATATACTGTTCTGGATACGGCTCTGGATTCCAAGAAAAGAATCTGGTATCAAGTGGAATATCAAACGGATAAAACAGGTTGGGTGGCAGGCTGGCATGTAGCGGAAACCGAGATTACCATTTTGGTCAGAGAAGAGGACACGGTCATTCAATCCATTGATGCCAAAGAACCGCCGGTATATTTGGAAAATCCTTTCAATCCGGCCAAAGCGAAAGTCGGTCATCGTTTTTATGGACTGACGATTGTGGAAAAAACAGAAAATGGAATTCGTTTCACAGGGGATAGTCTTTTGACCGGAAATTATCGTTTGGATAAGAGTGGAAAATTTTATTATTTTACTCCAAATGAGGCTTCAGCAGTTAGCTTGCCGAGAATTAAACAAAATATCCATGCAGCGGATTTTATTATTTATGAAATTCCGGCCACTCCGATTTTTGAAGGGGAGAGTGCCGGAGAAGCAACTATTCGTATCACAGAATACGAATTAAACTACAATGGTGAAAATATTGTTCAATTAAAAAGAGAGTAATTCCGAGTTCGCATTAAAAAAGTAGCGAGATAGACAAAATATTTTTACTTGCAGAGAGGGCCAAATGCAACTTTTAAGATTCATTTATTTATTGGTATCACTGCTGTATATCTATGCGGGAATTAAAGTTCTGGTTATTGACAGAAGAAATATTATCAATCGTGCCTTTTTACTTTTGACGGCTTGTCTGGGTGTTTGGGCGGTCGCTATGCTTCTTTTGACATTAACTATGGATTATAACAGTATTATTTTAATGAAAGCACTGGCCAGATTTGCCAAGTTTTCGTTTTATGCAGCAGTTTTATATTTTGCAATGCTTGTATGCGGTTGGGTAAATGATAGTAACCGTCTTATTGTGTTGCCCTTTATTTCGATACCGGTGTGGATGAACCTTTATTTAAATGTCTTTAAGGTGAGAGAATTTGCCGAAGTATATCCGATGGCATTTCAAAATCCTGTCTTGAAGTGGTTGGAAGTTGCTATCCACCCAAACTATCTTTTGCTTTTTACCATTTTGCTGACTTTTTTTGTGGCGACCTTTGTTTATATCAGACATAATATCCGTCATCGCTTCACCACGAATATAAAGACAGTGATAGTGTTGAGTGCGGTATTTATGGTTTTTATGCTTGCCGGTGCGATTCTGGGTATTTTGGAAAATCGTCTAAGTTTTATCAATCCGGATGAATTGTCGCTGATTCTGTTTGCTGTACCGATTTGTATTATTTATTATTTGATTGTAAAAGGCGAGTACTTTGTTGAAAAGGAAATGGCTTTTACCGTCTTGCAAACACTGGAATCCACTCAGGAGGCTTTTTTGATTACATCGGAAGATTATATTATCAACCGTGTTAATGATGAAGTGGAAAGAATATCCGGATACTATGTCCATCAGCTTTATGGCATGAATGCCAAAAATATTTTTGCGGATTTGGATGCAGAAGAAACTACCCTCTTGTGTGCTGACCAATCCAGGCGTAGCATTACCCTTTCCCATACTTTGATTAATGATGCCAACACAGGTTTGTCATTTCGGGTTATCAGCTTTCGGGATATCGAGGATATCAAGAAAATCGAGCAGCAGCTACTCAGCATGAATACCTTGCTGGAAGAGCGTGTAGAAAGAAGACGAGTGGTATTATATACCATTCAAAAGCAAATGGAAAAAGAAATCGAAGAAAAGAAAAAATTGGAAGATGAGCTGAGCCGCTTGGTTTATTATGATATGTTGACGGAACTGTTTAATCGGGTCATGTTCCATGAAAAGTTGCAAAAGAGGATTCGCTATGAAAGAAGAGATATGGCGGTCTTATCGATTGATATTGATAATTTCAAGAGAATTAACGATACTTTCGGACACAATGAGGGAGATAGAATCCTCATTCAATTGGCGGAGCTGATTCGGGCCAGATTACGGGCAGGAGAAATTGCAGCCAGAATTGAAGGTGATGAATTTCTGATTTTGCTGAACAAGATTTATGGAGAAGAAGATATCAAGGCGAGAGTCGATGAGATTCAGGAAGCTGTAAAGCATGCCTTTTTTGTCAAGGATTTAAATATTTTCCTGACAATTAGTGTCGGAGCGGCCTACTATACCGATGGTCTGAGTGCCAATGACTTGATTTACAATGCCAGTGTTGCCCTTTATGGTGCGAAAATAAAGGGTGTGGGTGGTTTTGAAATCTATTCCAAAGAAGGTCGCAATTATCTGAAGGAAAAGATAAAGGTACGTCAGGAAATCGAAAGGGCAATTCGAGAAAATGAGTTTGAGCTCTATTATCAGCCGCAAATTTTGATTGGAAAAGAGAAAGTAAATGGCACCGAAGCGTTGGTGCGTTGGAATCATCCGGAAAAAGGCTTGATTTCTCCTGGAGAGTTCATTCCGCAAATTGAAAACGAAAATCTGATTATCAAGTTGGGGGAATGGGTAATTGAAAATGCGTGCAAACAAATCAAAGAGTGGGAAGAAACCTATCGCTATGAGTTTTTGCCGGTTTCCATCAACTTATCTATGCGACATTTTGAAACGGAAGATATTCTCGTCTATCTCCGTAAAATGATACAAACATATGAAATTCATCCGGCACACCTAAAGCTGGAAATAACAGAAAGCTTCCGTTCGGAAGAACTCTATTCCTTACATTCGATTTTGGCAAAAATTCAGGAAGAAAATATTTCTCTGTCTGTGGATGATTTCGGAACAGGCTATTCCTCCTTCCATTATTTAAAAAATATAAAGGCGGATGTTCTCAAGATTCCACGAGAATATATTATTGACATCGGACAAAACAAGAAGTCGGAATATATTGTAAAGTCAATGATAGATTTGGCACATGATTTGAACATGCTGGTAGTAGCCGAAGGAGTAGAATCAGAGGAAGAAAAGGAATTCTTAGAGCAACAATTATGTGATTTTATTCAAGGATACTATTATTTTAAGCCAATGAAAAAGGCAATGTTGGAGAGAATATCATGATAAGCTTGGTAAGTGCCGCCCTTGTAATTTTTTACATTTATTCGACCTTTTATATATTTATGCTAAATCATCATTCCTATGCAAACTATATTTTGTGGGCTATAAACATTAATTTCATCATCACCTCGGTGGCGAATTTTATGCTCTACGGCACCCAAAGCTATGAAGAAGCATATTTTTGGATGAAGATTTATCGCTATGCCATTTTACCGGTGCCTGTATTGCTTTTGCTGGGAGTTATGTTGCTGGCATTTCCTATACTCAATAAGCAATTTAAAAAACTGCTTTCTATTTTTGCCAGTTTCATTATTTTGTTCTGGATTGCGGAATCCACAGTAATCGGAGAAGAGTCCTTTCGTTTGATTCAATTGGGAAAAAATTTCAGTTGGCAGATTCGGACGGACACTCTTTCCGGATTTTTGTATAACTTAATGTTTATCTGCTTCTTTTTGCCATCCTTTGTTATTGTCATTTGGTGGCTGATGAATAGCTATTTGACCTCATTGCATAAGAAGATGAACATACCGCTCTTTGTTTTCTTTGTCAGTTTGGTTTCGGCTTCCTTTGTCGGAATTTTTCAATATTTTGTCATAGTGAAAGAAGGTTTATTCAACGGCATATTCTATTTTGTTCTGGTTGGTTTACCGATTAGCCTTGCCTATTTGTTGATATTCCAAGAAAGAAGATTACCGCTGGCAATGCTAAATAATTATTCGCAAAGCATTGTCGACTCCTTAAATGAAGGAACTATCATCTTCGACAGAAAGTACAATGTAGTCAATTTCAATGACTTTACCGGGAGGATTCTAGGCTGGGAGGAAGACAGAGTATACAACTTTGCGGAATATCAGGAATGCTGTCTGGACAAAATTAACTTGGATGGAAAACCGGTATCCTGTTTTAATCAGGAAGGAATTCTGATTACCGAAAAAGGGAAAAAAATCAATGTGTCCTTTACCGTAACTCAGATTAATAACCAAAAAACCAGAGCGGAAGAATATTTGTTTGTCTTTATTGATGTCAGCAAACAAAAAGAAATGGAAGAACGGCTGACCAATGCCAACCGCAGACTGAATGAGCAAATCATTTGGAGAACCAATGTTATCTATGACAGAAACAATGCCTTGTTGCAGGAAATCAATCAAAAAGAAGAAAACAGGCAAAGAATTGAGTTTTTCCTGGAAAATGATTATATGACCGAGCTTCGCAATAAAAACGGATTTTTAAATGCCGTCTGCTTTAATCGTGTCATTAAGGAAAGAGCACTGATTTCGGTTATTATTTTGAATATCAAAATTATTATTGAAACATATAGTAGAATGATAGGTGAAAAGGTAATTATTTCCATTGCCGATTATCTCAAACAAAACTGGGGTGACGTGGCGGTTATGGCCCGATTTGAAAACAGCCGCTTTCTATTATACTGTGAAAAAGAAGATTCCATAAAAATTGCCAATGACTTAGTGGAGAAATTTAAGGAACCGATAGTGGTGGATGATTTGGCTATCGATATCGACTGTGGAATTGGAGTCGTCCATGAATCCATGCCAAAAAAAGACATCAATCAGCTGATAATCGAAGCAGGCCTGGCAGCCGAGCAAGCCAAAAAATTTGGTGGAAAGCAGTTCTATCTATACAGGGAAGAGATGGATATCCGAAGAAGTGCAGAATATGCCATGCTCAATGACTATCTGTATAGTGCCTTGAAAAACAATAAGCTGTTTCTACGCTATGAAATACGCTTTGATAAAAAAGGCCGGCCCGTCGGTGTAATAGCAACCATCAATTGGGAAATCAGTGAAACCAGATTAATCGAAGAAAGAGAAATTATGGAAATTGCTGAAATCTATAATTTCGCACAAGAATTGGAAATCTGGAGAATGAAGCAATTAATCAGTGACCTCAAATACATGAAACATCAAGATAATGAATTTGCCCTGCCGGTCATGATTCAACTGATGAAATCAACCTTTTACAATGAAAAAAAACTGAAAGAGCTGGTTGGCATCATCGAACAAAATCATGTCCCGAAAGAACTCTTCGAGTTTGCCTTGGGCGAAGAAATTTTTATGAAAGTGACGGCCTATATCAATACCTGTCTGGCAACGATTCGCAGTCACAATATCAGAGTAGGTCTGAAAAATTTCGGTGGAATGTATTCGTCTCTAAAGTATTTAAGAGATTTGGAAATCGACTTTATTGTTCCGGCATCGGAGTTCACCAAAGGAATTGGCAGCGATAAAAGAGACGAAGCAATTTTAAGAATGATATTGGATTTGGCAAAAAATATGAATTACTATATTTTGGCCCAAGATATCGTCAGTAAAAACCAATTGGATTTTTTAATAAAAGATTGCCATGAGTTTGCCGGCGAATTCTTTTGTCAAGTATCTACCATCACAGATTTGGCACAAAGTTTAGAAAACCGAAAAAAACTCTTGACATCATAGCACAATTTCAATATAATATTTAATTGTAAATTCATAGTATCCCTTAGCCCCGGATTTTATGAATGACAATAGAAACCGGATAGAAACAAGGAGGAAAATCAATGAAAACATTCATGCCAAAGGCAGCAGAAATCAGTAGAAAATGGTATGTTGTTGATGCTGAGGGACAAACTTTAGGAAGACTTGCATCTGAAGTAGCAAAGGTGTTACGTGGAAAAAACAAACCAACTTTTACACCACATGCAGATATGGGAGATTTCGTAATCGTAGTTAATGCAGACAAAGTTGTATTGACAGGAAATAAATTAGACCAAAAATATCATTATCATCACACAGGATATCCTGGCGGATTGAAGTCAGTTAAATACAGAGATTTATTGAAAAATAATCCTGAAGAAGTGGTAATGCATGCAGTAAAAGGTATGCTTCCTAAGAATTCCTTAGGTCGTCAAACACTTAAGAAATTGCGTGTATACCGTGGTGCTGAGCATCCACATGCAGCTCAAAAACCGGAAACAATGGAACTGAACATTCAATTAGGCTAATAAAGGAGGGTAATCCATGGCTTTAGTACAATATTATGGCACAGGTCGTAGAAAAAGTAGTGTAGCAAGAGTATATTTAGTACCTGGAAATGGTAACATCACAATAAACGGAAAAAGCATTGACGAATATTTTGGATTAGAAACTTTAAAAGTTATTGTTCGTCAACCATTAGTATTATTAGGAATTTCCGAACGTTATGACGTGAAAGTAACCGTAAAAGGCGGCGGATTCACAGGTCAAGCAGGTGCAATCCGTCACGGTATTGCAAGAGCTCTTTTAGAAGTAGATGCCGAAAACAGACCGGCACTCAAAAAAGCAGGATACTTAACAAGAGATCCACGTATGAAAGAAAGAAAGAAATACGGCTTAAAGAAAGCAAGAAGAGCACCACAATTTTCGAAAAGATAAGCAGTTATCTGCGAAGAGATATACAAAAAGCCACTCGAAATGTTTACATTTCAGAGTGGCTTTTTGTATATCTCTTCATAGGAATGCAAGAAACGACCGAGGACGAAGTCCGAGGTTGTTTCTTGCATGGCAGATAACTGCTTATCTCATTCCGAGCATTTATCTTGCAAATAGCGAAGCGCATTTGCAAAATAAATGCGACCGTCCTCCCAAAAACCCGAGCT
>JAUMXK010000012.1:0-33743 GCA_030535295.1 Eubacteriales bacterium | reverse complement strand
CTTTCCCAGCAAACAGCGAAGCGCATTTGCCGGGAAAGAGCGACCGTCTTGCAATTACCACTCTCCCCAAGCCGAACCCACAACCCGAGCTCTTTATCTCATTCCGAGCATTTATTTTGCAAATAGCGAAGCGTATTTGCAAAATAAATGCGACCGTCCTCCCAAAAACCCGAGCTCTTTCCCAGCAAACAGCGAAGCGCATTTGCCGGGAAAGAGCGACCGTCTTGCAATCACCTCACCTCTCCGCCGGGCGATAGCCTGCTTTGACCGCATCCTCAACACTATCAAAATAAACGGCATTTTTCTCCGAAACACGGTTGTAGTATTGTCCGTTTGGCAGATGGTAAATTTTAGATTTCTTATTTCCCTTAATTTTTTGACTCTGAGCCTGCTTGCTATCAGCTTGTTTTACGGCAGTCTTTTCGTTTGTTTTATCCTTGGAAACTAAATTAATGGTTTTGGTTTTATCATCCCATTTTACATCCAAATTTAAATTTTCTCCAATTGAACGTACCGGTAAATAAATAGTATCATTATAACTAATAGGATAAAGCTGATTTCCTTTGCCGTCCTTCAAGCTCAGAGCTTTACTATTAATCTGAACATTAATATCGGAACGTAAAACACTTTGAATTGTACTGGTACCATAAACAGTGCCGGTCAAGATAATGGTAACTAAAAAAGTAACAACAATTTTTTTCATATTACACTCCTTTTCTGTATGCTTGGTGATAAAAAGTAATCTATTAGATAAATCGGCAAAAAAAGCAAAAAAATTATAAAATCCTGAAAGTGCATTTGAAATTCATTCCCCTGCACCAGTTTGTAAGATTGAAAATGCAAAGAATATAAGAAGTATTCCAAATAGAAAAAAAGTGTTTAAGAAATTTTTCAAATCTTAACTTTTTCAAATTTTAACTCAAAAAACATTTGACTTTTTCTTCAAAATCCTCTATAATAACTTTTGTCGTTTAAGACAAATGCAGTCGTGGCGGAATTGGTATACGCGTTAGACTAAGGATCTAATGGATATTATTTCCTTGGGGGTTCGAGTCCCCCCGACTGCATTTCACTTGCAGCTGTGGCGGAATAGGCAGACGCGCTAGATTCAGGTTCTAGTGGGCAACCGTAGGGGTTCAAGTCCCCTCAGCTGTATCCAAAAAAAGACACACCCAAAGGGGTGTGTTTTTTTTGGATGAATGCGAAAAGAGGGGACTTGAACGGAGGCGATAGCAAGTGCCGGTGGCACTTGCGAGGCGAGTGGCCTGAAAGCCCGAAGGGCGGCGGAAGTCCCCTCAGCTGTATCCAAAAAAAGACACACCCAAAGGGGTGTGTTTTTTTTGGATGAATGCGAAAAGAGGGGACTTGAACGGAGGCGATAGCAAGTGCCGGTGGCACTTGCGAGGCGAGTGGCCTGAAAGCCCGAAGGGCGGCGGAAGTCCCCTCAGCTGTATCCAAAAAAGACACACCCGAAGGGGTGTGTTTTTTTGGATGAATGCGAGAAGAGGGGACTACGCCCCCTCTTGATTCTTTTTTCTTTCCTCGGCTTCCTTCATCGAAAAGACACAACCGCAATAATCCTGACGATACATATCAAACTGCTTGGACAGCTCGACGGAACGCTGATAACCGCCTCTTTTCTTGAAATCCGAAGGCAAATACTGCAAGCCGTATTCGGCGGCAATTTTCTGACCGATTTCATTTAAAGTTTGCGAGTTCTTATGCGGACTGATAGACAAAGTGGTGGTAAAATAATCAAAATGATTCTCCTTGGCCAAAACAGCCGCCTCCGTCAGTCTCAAATGATAACAGGAAATGCAACGGTCACCGCCCTCTTTTTCCTGTTTCAGACCACGAACGGCATTGTAATACTTTTCCGATTCATATTCTCCGGAAATCAAATGAATCGGGTAGCGGGGAGAAAGCTTTTTTATCAGCTGATCCTGCTCCTCGACACGGAACCAATACTCGTCCTCAGGATAAATATTGGGATTATAATAAAAAACAGTAATATGAAAATATTCCGATAAATACTCCAAAACATAAGAACTGCAAGGACCGCAGCAACTGTGCAAAAGCAAAGTCGGAACTTCCTCTCTTTTCTGCAATTCTTTGAGAATCTTATCCAATTCGACTTGATAATTTACTTTCATAATTATACCCCATCTTTCTGCGAAAGATACCAATGCGTCATGAAACATGTTGGCTAACTTTCGCTTTACTATTTTTGTTTCCTTCTGATATGATTTCTTTATAAGACTGACACACTACAGAACACGTGGAGGTGAGTGGCGGGGCTGTATAGCGGCAACCTCGTATAATTTTCAGCCACCTCTCGATGGCTTTTTTGTGATACTCAAATTTATTCTCTATCCAATATCTATTTGTTTCAAACTTTTTCTCCTTAATTCAGTAAAAAGAGTATATCACATTCGCTTGAAAAAACAAAGTAAAAACACAAGTATTTTCCCTTTGCCCGAAAATCTTTTTATACCCCAAAAATCATTGCCGGAAACCGCAAGCAAAAACAAAAAACAACACCATTTTCAATAATACGAAATATTTTCGGCGTACTCACGCTTTATATGGTATAGAAACCTCGAAAAAGCATAAGTGCACCGAACAAGTACAAAGAAATAATATGAGTGCATAAGGATTTTGTGGCACGAAGTACGACATATGAGAGCCCTCGCGACCAAAAATTACGGAGTAATTTTTGGCGCAATCGTACTTTTTATGGTATACTATACAGATAACAATAAATAGAAAGGACATAGATTATGGATAAGAAAATCGGATTATTTCTACAAGGCGGCGGTGCAAAAGGATCATTTCAAGCAGGTGCTCTATCCGCAATGGCAGAAAAAGAAATAAAATATCAAGTAATCAGTGGAACTTCCATTGGTGCCATCAATGGAATGATTCTCTTGTATCACAAGGAAAAACAGCTACGTGAGCTTTGGGAAAAAATGATAAACGGTAAATATGGCAAAGATATGTCTGCACCGGTTTTTGAAACCAAAGAAGCAATTTTAAGACTGGCCGAGCATGTGGGAACAACCAGAAATTCTGAAATTGAACATTTTTATGTCAATTATTTACCGGTGGAAAAGGGGAGAATTTGGCACGAAATTTGCGATTTGTGTTTGCAAAGCGATGAAAAAGTATATGAATACGTCAGCGCTTCGTCGAGATTACCGAATCCCGGTGTTTGGCAAAGCGAAAACAAATATAGCAAAGACAGAGAAGGGCTGTTTATGGAGCAGATTGTCAAAGGACTTTATGATGGTTACCTGCTGGATGGCGGTTTGATAAATAACAAATTTATGGAGCCGCTGTTACAACATGATTTGGATATCATTTATGCCATTGTCTTTGAAAAAGAATTTGTCATACCGGAGTACATGGCTCAAAAATATCGGCCGGAGCAGATTAAAGTGATAAAGCCGGACTTTGTCTTTGGTGAAATGGACACCATGAATTTTACGATGGAAAGCTTAGAGCAATGGTATCAGGCGGGATATAAGAAAGCCATGGAAATTTTATAATAATTAAGTTAAATACTAATGATAGTTTAACATTTTTGGTTTATACTGTTGTACTATATTCGACTTTCCCATAAGCTTTTTTAACTCCTACCCACGCCGGAAACGGACAGATGGCTTGTGCAACCGGTTTTACAAGATTGTGCATCACCGTACGACTAATGAGCCGATAAAAGACTGTTTCAAAGAATGTGGGAAAGCAAGGTGCTATACTTTCCGATATATTCAATATATGTATATAGGGAAATACAATAAAAGGAATACGGAGAAGCAATAGGGAACAATAAGTAAATGAAAGTATAGAGAACAAAAAGACAAACTATTTAAAGAAAGGCTGTGAGATAGATGATATGTAATTCTTGTCACAAGAATACAGCGGTCGTGTTTATGACCAAAATAAATGCCGGAAAACAAGAAAAGATAGGTTTGTGTCTAACTTGTGCAAAGCAACAAGGAATTGCACCGATTGATGATATGTTGGCACAGTCCGGACTTTCTCAGGATGATATCAATAATATCAATGAGCAAATGATGGCTCTATTTGAAGATCCGCAAATGGGGAATAAATTAAATCAATTTATGGAAAGCTTGGGAGCAGGTTTTTCCGACCCTACTCTGGAGACCGAGGAAGGAAGGGATGAGCTGGATAGCAATCTTTTTTTGGAAGCCGAAGATAATTTACAAATGGGAACCACCAAAACCAAGGTAAAAACCAATCGAAAATTGAAAAGAAAAAATCTGGATAAATTCGGTATCAATTTGACGGAAAAGGCCAAAAGTGGTGAAGTAGACAGAATCATAGGTAGAGAGAGGGAAATTGACCGAGTGATTCAAATCCTCAACCGCCGTCAAAAAAACAATCCGGTATTAATCGGTGAGCCGGGCGTTGGTAAAACCGCAATTGCAGAAGGATTGGCAGTACGAATTGTAGAAAAAAATGTTCCGCACAAATTGCTTCATACCGAAATCTACTTGCTCGATTTGGCAGGGATTGTATCGGGGACACAATTCCGTGGCCAATTTGAAAGCAGGCTGAAAGCCATTTTAAATGAAGCAAGTGAATCTGGCAATGTCATTTTGGTGATTGACGAAGTGCATAGTATTACTGCGGCAGGTGGAGCGGAAAGCGGCTCGATGAATGCTGCCAGCATTTTAAAACCGGCACTGGCCAGAGGAGAAATCCAAATCATCGGTGCCACTACACTGGAAGAATATCGAAAGCATATTGAAAAAGATTCTGCACTGGAAAGACGTTTCCAAAAGGTGCTTGTGGATGAGCCGAGTGTAGAAGACAGCATTGAAATCATCAAAGGCATTAAGGATTATTATGAGAAATTCCATCATGTTGTTATTTCAGACAATGTGATTGAGTATGCAGTAAAAATGTCCAAGCGTTATATTCACGAGAGATATCTTCCGGACAAAGCCATTGATTTGATTGATGAGGCAGGCTCCAGAGCCAACCTCAGAAATTTGGGACTGGTCGAGTTGGAAGCATTGAAAAATGAGCTGGCAAAGACCATTGAGGAAAAAGAGATTGCAGCTGCAGCGGATGAATACGAAAAAGCGGCAGATTGCCGTATGGATGAGCTCCGCCTGGAAAGCAAAATCAAAGAAATTGAAAAACAATGCGATCAAGTCGAATTAACCGAAGAATTGGTGGCAGATGTCATAGAATCTTGGACGAAGATTCCGGTACAAAAAATCACAGAAACGGAAGCAATGAAGCTGAAAACCTTGGACGGACGTCTACGTCGTTGGGTGAAGGGCCAAGATGAAGCCATTGATAAAATTGCTACAGCTATCAAAAGACGGCGCTCCGGTTTCATGCCAAAGTTGCGTCCGGCTTCCTTTATCTTTGTCGGACCGACCGGAGTCGGTAAGACCGAGCTGGCAAAGACTGTGGCCAGAGAACTGTTCGGCAGTGAAGACGCACTGATTCGCTTTGACATGTCGGAATTCATGGAAAAGCATACAGCATCCAAGCTGATTGGAGCCCCTCCGGGATATATCGGATATGACAATGCAGGACAATTGACGGAAAGAGTTCGTCGTCGTCCGTACTCGGTAATTCTTTTGGATGAAATCGAAAAAGCCCATCCGGATATTTTCAATTTATTGCTGCAAATTTTGGAAGATGGAAGATTGACCGACAGCCAAGGCAGAACCGTCAATTTTGAAAATACCGTTTTGTTGATGACCAGTAATGCCGGTACAGATCGTAAGAGTGCAGGTATCGGTTTCAATCCAAGCAAAGAACCGAGAACTGCTGAAAAAGTCAAAACGGCTTTAAATGAATTCTTCCGTCCGGAGTTTATCAACCGTCTGGATGACATCATTGTATTCCAACCGCTGACGAAGGAAAGCTTGTTGGAAATTGTGGAAGTTATGCTTACGCAGTTAAAGAAAATGACCGCAGAGAAAGGCTTCGAAATTGAAGTCGGCGAAGATGTGAAAGAGTTTTTAGTCAAAGACGGTTATCACGAGGTGTTTGGTGCCAGACCGCTTAGACGGAGTATCACCAATCATATTGAGGATACTTTATCCGAGCTCTATTTGGATCATCAGTTGGAAAGGGTATCGAAAGTCAGGTTTATTCTGGAAGATGGAAAAGTAAAGGCCATTCCGGAAAAAGAAGAAGCGGAAAATAAAATTACAAACGAATAGCAGAAGGCTATGAAATAATGGACAGTTGCCATAGGACTTCTCCACAGACTTGCGTAACATCGCAAATGGGGATGAAAGTCCGAAGGGCAACTGTATTTTTTTGGAAATGATGTTGCCAAAACGTAAAATGAGCGTAAAGAAAGCCTTAAAAACAAGGAAAATATGAAAAATAGTCGTTTTTTCCAAGAAAAAAATGTTGTTGCTTGTGAATTTAATGGCGAAATCTCGGTCGAATTTACCAAGAAAAACAAAAAACGAGATTATTTTTTATAAGAAAAGTTTGCCTGAATATTCTGAAAAATTACATATAGCGAAAATACAAACAAGAAAAAAAGAATTGTATTGACACTTCTTACCCTCGCCGCTATAATTGGCAAAACGCGGTGCAAAAAGGACGTTGTTCGCTTTACATAAATCAAAAAGAAACAAGAAAATAAGCAGAATACGAAAGGAGCAGACAGATGAACTTTCTCAAGAATTTATTCAGTCATTTAAAGCAAGGTCATCAAAACGGTCTGATTGTTTTCGCTGCAAGCTGTGTGATTGTATTGGTATTGGGAGTCAATGGATTTTTTCCGAAAACAACTGAAAATCATGCTATGGAGCGAAAATATTTGCCGGCGGAAAACGAAGAGCAGGCAGAATCAGTGGAAGCGCTGCCGGAAGAAGAGAGTATATCGCATTATTATGTCAATAAAATAGAATCGAAAATAAAGGCAAATGAAACAGAAGAGCATGTGCTACAATTGGCAGATAATACGGAAGATAGGCAGTTTGTGACCTCGGGTAAGATTTTATCCCGTTCCGCAAGACAATTATCCACGGAAGAATATGAAATATTCACTCGAATTGTCGAAGCGGAAGTAGGAGCGGAAACTTATGAATTGAAATTATTGGTTGCCAACATTATTTTGAATCGGGTGGAACATCGTTATTTCCCGAATTCCATCAAAGAAGTGGTGTTTGAAAAGACCGGCAGACATTATCAATTCTCGCCGATTTCCAACGGCAGCTACTATCGAGTGTCGGTAAAAGACAGTACGATAAAGGCCGTCGAGGAAGCCTTGGCAGGAAAAGACAATTCCGCAGGAGCACTGTACTTCATGACCAGAAGTATCAGTACTGCAGGCAATGTGACATGGTTTGATACTCATTTGACCAAAGTCGGACAAATTGGAAAAGTGGAATACTTTAAATAATTTGAAATTAGATGAAAAATAAAAAGTGCTGTTGCAAAAGGCAGATTCCCCAAAGATATGGTGATAAAAAATAGAGCTTTATTCCATATTCGGTAGGAAAATCTGAAACTGCAACAGCACTTTTTTATGTGGGTAAGCTTTGCCTTTTTGCGCAAATTATGTTATACTATAAAGCTGAAATTATCCGCTCTTGTCCGGTCTGATATACGGATAAGAGGAAGGAAATAAACACTAGGAAGGAAACCACTGTGCAAGAAAAGATACAAGTAGAAAGAGCAGACAGCATTCTGACAGAAAGAATGTTAACCGCAGATTATGAAAGAACCCTTCATAATTTACGTTTGAAAATAAAGGATCTATCTGAAAAGAAACAGAGAAACTTACGTTATCACATCACCACCTATGGCTGCTTGATGAATGAGCACGATTCAGAAAAATTAAGAGGAATTTTGGAGTGTGTGGGCTATCAACAGGCAGAAAAGGAAGAGGAAGCGGACATTGTACTATATAATACCTGTGCCATTCGAGATGGCGCCGAGCAAAAGGTTTACGGCAGACTGGGCTATTTAAAGACGATTAAAAGAAAAAGACAGGATATATTGATTGCTCTTTGCGGTTGTATGACTCAGCAAAAGACCGTATTGGAAAGACTGAAAAAAACCTATTCCCATGTGGATATTATCTTTGGAACTCACAATATCTATATGTTTGCGGAACTCCTGACGGCCAGATTGGAAAGTGGAGAGCAAATCATAGACATTTGGGAAAAACATCAGGAAATCGTGGAAGATTTGCCGATTATCAGAGATAATCCGTATAAGGCAAGTGTCAATATTATGTACGGCTGCAATAATTTTTGCGCCTTTTGTATTGTTCCTTTTGTGCGCGGAAGAGAGCGCTCCCGTCCGTCAGCCGATATCGTGGCGGAAGTGGAGAAATTGGTTGCGGAAGGCGTGGTAGAAATTATGCTGCTAGGACAAAATGTCAATTCCTATGGCAGAGGTCTGGAGGAAGGCATCAATTTTACCGGATTACTGAGGAAATTGGAACAGGTCGAAGGCCTGAAAAGATTACGCTTTATGACTTCTCATCCCAAAGATTTGAGTGATGAGCTGGTGGAATTTATCGGTCAAAGCCAAAAACTTTGCCCACAATTCCATTTGCCAATGCAATCCGGCTCGGATAAAGTGCTAAAAGAAATGAACCGCAACTATACCAGAGAGCATTTTATGGGATTGGTGCGTAAGCTACGACAAGCAAAGCCGGACATTGCTATTAGTACCGATATTATTGTCGGCTTTCCCGGAGAAACGGAAGAAGATTTTGTGCAGACACTGGAAGTAGCAGAGGAAGCGGAATTTGATATGGCTTACACCTTTATCTATTCTCCACGTACCGGCACCAAGGCCGCTGCCAGAGAAGACCAAATACCGGAGGAAGTGAGCAAGGAACGATTCGGCAGACTGCTGAAAGTGGTCAACCAAAACATCCATAAGAAATCGGTGGCACTCCTTGATACTATTCAGCCTGTGCTTGCAGAAGCCATTGGGGAAAACGGAAAGCTTAGAGGCAGACTGAACAATAACCATCTCATTCATTTTGATGGGGATGAAAGCCTGCTCGGGAAAATTGTAGATGTCAAAATAGTCAAAGCCAGAACATTTTATTTAATGGGAGAATTAATTAATCATGGATAAAGCAAAGCTAACTCCGATGATGCAGCAATACTTTGAATTAAAGCAGGAATATCAAGATTGTATCTTGTTTTTTCGCTTAGGCGATTTTTATGAAATGTTTTTTGAAGATGCCAAAGTCGCAAGTCGTGAGCTGGAAATTGCTCTGACGGGCAGAGACTGCGGTATGGAGGAAAAAGCACCCATGTGTGGTGTGCCGCACCATGCGGTGGACAATTATTTGTATCGTTTGGTCAACAAAGGATATAAGGTAGCAATTTGTGAGCAAGTCGAAGACCCTGCGACTGCCAAAGGCATTGTCAAAAGAGATGTGGTGCGTATCGTCACGCCGGGTACCAATTTGAATCCGGAAAATTTGGACGAAAGTAAAAATAATTATATCTTCTGTCTGGCCACTTATGGCGGTGGTTATGGGGTGGCATATACCGATATCTCTACCGGAGATTTTCGAACCACCGGAGTACACAGTTTGGATAGAGCCATGGCAGAGGTGGCAAAGGTAATGCCGGCGGAAATTTTATTGGCCGAGGACTTGGCGAAAGACCAAGAGCTTACCAAAGTAATTGCCGACCAATATCGGATTTTTATCAGCACCAAGGAAGATTGGTATTTTGAGGAAAGCCATTGCCGAGAAATCCTGCAAAATCATTTCGGCATGATGAGCCTGGAAGGACTCGGTAATTTGGAAAGCTCTCATTTGATTGCATCCGGAGCCTTATTGCACTATGTGACCGACACTCAAAAGGGCAATGTCGCCCAGATTCAGCATGTGGAGGTCTATCATCCGGAGCAATATATGATTTTGGATTCGGCAACCAGAAGAAATTTGGAATTGACTGAAACCATGCGAGATAAGGAGAAAAAAGGCTCTTTGCTGTGGGTGCTTGATAAGACAAGAACGGCCATGGGAGCCAGAATGCTTCGCTTTTTTCTGCAGCAGCCTTTGCTGGAAGAAAAAAGAATTGAGGAGCGCCTCACCGCAGTGGAAGAATTGAAAAATTCTCCGTTTTTACTGGCGGATATTCGGGAACTTTTGGAGCCGATTTATGATTTGGAGCGCTTGATGACCAAACTGATTGCCAAGACAGCCAATCCAAGGGATTTAATTGCCTTTAAAAATTCTTTGGCTATGCTTCCCCACATACATCAGGTTTTACAGGAAGCAAGTGCAGGTCTGACTCTACAAATCAAGAATAAGATGGATTTGCTGGAAGACATTCGGCAAAAGATAGAAGACGGGATTTGTGATGAGCCGCCGATTTCTTCCAAAGAGGGCGGAGTCATCAAGAGCGGTTATCATGAACAGGTAGATGCCTTTCGCTTTGCTTCAACCGAAGGAAAGACCTGGCTTTTGGAGCTGGAGCAAAAAGAAAAAGAAGCGACCGGTATCAAAAACTTAAAGATTAAATACAATCGGGTTTTCGGTTATTATCTGGAAGTGACCAATTCCTATGCCCATTTGGTGCCGGAACATTATATGCGTAAGCAAACAACGGCCAATGCCGAGCGCTATATCACTGCAGAGCTGAAAAAAATGGAAGAAACCATTTTGGGAGCCGAAGAAAAACTCTTGGCACTGGAATATGAATTATTCCAAGAGATTCGGGAATACTGTGCCGGACAGGCCGAGCGTATTAAGCAAACCGCGATTCAAATTGCTTGTCTGGATGTCTTGCAATCCTTTGCCTATGTTGCCGGTAAGCAAAATTATGTCAGACCGGTATTCAGTCAGGACGGCAGTACGAAAATCGAAGAAGGCAGACATCCTGTAATTGAAAAGATTTTGGCGGAAAATGAGTTTATCGTCAACTCCACGGAGCTTACGGCAAAAGAGCATTGTTTGATCATTACCGGGCCGAATATGGCCGGAAAGTCAACCTATATGCGTCAGATTGCTTTGATTCAGTTGATGGCACAAATCGGCAGTTTTGTACCGGCGACTTCGGCAGTGCTTAGCAAAGTAGATAGAATCTTTACTAGAGTGGGTGCATCGGATGATTTGGCATCAGGCAAATCGACTTTTATGGTGGAAATGGCGGAAACGGCCAATATCCTGCGCAATGCGACGAAAGACAGCTTGATTATTTTGGATGAAATTGGTCGGGGAACTTCCACTTATGACGGACTCAGTATTGCCTGGGCAGTGGTGGAATATCTTGCCAATCGTCAACTTTCAGGGGCAAAGACCTTATTTGCCACGCACTATCATGAGTTGACAGAGTTGGAAGGAAAGATTGACGGTGTGGTCAATTATTGTATTTCCGTAGCGGAAAGAGGAGAAAATATAATATTCCTGCGCAAAATCATTCGTGGCGGAGCAGATAAGAGCTACGGTATACAGGTAGCCAGACTGGCAGGGATTCCCAATATGGTGGTCAAAAGAGCAAGAGAAATTCTGGCAGAGCTTTCCGAAGCGGATATTGCCGCCCAGAAGAAGATTCAGCCGAAGAATTTGGCCTTTACTTCTCCGGACAGTGTCCAGCTCAATCTCTTTGCAGAGGATTCCTACTTGGATGAAATCAAGACCATGGATTTGGATGATATGACTCCGAAGCAGGCCTGGGAATATTTAAGCCGCTTGCAAAAGAAAATCAAAAGATAAATATGTTTAATTATTGCTAGTTATATGGTATACTATCTAGTAATGTGATATTAATGAATGAAGGAGAAAGAGAGATGGAGAAAAATACAAAAAATGATGTACATACTATCTGTGATTTAGTTACAGAAAGGTTTGTTTTTGAGTTAAAGAAAAACATAGAATCTGATGTATATACGGTTCGTAAATCACAGGTTGACCCTAATTTTGAAAGTGATTGGCAAGCATTTGAGGATTTGAAATATTGGTTTGTAAATCAAAAAGAAGGAGAATTTAAAAATAGTAATACTACGGATTATAATGATTGTTTAGGGATGTATTATATTTACTTTTATGATTCTATAGCGGATAAAAGGGAAATGTATGTAACATTTGGAAAAAGACATCAAGAAAAAGAGCAGATGTTTATATTTTATGTTGCAAACAATGAGTTTGATATAAAAAAATGTGAATTATTGGGATATGGCAATCCCGTTGAAGGAAATATATGGCAAGAACTATGGAAAGCACTATGTGCTGCCGTTGTAAAATAAAGTATAATAAAAGGAGTAAAATTATGGCAAGAAGAGGCGGATTTCCGGGAGCAATGCCGGGTAACCAAGCAAATTTAATGAAACAAGTACAAAAAATGCAAAAGCAAATGGAAACCATGCAGGAAGAAATTGAAAACAAAGAATTTGATGCAGTGGTTGGCGGCGGCGCAGTTAAAGCAGTGGTCAATGGCAAAAAAGAACTGAAAGCTATCGAATTATCGCCATCGGCAGTGGATCCGGATGATGTGGAAATGTTGCAAGATATGATTGTAGCAGCGGTCAATGAAGCGGTACGCAAGGCGGAAAATGAAATGAACGAAGAAATGTCGAAATTGACAGGCGGACTGAACTTACCGGGAGGTCTGGGAGGTTTATTCTAATGGATTATTATGGGAAATATTTTTCTCGTCTAATCGAGCAATTTACGAAGCTTCCGGGAATCGGCTATAAAAGCGCCAGAAGACTGGCTTTTTATGTAGTTTCCCTTTCTGAACAACAGGCAGAAGAGTTTGCGGAAGCCATTGTGGAAGCTAAGAAAAACACCAACTACTGTAAGGAATGCTTTACCCTTACAGATAGTGAGATTTGCCCGATTTGCGCTTCCGGGAAAAGAGAGGCGCATACCATTATGGTAGTGGAAGAAACCAAAGATTTGGTGGCGTATGAAAAAACCGGCAGATTTCAAGGCAAATATCATGTACTTGGAGGAGTGATTTCCCCTATGCTGGGAATCGGGCCGAGTGATATTCGCTCCAAAGAATTATTTGCAAAGTTAGGCAGTCAGGATGTCAAAGAAGTCATTCTGGCGACCGGCTCGACCGTCGAAGGAGAAGCAACGGCGATTTATTTGAGCAAGTTAATCAAACCGTTGGGTGTCAAAGTGACCAGAATAGCCAATGGAGTGCCTGTGGGCGGTGACTTGGAATATGTGGATGAAATGACTTTGACCAGAGCCTTGGAAGGGCGAACCGAAATTTAAGGAGGAAAATTTGAAGAAGTATACAATTCGATTGGTGGCGGTCATGTTGGTATTTTGGCTGAGTGCCAGCTCTCTTTGGGCAGCCACTCCAACCCAAATCTATGCAGGCAATCAATTACGGACTCTGGGAATCCTGATTGGCTCCGGTGACGGCTCTTTGCAGCTGGATAACAATATCACCAGAGCACAGGTGGCAACCATTATGGTCAGAGTTTTGGCGGAACATCCGGTCCTTTATCCGGAAGGCAAAAAATTTGTCGATGTCAGTGCCAAACATTGGGGAAAAGACTATATTCAAAATGCTTATAAAATTGGAATGATACAAGGATATCCCGACAATACCTTTAAGCCGGAAAACAATATCACCTATGCGGAAGTTGTAGCCATCATGGTCAATGCCTTGGGGCAAAAGGAAAGTATCAATCCTGAGCTTTCCTGGCCGGAAAATTATTTGACCAAGGGCAAGGAATTGGGGATTATTCCTATGGACAGCACCATCCTTCCGGATAAGAAGATTACCCGTGGGGAAATGGCATTAATTGTGTGGGATACTATTTTGGTGAAAAATCAATGAGAGAAAGTTATTTAAAGGCAGGGAAAGTGCCGGAAAAAATATTGCAACGTCTAATCTTTTCTCAAAAAGCAATTCGCAGAGAAGAAGTTCTGATGGGACCGATGCTGGGAGAAGACTGTGCAGCCGTTGCCATAGATTCGGATGAGATTTTTCTGCTGTCATCCGACCCGATTACTGCTACAGAGGACAATATCGGATATCTGGCAGTGCATATTACCTTAAATGACCTTGCAGCGGCAGGGGCAGAGCCGATTGGCCTGATGATGACGATTTTGCTGCCGCCGAAATATCCGGAAACTAAGTTGGAAAGCATTTTTCACCAGCTACATCAAACTGCCGGGCAATATGGTCTGGCGATCTTGGGTGGACATACTGAGGTGACGGATGCCGTCAATCGAGCAGTGATTTCCATGACAGGTGTAGCAAAAATCAAAAAAGACAAGGCATTGCTGAAAAAAGAAATCCTACCGGGAGACAGCATTGTAATGACCAAATATGTAGGTTTGGAAGGGACAGCTATTTTGGCGGAAGCTAAAGCGGAGGAGTTGAAGCGCCTTTATTCTGAAGACTTTATCGAAAGAGCCAAAGCTCTTTCGGCCTTTATTTCCGTGCTGCCGGAGTCGAAAGTGGCCATGCAAACCGAGGATATTGATTTGAAAGCCATGCACGATGTGACGGAGGGCGGAGTCCTGGGGGCTTTGTGGGAGCTGTCCGTAAAAGCGGAAAAGGGCTTGGAGATTCAAATGGATGAGATTCCGATACTACAGGAAACGGTGGAAGTCACAGAATTTTTTGATATCAATCCTTATAAACTGATTAGCAGCGGTACTATGCTGATGGTCGCAACCAATGGCAAGAAACTCGTAGAGGCCTTGAAAGCAGCGGATATTCCTGCTCAGATTATAGGACATTTTACAGATAATAATGATAAAATACTATGTTATTCCGGGGTAAGACAATCCATTCTACCACCGGAAGGGGATGAATTATATAAGGTGCTTTAGAAGGCTGATAACAGTAGGAGGATGAAGATGGAAACCAAGAAAGCGACAAGAAAAACAAAAAAATCGGAAAAACAGGTTGAGTTGCTGAATCTTTTGGAAAATGATGCCAGAAGAGGTATCAAGGATTTGGCAGAGATGCTGGAGGAATCGGAAAATGAAATCGGCAGTCAAATGACGGAGCTGGAAAAACAAAAAGTAATTTGCGGATATCACACTTTAATCAATTGGGATAAGACTTCCAATGAAAGAGTGACTGCTTTGATTCAGGTCAGCGTCACTCCGCAAAGAGGCAAAGGCTTTGACAAGATTGCAGAAAGAATTTATCGTTTTTCCGAGGTCCGCTCTGTATATCTGATGTCCGGCGGCTATGACTTTACGGTAATTGTGGAAGGCTCAACGATGAAAGAAGTGGCAATGTTTGTCGGCAAACGCCTGGCACCGCTTGAGTCGGTAACGGCAACGGCTACGCACTTCATTTTGAAAAAATACAAAGATTACGGAACCGTCCTCGAGCCGGATGAAAAAGGCGGTAGAATGGCGGTAACACTATAATGAAGAGTTTAAATCAAACAGCATATCATATGAAACCGTCGGGGATACGAAAGTTTTTTGATATTGTATTACAAATGAAAGATGCGATTAGCTTGGGTGTGGGCGAGCCGGATTTCGAAACACCTTGGCATATCCGAGAAGAAGGCATTGCGGCCTTGGAAAACGGCTATACTTTTTATACCGCCAATGCAGGTTTGGCAGAGCTTCGCGAGGAGATTTGCTTATATCAAAAAAGACGTTTCGGTCTGGAGTATGATTCGGAAACGGAGTGTCTGATAACCGTTGGTGGTAGTGAAGGATTGGATATTATGCTCCGTGCCCTGCTCAATCCGGGTGATGAGTTTTTGGTGGTGGAGCCTTGCTTTGTTTGCTATCAGCCTTGCACAGCTATGACCGGTGCTATTCCTGTACCGATTGCCACCAAGGAAGAAAATAATTTTAAGATTACAGCCGATGAAATTCGGGAAAAAATTACTCCCAAAACCAAGGGAATTATCATTTCCTTCCCGAACAATCCGACCGGCGCAATTATGACCAAAAAAGAATTGGAAGAAATTGCCAAAGTGATAATCGAGCATGACCTTTATGTTATTTCGGATGAAATCTATGCTGAGTTGACATACAGTGGAAAGCATGCTTCGATTGCTGCTTTGCCAAATATGAAAGAAAGAACGATTGTCATTAGCGGCTTTTCCAAGGCCTATGCGATGACGGGTTGGAGGCTCGGATACACCTTGGCTCCTGCCGAGATTACCGGAGTTGCCAAAAAAATTCACCAGTATGCCATTATGTGCTCGCCGACTCTTAGTCAATATGCGGGCATTGAAGCGGCACGTAATGGGGATGCCGATATTGCCCGAATGAAAGAAGCTTATAATCAAAGAAGAAGATTTTTGGTCAAGGCTTTTCGGGATATGGGACTTTCCTGCTTTGAGCCGGAAGGAGCCTTTTACATCTTTCCATCGATTCAGGAAACCGGTCTGACCAGTGAGGAATTTGCACTGAAATTGTTGGAAGAACAAAAGGTGGCAGTGGTTCCGGGGAACGCCTTCGGAGATTGCGGAGAAGGCTTTATTCGTTGTTCCTATGCCTATAGCATTGATGAGCTGAAAATAGCAGTGGAAAGGATTGCTAAATTTGTCGAGCAGTTTGACTTGAAAGATGCCAAAAAGATTTCCGGTGCTGCGGAAGAAACAAAGGCAAAGACAGCTACGACAAAAAAAGCAGCAAGTAAAAAGGCGGTGACCGGCAAAACGGCCTCCAAGGCTTCTTCTACAAAGAAGACCGCAAAAACCAAAAAATAATAGTAGTAAAAACGAAATAAAAGAATAGGAATAAAAAAGATTGGGCAAATGAAAGTTGATTGTGCTGACGTTTGCCCTTTCCTTTGCAAAAGGAGACAAGATGAATATTGTATTGTTAGAGCCCGAGATTCCTGATAATACAGGCAATATTGGCAGGACCTGTGTGGCTACCGGTTCCAGTCTGCACCTTATTAAGCCATTGGGATTTGATATTACGGAAAAGGCGGTGCGCAGAGCGGGACTGGACTATTGGAAAGACTTAAATCTTCATGTCTATGAGAATTTTGAGGATTTTATGCAAAAAAACGGGAATCCGGTTGTCTACATGGCAACTACCAAGGCTGTCAAAAAGTATACGGATATTTCTTTTGATAAGGATAGTTTCATTATGTTCGGCAAAGAAAGTAAGGGCATTCCGGAAGAGATACTGGTCACTTCTCCGGAAACCTGCATTCGCATTCCCATGGAAGCACAGTATCGTTCACTGAATTTATCGAATTCCGTAGCTATTGTAGTATATGAAGCATTGCGCCAAAATGATTTTTTGGATTTGGAAACCAAGGGGCATTTACATCATTTGCATTGGTAAAATGCAACCGCAAAAATGCTTGCTTCAAAAAGGAAAGCAGTTTCCGATAAATATCGGTCGGCAGGTAGCTTTTGGAGGCTAACGGAGGATAACGGATAAATCTAGGTAAATCTACGGAAACTCAAGAAGTAAAGCAGTTGAAAAATTTGCGAAAAAATGATATGATTAAGTGATGTTAATTCGACGACTTACCTCAAGGAGGGATTATGCTAAAATATAAGAGAGTTCTGTTGAAACTCAGTGGAGAAACACTTTCAGGAGGCAATACCGGTAAATTTGACGAAGCTTCCACTTTGAATGTGGCAAGACAAGTAAAGCTTGCGGTGGATGAAGGCTTGCAAGTAGGAATTGTAACCGGTGGCGGTAATTTCTGGAGGGGCAGAAGCAGCGAGAGAATGGACCGTTCCAAAGCGGATGAAATCGGTATGATGGCAACCGTTTTAAATTGCCAGTATGCAGCAGCAGTTTTTCGAATGGTTGGATTGGAAACTGTTATTATGACACCGTTTGTTGTCGGTACTTTTACCGAGCTTTATTCCAAGGAAGCCATGATGAAACATTTGCAGGACGGAAAAGTCGTCTTTTTTGCAGGTGGGACGGGGCATCCTTACTTTTCTACTGATACCGGAGCGGCACTCAGAGCAATTCAAATGGAAGCCGACACCATCCTTCTTGCCAAGAACATCGACGGAATTTATGATAAAGACCCGAACCAATTTGCCGATGCGGTGCGATTTGAAGAAATTACCTTATCGGATGTGATTGCAAGAGGGCTAAAAGTTATGGATATGACGGCAGCACAGCTTTGCCTGGAAAATAAGATGTCAATGACAGTCTTTCATTTCGGAGCGGAAAATGCAATTTTGGAAGCAGCGAAGGGGAATAACAACGGAACCGTAGTTATCCCTGAATAATAAAGAAAACATTTAAATAGATACTATAAGGAGGAATTTATGGATAATTCAGTAAAAGTATATCAAGAAAAAATGAAGAAAACGATTCATGTTTTACAGGATGAATTAAATGCCGTTCGTGCCGGACGTGCCAATCCCCATATTTTAGATAAAATCACTGTAGATTATTACGGACAGGCTACCCCATTGCAACAAGTCGGAAATATTACCGTTCCGGAAGCCAGATTGATTCAAATCCAACCTTGGGATGCCAGTGTTATCAAAGCCATTGAAAAAGCAATCAATATGTCCGATATCGGCATCACCCCATCCAGTGACGGTAAAGTAATTCGCTTGGTATTTCCGGAATTGACTGAAGAAAAAAGAAAAGAATTGACCAAAAAGGTCAAACATCTGGGAGAAGAAGGCAAGGTAGCAGTTAGAAATATCCGTCGTGATGCCATGCAAGACTTCAAGAAGCAAGAGCAAGATAAGTTAATCACCGAAGATGATTTGAAAGATTTGGAAACTGAGATGCAGGAAGTTACCGACAAATGCATCAAGGACATTGATAAAATTGTGGAAGAAAAAACCAAAGAAATTATGACTGTCTAATAAAAAGAAGGAAGGAGTTTCGCTTAGGCGAAACTCCGTTTCCCGATTTGCCGGTTGTTACCAACACCCGGCAATTTAGAGTTTAAAACAAAGGTGTAGATATGAATGAAATACAGCATATTGCAATTATTATGGACGGGAACAGACGTTGGGCAAGACAAAGGATGCTTCCTACCATGTTCGGTCATCAAAAGGGAGCGGATAAATTAAGAGAAATCAGCCGTTTGGTGTGGGACAGGGGAATTAAATACCTGACCGTATATGCGTTTTCCACAGAAAATTGGAAGCGCTCCGAATCGGAAGTGAAATATATCATGGATTTGGCTCGAAAGTTCTTAAAAAACAGCATTGAAGAGGCCTGTGAAAATAATATGCGAGTGAGGGTAATTGGTAATCGCAGTGGCCTGGCCGAAGATATTTGCCGTCAGGTGGAGGAACTGGAAAAAGCAACGAAGGACTTTACCGGTTTGAATTTGACGATAGCACTCAATTACGGCGGAAAAGATGAAATCGTAAGAGCAACTCGCGCTATTGCAGAAGCCGTTCGTAAAGGACAAATGGACATCACTCAAATTGATGAACAAGTTTTTGAAAGTTATTTAGATACCAAGGAAATGCCGGAACCGGAACTATTGATTCGAACCGGTGGAGAAACCAGAATCAGTAACTATCTGCTGTGGCAGATTGCCTATTCAGAAATCTATATTACAGATGGATTCTGGCCGGATTTTAATGAGAGCGAATTGGAAAAAGCCATTGACTATTATCGAGCAAGAAATCGTCGGTTTGGAGGAGAATAGAAAATGAAGCAGAGAGTGCTATCCGCTATTGTAGCCTTACCCATTGTTGTTTCGGCCATTTATTTCGGCGGAATTTATTTATATATTTTGGCAACATTAGCAGCCTGTATCGGTATTTTTGAATTTAATCGGGCATTCGGCTATCAGAAAAACAAGCTCTTATGTTTCATGACAATGCTCGGTACCTTGATATATATTACTATGTTTTACATGGGAGTCAGGGATGCCGCAAAGACCATTGTCGGCTTTGTATTGATGACGGAATTGGCGGTTTATGTGTTGGTTTATCCTAAAGTGGAACTTCGCCAGGTCTTTATCAATGTAGTGGGTTTTTTATACATCCCATATATGCTGCTGCATATTCTGTTGATTCGTCAGGAGTTGGCACATGGTAAGGTATTGGTTTGGCTAGTTTTGCTGATTGCTTTTGGCAGTGATACCTTTGCTTATTTTGCAGGGGTGACACTTGGCAAGCATAAACTGGCACCGATTTTAAGTCCGAAAAAAACGATTGAAGGTGCAATCGGAGGCATCTTGGGAAGTATGGTAATTTGCCTTTTATATGGTGTCTTTTTGGAGTCACGCGGATATTTGAATTTACCGAAACTTGCCTATTTCAGTCTGGCAGTTTTGGGTATTTTGGGCTCTCTGTTTTCACAAATTGGTGACCTTGTCGGTTCAGCCATAAAAAGGGAAACTAAAATAAAGGATTTCGGTACAATTATGCCAGGACATGGCGGAATTTTGGATAGAATGGACAGTATTATTTTTGTAGCACCATTTGTATATTATTTTATGTTGCTGCTATATCATTTAAGTTAGTTGAAAAAAGGAGTACAACATGAGTCAAGGAGTGGGCATACTAATTGCCTTTTTAGTATTTAGTTTTATTGTGTTTATTCATGAATTAGGGCATTTTTTGCTGGCTAGAATGAACGGAATCGGAGTGGAAGAATTTGCCATCGGTATGGGACCAAAGTTATGGAGTGTGAAAAAGGGAGATACGGTGTATAGTATTCGTATTCTTCCGATTGGCGGTTTCTGTGCCATGTTGGGAGAAGATGCTGCCGGGGGCGGTATGAGTGCAGAAAAGGACGGAGAAACCGTCAATGTGGAAAGCGACCCAAGAGCTTTCAATAATAGACCGCTTAAAGCCAGAATTCTGGCTGTTTTGGCGGGGCCGGTATTCAATTTTATTTTGGCATTTATATTTGCTGTTGTTTTGATTGCGGCATCCGGAGTAGTTACCACCACGACTATCAATCTTGCTGATCCGGAATATCCGGCTTATCAGGCCGGTTTGCGTGAAGGAGACAAGATTCTCAGTATCAACGGTCATTCTGTGTTAGACCCGATTGAAGCGTCTACCTATATTGCTGTGGAAGGTGCCAATCCGATTACAATCAAGGTTGATCGCAGTGGTAAAGTAATGACTTTTGAAGTGACACCAAAGCAAGTACAAAGAGAAAAGCAAACCATGTATATGATTGGTATCAACTATAAGCAAAAAACTCCAAATGTCGGAGAAGTTTTTTATTATGCGGGACTAAAGTTTATCAGCATGATTCGTAACACATACTATAGTTTATTTGCTTTGATTACCGGTAAAGTTTCACTCAAGATGCTTTCCGGTCCGGTAGGCATAGTCAATGCTATGAGCAAGGGATATACCGGCGGTTTGACCTTGCTTCAATTCCTAGCGATTTTCAGCGGCCAAGTAGTACTTTTGAGTGCCAATCTGGGTGTGATGAACTTATTGCCGATTCCGGCTTTGGATGGCGGTCGCTTGGTATTCCTGGCATATGAAGGAATTCGAGGAAAGCCGATTGACCCGAAAAAAGAAGGATACATCCATTTGGCAGGCTTTGTCTTATTGATGTTGCTCATGGCTGTTATTTTCGGCTCGGATATTATAAAATTATTTGCCTAATTGAGATTGTTTCCTGCTTTGCTTTTGTGCAGTCTTTTTCGCTCTGTTTCTGCCTGAAAAAAGGTTTTAGGAGTGATTAAAAGGCGGAATAAAAAGTAAGAGCCGAGAATGATTTTCGGAGAGGATACGGGAGCGGAAGATAAATGCTAATATGATAGAAAAGTAATCTTCCGCAGAAAAGAACAAAACTGAAAAGAATCACTGTAAAGATTCAGAAAGAGGGCTTCCAATGACGAAAAAACTTATGGACACCTTTATGGAATTTAACTTTTCAGATACTTTGCGAGAAATTTTTGCAGAAGCAGAAGTTTCTCGTATTGTTTTTGATAAGAAAAACGAATATCTGGATATTGAATTAAAGCTGGTAAAGATGGCACATCCGGAAGAAGTACAAGACTTGGAGAAGAGAATATCGGCACATCTACGCTATAAAACGAGAATCCATGAATTTTATGACCTGCAAAAGAATTTGGAGCAGGTCTACCCGCTATTTAGCGATATTTTATTTTATCATCTGGGGAAGTGGAATCCTTTCATTTCCAATGCCCTTAGAATGTCAGAAGTAAAAGTGGAGGGCAATACCATTTCTTACCGGGTACCGGCGGTAGGCTATGAATATATGATGCCGCTCAATCCCGAAGAAAAAATCAAAGAAATATTTGAAGCAAAATTACGCTTGGCAGTGGAGATATATTTTCAAAAGAAAGACGAAAAGAATCAAATCCTACAAGAATTTATTCAAAATAGGGACCTGGAAAGTAAGATGATGCTGCAGCCGGCTGTAGATGAAACAGAAATCGTTACAGCACCTTTGAAAAAAGAAATCGAAAAACCGGAGGGAATCATTTTCGGAAAGAAGGAAATCAAAGGCGAGATTACTCCGGTCAGTGATTTGTCGGATGAAAAGTTATATTATAACCTGGATGTAGAAATTGTCGGCAGTGTCGATGTCAGAGATTTGGCTAGCGGCAAAAAGATGTTCAAGCTTTTTTTGACCGATTACAAGAAGACGGTTTGTGCCAAGCTTTTTGCGGAGGATAAGGAAGCTGCCAATCAATTGATTTCAGATTTAAAAGCTGCCAAGGCTCTGAGAGTCTTTGGAAAATATGAATACAATAAATACGATAAAGAAATGATTTTTACCATTCAAACCATTCAGCCGCTGCCGGAAAGTATCAAAGCGGAAAGAGTCGATGATGCCGAAGAAAAGAGAATAGAGCTGCATTGTCATACACAAATGAGTGATATGGATGGAGTCATTCCGGTCAAAACTCTAATCAAGCAGGCGGCGAAATGGGGACATCCTGCCGTTGCGGTGACCGATACTGCAGTAGTGCAAGCTTTTCCGGATGCCTTTTCTGCATGGAAAGGTGTCATGGGAGATAGGAAAAATGCCGCCATGAAACGTGCAGAAGAAAGGGCGAAAGAAAACGGAACAGATAAGGACGAAGAGTTTCAAAAAGAAGTCATACCGCCGATGAAGATAATTTACGGTATGACAGCCTTTATGGTTGATGACGAAAGGCCGATTGTCTGGTTTGAAAAGGGACAAAGTTTGTCTGACAGCTATGTGGTCTTTGATATTGAAACCACCGGACTGGTTACGTCTTGTGATACATTGACGGAAATCGGTGCGGTCAAGATTGAAAATGGAATGATTACCGAGCGTTTCTCGCAATTTATCAATCCGAATCGGCCGATTCCGAGAAAAATCCAGGAATTGACACATATCACCGATGAAATGGTCAAAACAGCACCTACAATGGAAACCGTATTGCCGGAATTTATGGAATTTTGCAAAGGTTCGGTTTTAGTGGCCCATAACTCGGACTTTGACATCAGCTTTATCAAAAAGCTTTGCCAAAAAATTGATTTACCGACTGATTTTACCTATATGGATACACTGGAGATTGCCAGACATCTTTATCCGGATTTCAAACGCTATGGATTGGACTATTTGTGTAAGGAGTTGGATATCAATCTCAGTCAACACCATAGAGCGGTTTATGATGCCGAAGCGACTGCCGGAATCTTATTGAAAATGTTTGAAAGCCTGAAAGAAAAAGGCATTGAGAATTTATCCGATTTGGTCAAATGGGGTGAGGCCAACCCGATTAATTGGGAAAAACAAAGACCGACTCAAATTATGATTTTGACCAAGACCAGACAGGGACTGCTCAACCTCTACAAGATGGTTTCGGAATCACATATCAATACCTTTGCCGGAGTGCCGAGATTGAAAAAGTCCTATCTCCGCACGATGAGAGATGGCCTGATAATTGGAGCGACCGGGGGAAATAATGACTTTTATCAAGCCTTTGTAGAAGGCAGATGTGAGGAATTGATTGAGCGGCTTTCCGGTTTTTATGATTATTTTGAGCTTTATCCTATTGAAGTGGCTAGAGCCTATGTCGATAAGGATGTCATTGAGCAAGATACGGTGCTGGCTTCTTTACAAATGGAGTTATATCAGTATGTAAAGGCACTGGATAAGAAGGTGGTGGCCAGCTCGGCGGCTAAGATTCTCAATCCTGAAGATGAAATTTTGCGCCGAATTTTACTGGTCGGTAAGAAAACCGTGCGCAATGCCGATAGACCGGACTATTGCTATTTTCGTACCACCAAAGAAATGTTTCAGGCATTTTCCTATTTTGAAGATGCCGCAGCAAGAGAAATGATATTGACCGCTCCAAAGGAAATTGCAGATTCTCTGGATGTGATTGAGCCGGTAGAAAGAGATAAGTATGCGCCGGTAATTGCCAATTCTGAAAATGAGTTGAAAGAGATGTGCTACCAAAGAGCGCATGAAATCTATGGAAATCCTTTGCCGGAAATAGTAGAAGAAAGACTGAGTAGAGAATTGAATTCCATTATCAATAATGGTTTTTCGGTGATGTATATCATTGCGCAAAAGTTGGTAAAAAAATCCAATGATGATGGCTATCTGGTAGGCTCGAGAGGTTCGGTGGGGTCTTCTTTTGCGGCCACGATGTCCGGCATTACCGAAGTGAATCCGTTGACGGCCCACTATGTCTGCCCTACCTGCAAGTATTCTGATTTTTCGCCACCGGAACTAGAGCTTGATCCGGCAATGTCCGGGGCGGATTTGCCGGATAGAAATTGTCCGAAATGCGGTGCGAAATTAAATAAAGACGGTCATGATATTCCGTTTGAAACCTTTTTAGGCTTTTATGGGGATAAGGAGCCGGATATCGACTTGAACTTCTCCGGAGAGTATCAAAGCTGTGCTCATGAATATACAGAAGTCATTTTCGGCAAAGAATTCGTCTTCCGGGCCGGAACGATTGGCACTTTGGCAGATAAGACGGCTTATGGCTTTGTCAAGAACTATTTTGAGGAGCGCAATATCGAGCTTTCCGAAGGAGATATCAATCGCTATGTGCAGGGTTGTGTCGGCGTGCGCAGAACGACCGGTCAGCATCCGGGCGGAATCATTGTTGTACCGAAAGATCAGGAAATTTACAAATTTACTCCGATTCAAAAGCCGGCCAATGATAGAAACAGCACCATTATTACGACGCACTTTGACTACCACAGTATTGACCACAACCTGTTAAAACTTGATATTCTCGGTCATGACGACCCGACGATGATTCGCTTTTTGGAAGATTTGACCGGAGTGGATGCCAAAACCATTCCGTTGGATGAGCAGAAGGTCATGTCGCTCTTTCAATCAACGGAAGCCTTGGGCGTGACACCGGCCGATATTGGGGGAATTGAAATGGGCTCTCTGGGAGTGCCGGAGTTCGGAACGGACTTTGTTATCCAGATGCTCAAAGAAACCAAGCCGAAAGCCTTTTCCGATTTGATTCGGATTTCCGGTCTTTCACACGGTACGGATGTATGGACCAACAACGGTCAGGAAATGATTCAAAAAGGCTTGGCAACCATTAATACAGTAATTTCGACACGGGACGGCATTATGTCCTATCTTATCAATCAAGGCATGGAAAAAGGCCTATCCTTCAACATCATGGAATCGGTGCGTAAAGGCAAGGGTCTGAGAAATGAATGGGTGGAGGCGATGCAGGCTGCCAATGTACCGGAGTGGTATATTGAGTCGTGCCGCAGAATCAAGTATATGTTCCCTAAAGCTCATGCGGCTGCTTATGTCATGATGGCCTTTCGGATTGCTTACTTTAAGGTATATTATCCGTTGGAATATTATACGGCATATTTTAGTATTCGTGCTTCCAATTTTGACTATGTTATCATGGCCAGAGGACGGGATGTTTTGGAAGAAGCGGTACAGGAGTTGAAAGAAAGAAGTGAGAGAGAAAAGCTTAGCAAGAAAGAGATGGATATGGACAAGGAAATCCGAATTGCCCGTGAAATGTATGCTCGAGGTTTTTCTTTCCATAAGATTGACCTGTATCAGTCAGAAGCTACTCGGTTTAAAATTGTGGATGGAAAAATCCTGCCAAGTTTTTGCAGTCTGAACGGCATGGGAGAAAAAGCGGCTCTTTCCATTGTAGAAGCCAGAAAAGATTCAGAGTTTCTGTCCGTAGAAGATTTGGTCAGCCGTACTAAATTATCCAAAACCTTGGTAGATCTGCTGAAGGAAAACGATATTCTGGGAGATTTACCGGATACCAACCAAATCAGCTTGTTTTAAGGGGCAGTGTATCGGCTCGTTTGTGGGAGAGGAAATGCTGGCTTCACAGTTCTAAACAATGCAAAGAAAAAAGAGTCCTAAGCATAAAAACTTTGGACTCTTTTTCAATTAACATTAAAACTTAACCGTAAAATTGAGTATCAGATAAATCGTGTAAAATCCGAGTAACAAGCCGCCTTCCAATTTGTTGATAATATCATTTTTGGCGTTTTTACAGAAGTAACGAAACAGTACCAAAATGATAATCATAGTTGGAATTTGAATGTAGTAGAAATGAATCGGAACAGACAGACCGGCAGAAGTTGCTGAAGCGGAGGCACCGACTACAAATAATACATTTAAAATATCCGCACCGATAATATTACCGACTGCCAGTTCTCCGTGTCCCTTGCGTACAGAGGCGATGGCCGTCATCAGTTCCGGTAAGCTGGTTCCGAAAGCAACCAAAGTCGCTGCAATGATGGCTTGCGGTATACCGATTCGAACCGCAGTTACTTCCACACTTCCGATTAAAACTTTGGAAGAAAGAATGACGAGTGCAATACCGAAAACCAATTTAACAAGCTGCAAATAAAGGGGAGATTTCTCTTCACTGAGCAGAGCCCCCTCGTCCATACCGGAGGTCATAGACCATTTCATGGTAAAAAACAGGTAAACGCCCAGCAAAATCAAGAAAATAAATCCTACCCATTGAGGAATGTGACCGCCGACACCGGGTTTGAAAAATGGAAGGGCGATGAGAGCCAGTAAGATTCCGGCAGCAATTTGTACCCAACCTTGGCGATTGATAGTTTTTCTATCTACCGGCAGCGTGCCGATTAAAGCCGCAATACCGATAATCAAGCCGGTATCACAAATAATTGAGCCGATGGCATTGCCAAGAGCCATATCCGGATTGCCGTTTACCGCAGCCAAAACAGATACGGTGGCTTCCGGTAAAGTGGTTCCCAAGCTGACGACAGTGGCGCCGATTACCATTTTCGGGATTCCCCAGCGAATGGACAAGCTGACGGCCTGGTCAACCAGAATATCAGCCCCTTTGCTGAGCGTATAAAACGAAACTAAAATGATAATTAAGAGGACAATCAGAGATTGACTCTGAAAGAAATTGTGTAATATTGCATCCATAGTATTTCCTTTCTCAATATTGAGCAGACTTACAAAAAATTGTTATAAATTTAAATATTTTTAATACTACTAAAGAATATAAATTCTGTCAAGTGTTGTCGATAAAAACAATGGAAAGCAGAAATATGCGAAGCCGAAAAATAAGAAAATAAAAAGACAATGAAAATGTCGATTGCAAAAAAGTATTGCTTTTTTTGTATTGTCAATTATAATATAAAATAAGTAAGATGACTTGCGTAAGGCTAATAAGCTTAGGATTATATGAGGAATGTCATTAAGATGATTTGCAAAGAGGAAAAAGCCTTTTGTATATGTCAGGCAAATCATTTAGATATACTTATTTTAGAATAAAGGTGCTGAAATTAACGGCAGAAAAGAAAACGAGGAAATTATGGAAATTTTTGTTGCAAGGCAACCAATATTCGATCGTGAAAATAATATTTATGGGTATGAATTGCTGTATCGCAATTCAGAAACAAATGCATTTGATCCATCCATTTCCGATGAACAAGCGACATCGGAACTTTTGGTGAACAGCTATTTTTCTTTTGGTATGGATCGACTGATTGGGAAAAATCGGGCATTTATCAATTTTGATCAAAAACTGATTATGAAGGAAATGCCGGCCTTACTGGATGCCAGAAAAGTGGTAGTTGAATTATTGGAAACCATTCAACCGGATGAGGCCCTCTTTGAAGCTTTGAGAGAGCTGAAAAAAAAGCATTACACTTTGGCACTGGATGATTATACCGTTCGCTATAAATATACGGAGATGATTCGCTTGGTGGATATTATAAAGGTAGATTTTATGCAAAATACCAAGCAGGAAATTGAAGAAACCTATCGTCAAATGCGGCAAATGGGTAAAATTTTGCTGGCGGAGAAAATTGAAAGTCAGGAAGTGTTTGAATGGGCCAAGGAATTGGGCTTTGATTATTTCCAAGGTTATTTCTTCAGCAAGCCGAGTCTAATGAAATCCAAAACCATTCGCTATATCAGTCCACAGGATATTGCCATCTTAAAGGAAATGTCTTCTAAGGTTCCGGACTTTAAAAAGATTGCTTTGATTATTGAAAGAGAGCCTATTACAGCCTATAAATTATTACGTTTGGTCAATGCCAACTTTACCAAATCCTATCGCATCTCCTCGGTGCTACAGGCTTTGGCGCTACTGGGTGTCGATACTTTAAGGAAATGGTTTACTTTGATTATGGTACAAAAATTGGCTCAGGATCAGCCGAAAGAGTTGATTAAAATCAGTATGCAAAGAGCAAAGTTTTTTGAGCTTTTGGGCGAAAAAAATGAAGAGCTGAGAGAAAAAAGTGTGAATAAGGCCAATTACCCTGTCAAAGATAAAAATGAAATGATGTTGGTGGGTGTACTGTCAATCATGGATGTCATTCTGGGCAGAACGATGGACGAGATTGTCAAGGAACTGCCGGTTAGCGACAATATTATCAACACTTTACTGATGAAGAAAGGCAGCCCGTATTTGGATGATTTTAAGGCGCTTTTGGCTTATGAAAGAGGCGATTTTGAAAATGAAGAAGTCAAAAAACATGAGGAGTACAATCTGTCAGAGATATATTTTAAGGCAGTCGAATGGTCGGAAAAAATGATTATTCTGAATTAATGAGGTAGAAAAATGTTTATTGTAATAGAGGGAATGGACGGCTCAGGAAAGTCAACCCAAATAGCATTGCTCAAAGAAAAGCTGCTTGCGGCGGAGAAGAAAATCCGAATCACCAGAGAGCCGGGAGGCACGCCAATCGGGGAAATGCTTCGTGAAATTGTATTATCTCCGGAAAATAAGGAAATGGCAGCGGAAACGGAAGCCTTGTTGTATGCGGCCAGTCGGGCACAACATGTCAGTGAAGTGATAAATCCTTCTCTTGCACGAGGAGAGATTGTAATATCGGATAGATATGTTGTTTCTTCTTATGTATATCAGGGAATTGCTCGCAATCTGGGAATGGATGCAGTCAAGCAAATCAATGATTTTGCAATCAAAGGCAGAATGCCGGACTTGACAATATTTTTATTTGTAGGAGAAAACACTGCCTTACAAAGAAAGATTCGACAAAAAGAGTTGGACCGCTTAGAGTCAGAGTCGGACTCTTTTCATCAAAGAGTAAATAACGGTTTCCGCAAAGTTGCCGAAGAGTATAAGTTTCCAAAGCTAATTATTCAGGCAGACGGTAGTCCGGAAGAAGTTCACGATCAAATATGGGAAAGAGTAAAAAAAGAGCTGAAACTGACTTGAAAAATAGGAGAAGGATATGAAAGTAGAGCGCACGGAGCCGATTAAGTCAGTAGGCAATGTATTGATAAAGGAAAATTCGGTCAACAACGAGTTTAAGTTTGTACTGTCTTCCAAATTGGAGAATAGTGAATTGTACGGTCGCTTGCAAAAAATGATGACGGACATCATTGAGCAGGGAGAGAAAATCTGTCGTCACATGGATATCAAAGATATGAAGCGATATCGTGAAATGATAAAGGATTTTGTGAATGAAGTGGTGAACAATTCACATCAATTTTCCAGAGAAAACTTTTTGGATCGCAGAGGCAGGCATAGAGTTTATGGCTTGGTAAAACTGGTGGATAAAGAGTTGGATGATTTGGCACAAGAGTTGATGAAAGAAGAAAAAAACAGCATAGAGATTTTATCCAGAGTGGATGAAATACGAGGTTTGCTGCTGGATATGGTTGTTTAGAGCCAATCCATGCATGAGGAAGATTTACTGATGGAGCAGGAAAAGCGATTCCCGATAAAGGAACCGCTTTTTTTCGATACAGAAGAGTATCCTTTAGGAGATACATGGATATATAGGAAACAGCACAGAACATAAAAACAGCATGGGAAAGGGAGTAGATAATGAAACTGTCAAAGGTAATCGGACAAAAAGCAATTCTGGAATATTTTCTAAAGGCACTAAAAGCAAATCGCCTGTCGCATGCCTATGTTATGGAAGGCGAAGAAGGAATGGGCAAAAAAACCTTAGTAGAGGCCATTGCCAATTATTTGCTTTGTCCGGAGAAACAAGGAGATGATATTTGCGGGAAGTGCCGGGCTTGTGTGCAATTTCAAAGCGGCAATCATCCCGATGTGATTGAGGTGACTCCCAGCAAGAAAACAGGTTATGGAGTTGATGACATCAGGGAGATGGTATTGGATGATGTCAATATCCGCCCTTATCAAAGCGAGTATAAGATTTATTTGATTGCTCAAGCCGAAACAATGTCGGTAGCAGCTCAGAATGTACTGCTGAAAACCATAGAAAATCCACCGTCCTATGCCCTGTTTTTTTTGATGACAACCAATAAGGAAAGACTGCTGGAAACTATTTTATCACGTTGCGTGTTGCTGCGTATGGGAAGGCTTTCCCCGAAAGAAATGGAAGAGTTTTTGGAGAGAAGGGGTCAAGCGGAAAAAAGAGATTTGATTCCCTATGCGGAAGGGAATATAGGGAAACTTTTGCAATTAACCGAATCGGAATCTTTTCAGGAAATGAAAAAGGATTTAGAAAATTTACTAGAACAGTTTGTAAAAAGGCAAGATTATGATATAATGAATCAAGTCGGACTTTTAGAAAAGTATGAAGATAATTTGCAGCAAGCACTGAATATTCTTCAAATTTTATTGAGAGAAAGACTGCGTAAAAGTCAATTTTGCGGTATGGAGTTTCAAAATCAGCCGGTTTTTACGGAAGGAAATGAGCAGAGATATTTTAAACTTTCGCAAAATATCTTGACAGCCAAGAAACAATTGGTGTCAAATGTAAATAAAAATTTAATTATATGGAATTTATTCCTGTTTTAAAGACAAGGAGAAATGATGATAAAGGTAGTGGGAGTTCGCTTTCGCAAAGCGGGCAAGATTTATTATTTTGAAAGCAACGGCTTAGACTATACAAATTGTAAGAATGTAATTGTAGAAACATCCAGAGGAATTGAATACGGTCATGTAGTTTATGCGGACAAGGAAATATCGGAAGAGGAGGCGGTACAACCGCTAAAACCGGTTATTCGTTGTGCTACCGAAGAAGATGACAGAATTTATCAGGAAAATCTGGAAAAGAGTAAGGAAGCCTTTCGGATATGTAAGGAAAAAATTGTGCAAAGAGATTTGCAAATGAAACTGGTCGATTCGGAATATACTTTTGATTGCAATAAATTACTGTTTTACTTTACCTCGGATGATAGAGTGGACTTCAGGGAATTGGTCAAGGATTTGGCGATGATTTTCCGAACCCGAATTGAGCTTAGGCAAATCGGTGTCAGAGATGAAACCAAAATGATTCCGAGTATTGGCGGTTGCGGCAGACCGCTTTGTTGCGGCAATTTTCTCAGCAATTTCCATCCGGTTTCGATTAAAATGGCAAAAGACCAAAATCTGTCACTCAGTCCAAGTAAGATTTCCGGCATTTGCGGAAGATTATTATGCTGTCTGCAATACGAGCAGTCCACCTATGAAGAATTGAATAAGATTTCTCCAAAGGTGGGGGAAACCGTCAAAACTCCTACAGGAGTGACCGGAGAAGTGCAATATGTCAATATTTTGCGCCAAAGAGTAAAGGTGATTATCCGTGACGGAGAAGATGTAGAAATTGTAGAATATGCTGTCAGTGAGTTGGAGAGAATTGCTCCGGCAAAGAAAGACAGTAAAGCCGAAAAAATAAGCAAAGAAGAAGAAAAACAATTGGAAAAACTGGTAGACAATGTGGAAAAAAAAGAAAAGCGTAAACCACAGGCGAAAAAATGATGAATTTAGTAAAGCCGGAAGAAAGATTAGATGATTTAAATATTAAGGGATATTTCCTGATACAAGATCCCAAGGGTTTTTGCTTTGGACTGGATGCCGTATTGCTGGTTCATTTTGCCCAAGCGAAAATGGAGGAAAAAATCTTGGACCTGGGAACGGGTACGGGAATTATCCCCATTTTAATGGCGGCATATTATCCCGAGACGACGTATCAGGCATTGGAAATTCAGGAAAAATATGCGGAAATGGCCAATCGTTCGGTGCGATACAATCAATTGGAGCAACGAATCGAAATAATACAGGGTGATTTACGGGAATTAGAGAAGATTTTTCCGCCTTCTTATTTTGACAGGGTAACAATGAATCCACCTTATATGAATAGCGGATTGATACCGACTCAGGAAGACAAGGCGATTGCCCGCCATGAAATAACTTGTGATTTGGAAACGATTATTGCCAAAACGGCGCAAGTTCTAAAGCCACAGGGGAGTTTTTGCATGGTTCATAGGCCCAATCGTCTGCCGGAGGTTATGGAATTGCTGCGCAAATATCACTTGGAGCCGAAAAGGCTCCGACTGGTACAGGCCAAAGCGAATGAAGAGCCGAATTTGTTTTTGATTGAAGCGATTCGTGGAGCCAAGGCATATTTGAGAATCGAGCCGACCTTGGTGATATACAAGGAGGATGGCAGATATACACCGGAAGTTTTTGAAATCTATCGCTATTAGAAATAATGGCGATTGCTTTTTGCACACAGATTTTCAAAACTCTGTAAAAGAGAAAGAAAAGCTTAAAGGAGTAGATATGAGTGGAACGCTATATTTGACGGGAACACCCATCGGAAATCTGGAAGATGTCAGTCTGCGCTGTCTTCGTATTCTGAAAGAAGTGGATTTGATTGCAGCGGAAGACACCAGACAAACGCAGAAGTTATTGCAATATTATGAGATAAAAAACAAATTAACCAGTTATCATGAGCACAATAAACGGGAAAAACAGGAATATTTGTTGTCTCTTTTGCAAGAAGGCAAATCCATTGCTCTGGTAACGGATGCCGGTATGCCAGGGATATCCGATCCGGGCCAAGAGCTGGCAGTAGCCTGTATGGAAAGAGGGATTTCGATTACTACCGTTCCCGGACCGACTGCCTTGATTAGCGGATTGGTCTTATCGGGACAGGCTTTGCAGGAATTTTTATTTTTGGGATTTTTACCCGGGGAGAAAAAAGAAAGAGACAATAAGTTGCGAGAGATTTGGGATTTACCCTATACCGTTGTACTTTACGAAGCACCCCATCGTCTGCGAAAAACATTGGCCGTCTTGCAGGAAGTTTTCGGAGATTCGAGGAAAGTCAGTTTGGCCAGGGAATTGACCAAACGATATGAAGAGGTACTTTTTTTCACCTTGGCAGAAGCGGTTGCCTACTATTCGGAAAATGAACCGAAGGGCGAATATGTCTTGATTTTAGAAGGAAAAAGCCGTGTGGAGCTGCAACAGGAAGAAAAGAGACAATGGGAAGAGATGACCATGGAGGAACATCACAGTTTTTATGCCAATCAGGGTTGGGAGGAGAAACAAATTTTAAAGCAAATGGCCAAAGACAGGGCCATGGGAAAAAGGGAGATATATCAGTATTTTCACAAAAAGTAATTAAAATGATTTGCAAAGAGCAAAAAGGTTTTTGTTTATATCAGGCAAATCATTAAAATGATTTGCAAAGAGCAAAAAGGTTTTTGT
>JAUMXK010000011.1:29603-43264 GCA_030535295.1 Eubacteriales bacterium | reverse complement strand
CCAATCACAAGGTTAGAGGGGGGTTTTTGTCTGATTTTGCTGTAAAACTTAAGATTTTCGTAAATGGTCAATGCGTTGGCGCAATGTATTTATGGAAAAGTCGTTATTTTTTTAATTTCCGGCTGATATTTATTCTTATTTTTTACTATTTCCGGAAATTTTTAAAGAATCAAAAAAAACTTATCAATATACAACATCTTCCAATATTCCTGTGAGTGCCGCAATCGCCACACCATAATTGGTAATAGGAATCTCCTGTTCTTTTGCCCTTGCCAGCCGGCTTAAAACATGCCGACGATTAAACATACAGGCTCCGCAATGAATAATCAAATCATATTGACTCAAATCTTCCGGATACTCTGCTCCGGAAACAATCTCAATCTTGAGTTTTTCGCCGAATTTATTTCGCAGCAGCCTCGGCAACTTGACTCTGCCGATATCCTCTTCCAAAGGTTTATGCGTGCAGGCCTCCGCAATTAGAATTCGTGATTTTGCCTTTAAATTCTTCAAACATTTTGCCCCGGCCAGAAACTCCTCAATATCTCCCTTATATCTGGAAAACAGCACCGAAAAAGAAGTCAGCAAACTTTCTTCCGGTTTTTCCTTTGCTACCTGAGCAAACAACTGAGAATCGGTGATAATCAATTTCGGCGGTTTTGCCAATTGCCTGATTGCATAGATAAAATTCTCCGCTCCGGTGCAATGCACAAAACAGTTCCTGTCCAGCAACTCCCGAATCGTTTGTACTTGCGGCAAAATCAATCTTCCCTTGGGAGCCTGAATATCCTGAGGCATGACCAGAAGAACATTGTCACCGGCCTCGACCAAATGTCCGCATATAGAGCTTTCCTGCTCCAAATCCGCATATTTTTTTTCCAATTGGATATATAAGGTTTCCAATCCCTCTCCCGTCAAGGCATTTACCACAACCGCCGTTTCTTTTTCCTCCCTTGTCAATCTCTGCTCCATCGCCTCGACTTCCTTCTTTTCAAGACTTCCATCCTGATTAATCACATAGATAATAGGGATTTTGCGGTTTTTCAGTTCTTTCATCCATTCTTTTTCCGGAATCAGGTTTTCTTCTCGCAGCAAAAGCAAAGCAATATCCGTCTTATCCATAATCTTTCTGGTTCTTTCGATTCTTTTCTCTCCCAGTACCGTGTCATCGTCAATCCCTGCCGTATCAATCAATAAACAGGCTCCCAGCGGTGCGATTTCCATGGCCTTATAGACAGGATCGGTGGTCGTACCCCTTTCGGGAGAAGTCAAAGCCGTATTTTGCCCTGTAATGGCGTTCAGCAAAGTGGACTTTCCTGCATTGGCCCTACCGAAAATCGCTATATGAATTCGATTTGCTTGTGGTGTATTTTGCATATTTCCTCCCTAAAAACGAAAATCTCGGCTACCATGCTCTAATTGGTCAAGATACTTCTGTGCCTTTTTTCGAGCCGCTTCACTCTTGATGTCCTGCATCTCCTCTATTATCACTCTTTCCCCAATTTCTTTGGTTTGCGGAGATGCATAATCCAGCAAATATTCTTTCAAAGTCATCAAGGAATTCGGTTGACAAACATTGCGGATTTGTCCGGATTTTGCTAAGCGCATGAAACGGTCACCGGTTCTGCCTTCCCGGTAGCAAGCCGTACAAAAACTCGGTACATAGCCAAGCTTTAAAAGCCAATAAATGACTTCGTCTAAAGTTCTTTTGTCACTGGTATCAAACTGAGCCGAATTGTCCTCTTCTTTTTCCGGCTCCACATAGCCGCCCACACTGGTGGAAGAGGCACCGCTGATTTGCGAAACTCCGATTTCCAAAACATCCGCTCTACTGCTTTCCGATTCTCTTGTCGATACAATGATTCCTGCATAAGGAGCAAAAATCCGCAAGAGAGCGACAATTTTCTTAAACAGACTGTCTACAATGGCATTGGGAAATTCGCTGACATCAATATCATCTGCCGGACGAATCCTAGGAACACTGATGGTATGCGGCCCCACACCGAATCTGGCCTCCAAATGCTCTGCATGCATCAGCATACCGACAAAATCATAGCGATATTCATAGAGTCCAAATAGGACACCAATGCCCACATCATCAATCCCTCCCAACATCGCTCTGTCCATGGCCTCAGTATGATATTCATAGTTATGCTTTGGCCCGGTCGGGTGCAAAGCTTCGTAAGTTGGCTGATGATAGGTTTCCTGGAATAAAATATATGTCCCGATACCGGCATCTCTCAGTTTTTCGTAGTTTTCCACTGAAGTAGCCGCAATATTGACATTGACTCTACGGATAGCCCCATTTTTATGATGAATGGAATAAATGGTTTTGATACTTTCCAAAACGTACTCAATCGGAGAATGCACAGGGTCTTCCCCGGTTTCCAGTGCCAACCGCTTGTGCCCCATATCCTGTAAAGCAATGACTTCTTTGCGGATTTCTTCCTGCGACAATTTTTTCCTGCGAATGGTTTTGTTTTTATAGTGATACGGACAATAAGTACAGCCGTTTACACAATAATTGGATAAATAAAGCGGCGCAAACATAACAATTCTTCTGCCGAATATTTTATCCTTGATTTCTTTTGCCACTTGATATATTTTCTCCAAAATCCCTTCGTCCTTGCATTCCAACAACGCAATCGCTTCTCTGTGACTTAAGCCTTTGCAATCCCTTGCTCTTTCCAATATTTGCTGCATCCACTGCAAATTGTCTTTATTTTCATAGCCGAAAGCTATGCTGTCCAATATTTCCTGATGATTGATAAACTCCGCTGCTTTTTCCGATTCCGGATGATAACCTATCATATCTTCTCCTTTTCTGCCTTAAACTTTTGCCTCTTATTTGTTTACACCTTACTCAACTTTCCCACAGTCTTTTTTCTTTTCTTCGCCTTTTATCGTTGAAAGCCTCTTTCTCGCCGCCTTTCTATCTCGGTATTTTTCCCATAGCACGAATCATTTCTTCCAGTTGTTTTCTTTCTTCTTGAATATCTCTGACCTGTATCTGATTCGGGTAAATGGTATAACATTCCTCGTATTGCTGCGGTGTCACCTTGCGCATGATAACATTGGCACCGCAGGAAAAAATACTTTGCTTTTGCGATTCATCCAAGACACCCAGTGAAGTCGTTGCCGGCAAATTGCTCTTCGGCAACAAAATTCTGGTAATGGCCACGGCTCGTTTGGTCAGCTCTACACTACCTGCCGGCCTGTCTTTCAGCTCGGTGTCGGGATGCGGAATAAAAGGCCCGATACCTGCCATATCACAGCCGATTTCTTTTAATAGTAGGATATCACGGGCAATGGTTTCCAATGTTTGATTCGGCAGACCAATCATAAAGCCACTTCCGGTTTCAAAGCCCAAACTCTTGATTTCTTTTAAGCAGCGAATGCGATTGGCAAGGCTATTATCCGAGTGTAGACTTTGGTAAATGGACTCCTCCGCCGTTTCATGTTTGAGCAGGTATCTGTCCGCTCCACACTCTCTGATATGTCGATAGTATTCATAGCTTTGTTCTCCGCAACTGACGGTAATCGCCATCTCCGTCTTTGCCTTGATTTGCCGAATGACCTCTCCCAGCTTTTCTGCCGTATAAAAGCTATCTTCTTCTCCGGATTGCATCACCAGTGTTCGATATCCTGCCTCGGCAGCGGCTATCGCCGTTTCTATGATTTCCGATTCCGTCATACGATAACGCTTGATTTTCTTGTTTTTTCGATTGAGCCCGCAGTAAGCACAAGTCCGCTTACAAACATTGGAAAACTCAATAATCGCTCGTATGTCGATGATTTCGCCATGCTCCTCCAGATTGACCTTATCCGCCCACGCATAATAAGGCGAAAAATCAGAAAGAGCCAGAAGTTCGGCAATTTCTTTGATTCCCCATTTTTTTTCCTCGGTCATTACTCTTCTACCTTAGTAAACATGGTCTTGCATGCCACACCTTCAATCTTTCCCAATTTACCGGAAAGAGAATTAATCACATCCCCCGGTGCATCAATGATGATACTGATGACCGACACACCTCTTTCTCTGTAGGGCACTCCCATCCTACCGACAATATGCTTTCCGTATTCATGTAAAATTTCATTGATTCTTTCCGATTGTTTCAAATCCTCTACGATAATTCCGATTAATGCCAAACGATTCATTTTTTCCTCCTAAACAAAAAACGCCTACTCAAAGCTTGCCTACACAAGTCACTTTCCAGAAAGGTAACGAGCGAATGCATCTCTTTCCTATTCTGAAATTCCTTGTGAAAGACAACTCTAATTGAATAGACGTTATATCTTTTTTGAGTATTTTAATTCTTTTTCAACAGCACTGGAGCGAGCAATTCTAATACAAGGATAACCCAATCCCTGCAAAGCTCTTTCCTCCGCTGTTAAACACTTTTTCATGGCTGATTTTTACGGTAACCACCACAGTATCCGCTCAAATTGCCTTACCCTTTTGATATCTTTCCTTTAGAAACCTCTATCCAGTCAGATATGCTTATTGTACCATTCACGTCTTAAAAAATCAAGCAATCTTCGTTTGTTTTTTCACATAATTTCTTATTTTTTAGGCCAATCCATGGTTTTCAGCCATTTTCCGTATGCTATCGTGCCGGTATCCGGAATCTCTATTTCTTTCTTGCAATGCTTCAGGCTCCGGTTTTCTCCCCATTTGAAAATGCCGAAACTTGACATTTTCTAAGTTTCGGCATTTCGATGAATCATTAAAAACTAAAGTAGACATAAGGGCTTTCCAGCGGCTCAATTCTTTCAATGGAAACAGCCTCCAAAATCGTTTCTTCCACTTCCTCATTAGTAGCCGGATTGATATTGACTACTTTTTTGGTGATTCCCTTGACTCGTACCCACTCATCATCCTTAAATGAGCTTGCCACCTGTGAGCGCACTACCATGCCCATAACAGTCGCCTCTGCCACACAGCAGTGGGTGGTAAAGCGTGAAATGTAAAACTCGTTTTCTGCAAAGAATTTTGTACGAACAACAAAACCTTCCAATGTCACCTCATTTTCCTTTTCGGGGTCAATACTAAACAAAGTAGTAAGAAAGGGGTCATCATTCAAAATCTTAATCTCTGTCTGCGGGATATGCTCGGATGAATCGGCAATGCCGCCCTCGTCGGTCGGGTCGGTGGCATTGGGATCCGGATTATCGACTTCTCCCTCCGGCAGCATATCATAGACAGGACTGGCTTTCTCTTCGGTCACCGTATCTTCTCTGTTGTCGTCCTGCTGTGCCTGCTTTTCTATTGCCGGCTGTTTACTTTGTAAAAAGTCATTTTTTCCGATGGTCCGATTTTTGAAGATAATCGCACTGGCATCCCCGGCCATAATGAACATAAACATGGGAATCAAAAAAACAAAATATCCCACTTTAAAGCGTTTGTTTGAAGTGCTGAAAATATTTTTTTGCTGATATACAAACAGTATTATCAAAATTATTTCGCCAAATATGACGAAAGGGTGTACTTTGGGGTGGAGATAAAACTTCAATTCATCCAGTAAGATAATCTTCCCGATAATGATAACCAAAGCTCCCATCAATAACCACCAGCAAAGTTCGCTGACATTTATTTTTTTCATTTTGTTTCCTTTCTCTAAACATCTTTTTCTTTTTCAGCAGAGTCTTGGTCCTCTCTTTGGCATGTCTCTTTTGGAAAAGAATGACAAAACCTCTATATAAGCTTAAAAGAAAAAGGCACTGATACTACTGAAAATAAAGACTACCACTGAAATCGCCAAAATCAAGCGAAGAATAAAGCGGGTTTTAAATCCACCTGAGAGCATCAACATATTCTTGATATCCATCATTGGTCCAAAGATTAAAAATGCCAAAATGGACGAATTGGATAAGCTTCCTTGGAAACTTGCTCCAATAAAGGCATCCGCTTCCGAACAAAGGGAAAGCACAAATGCCAAGGCCATCATTGCCAAGATGGAAATAGTCGGATTTTGTGACAAAGCCAAAAAGTACTGCTTTGGCACAAAGGTTTGCAAGGCAGAGGAAATGGTAATACCCAAAATTAAAAATCTGCCTACTTCATAGAGTTCATTGGATGTATGTGACAAAATGGAAAGCAAAATTTCCTTCGGACTGCTTTTTTTGGTTGCGTGACTATGACCACAGGAACAGACCTCTTCATCGTCACAATCATGGCTGTGTTCATGAATTTCATGATGGCAATCACAAGCACAGCTGTCCTCATCATGATGTCCTTTTCCGCAAGTTCCATCCTCTATTTCTTCCTTTTCATGAGAATGTCCGCAAGAACAGCCTTCCTTATGAGGCTCCAATTTTTCTTTCAATTCATCCTTGTGAGATAAAAAGGAAATAATTGTTCCGACGGAAATGGCTGTTAAATAGCCAAAAAGCCCACGGAATAAAGGGAAATTGAGATTGGTCGGAAAAGCATAATAGGTTGATAAGAGGACAATTGGATTAATCGTCGGTGTTGCCAACATAAAAGTCACCGCAACACCAATCGGCATTCCCTTTTTGACCAGTCTTCTCATAATCGGTACAATGGCGCATTCACAAACCGGAAAAATTACTCCGGCTAGTCCTGCCACCAGATACGCAATCAAACTTTTCTTCGGTAAATGATTGGCAAGCCATTCCTGAGTAACAAATATCTCAATCAAAGATGAAATAATGGTACCGATTAACACAAATGGCAATGCCTCTAATAATATACTTAAAAATATAATGGCAAACTGTTGCATTTCGTTTCCTATCTAAATTTACATGAGGCGTTCTTAGACCTTAAAAGGTTTTAGAACACCTCATGTATCTTCCTTTTAATAATCTGCGTTTGATTTTTCTCCTTTGACAATGGCAATTCCTGCACTGGCTCCGATTCTATCGGCACCGGCCTGAATTACCGCCATAGCATCTTCATAACTTCTGACTCCACCGGAGGCCTTAACCAGAGCCTTTCCGTCCACTGTCTTTTTCATGAGTGCCACATCTTCCGGAGTAGAGCCGCCTTTGCTAAAACCGGTACTGGTCTTTACAAAGTCTGCTCCGGCTTCTACGGAAAGTTGACACACTCTTACCTTTTCCTCTTCGGTCAAAAGACAGGTTTCGATAATCACCTTGAGCACTTTGTCACCAGTTGCTTCTTTGATTTGGCGAATATCTTCTCTGACATAATCATTGTCGCCATCTTTTAAAGCACCGATATTGATTACCATATCAATTTCTTCCGCTCCGGCTGAAATAGCTGATTTTGTTTCTGCCACTTTTACTGCGGTACTGGATGCCCCCAGTGGGAACCCGACTACAGTACAAACTTTGACATCACTGCCTGCCAATTCCTTGGCTACCAATCCTGTATAATATTCATTGACGCAAACCGAGGCAAAATTGTACTCTTTCGCTTCGTCACATACTTTTATGATTTCTGCTTTGGTTGCATCCGGTTTTAATAAAGTGTGGTCAATATATTTTTCTAATTTCATATCTTTTCTCCTTTATTGTCTTAGGTCGTCCGATATAAGATTCTCAAACGTCACATAGAAGTCAAACATATATCTGATATAGTATAACAAATTTCAAAGCTTTTTTCCAGTCTATCGCTTGATTTTTTTCTAAAGATATGATTAGAAAGCAAAATCATCCCTAGAAAACGAAAAAGTGAGGATGCCGCAAATGCCACCCCCACCTGAATTCAATTGTCTGCTTTCGAGTTTATATCTCGATTTTCATTTCTTTTAAATTGTATGCTTTTCCGGTTAAACCTTTTGCTACGACAAACACTTCTTCTTTTGGAGGATAAAAACGAGTTGTCAGCACATGCTTCCCTTCCTCCAGATAGATTTCCAGACTGGACATATCCGCAATCATTCTGATTTTCCGGCAATTTTTTGCCAATATTTTCCTACTTTTTCTGCCGCCGCCCAATTCGTCATTTTCAAAAGAAAGCACAAATTCTTTGCCATCATACTGTAGATGCAGGCCATTTTCTATGGTCATTGTAAACGAATCCGCCATCTCCGCTTCCAAATCAAAAGGCAAAGAAAGGGGCATTTCCGTTTCTTCTTTCCATTCCGATTCGCCATTCCGAAGCTGAGTCAGCTCCTCTACAGGATATCGTTTGATTTTTCCGGCTTCTTCCTGTAATACTCCCGGAATCGTTAAACAATGCTGCCTGCCGAAACGGACTGTCGGGTTTTGATAATCAATATCCGGCAATCCCATCCAGCCAATCAAGATTTTCCTGCCATCTGCCGCATCAAAGGTCTGTGGGGCATAAAAATCAAAGCCATAATCCCATTCCTCAAACTGCTCCTGATACAAGTATCCTGCCTGATAAATATTCTGAAACCGGTATTCTTCCGAGATTAATCCTTGCGGAGAAATCCCCAAAAACTGTTTGCCATTCAGGGAAAAATAATCCGGACACTCCCACATATAACCAAAATCCGGAATCGCATAAGACTTCGTATATGTCCATTCTTCCAAATCGAAAGACTGATAAATCAAAACACAGCCTTCGTCTTCTCTGGTTCTGGCTCCCAAAACCATGTAATAGACTCCGTTTTCTTCCCATATCTTCGGGTCTCTGACATGGCAGGAGCAAAAATCCGGATAATCCTGATTGCGAAGTAAGACTTTCTTTTCACTCATGCTATGCCCATCTTTGGTTGTTACTTTGATGACATTAGCACCCCTACCTTCCAGAATATAGTCATAGTCACCCTCTTCTTTGACATTGCCGGTATAGAACAAATGCAAGAGCCCGTCTTTTTCAAATGCACTGCCGGAGTATACACCGTCCCTGTCTTCGGGAATATCCGGCTGCAATACAATTCCGGTAAACTTCCACTCTATCATATCACTGCTTTCATAGTGTCCCCAGCATTTCTTGCCTGCACCCTCTGCCGACTCCGGCGAATACTGGAAATACACATGATACTTTCCCTTAAAATAACACAGACCATTGGGGTCATTGAGCCAGCCCTTGGGCGGCTCCAAATGTAATTTTTGTCTCCACTTTTCGCTCATATTTTTCTTGCCTCCTCCTATCCGATTTTGCTTATCTTACCAATCTACCTACCTGCTTGCTTTTTTGCCGCTGTTCCGCTTTTTTACAAAAGAAACAACCGACAAATTATATTCTGATAACAGGCTCTGTTTTCCGATGCAAAAACCAGTTTTACCAAGGATAACCAAAGCCTGTTATCTTAACTTCCAGATGGAATTGCTGATAGGAAAGTAATTTTTCGATATCGACAACTATCGGCTAACTATTTTGCAGGATTCTTATAGAATAAAAGGGTGCATACAAAGGCCACCGCAAAGGCTACTGCCATAACTAAAACATACTGCAGGATATTGTGTGTGGTGATTAAAAGTCCGAACACGCCGGTAATTCCATATGCCGTTGCACTGACATTGAAAACTCCTGCCACCAATGCACCAACCGCACCACCGATACAACCTGCAAAGAATGGTTTGACAAATCGCAAATTGACACCGAAAATTGCCGGTTCGGTAATTCCCAGAAAGGCAGATAAAGAAGCCGGAAATGCCATGGATTTTTGCTTACGGTCATTGGTCTTAATAGCAAAGGCCAGAGCTGCCGCACCTTGTGCCACATTGGCCGCTGTTGCAATCGGCATCCAAATGTTGATACCGTCTGCACTTAAAAGTCCCGCTTCCAAAGCATTATACATATGATGAATGCCGCCCACCACAGTTGGTGCGTAAATTGCTCCGCAAAGAGCCGCTCCGATACCGCCGGGAATGGCAATCAATAATTTTACGCCGGAGAAGATACCATTTTCCAAGAAACTAAATACCGGACCGAACACGGTCAGTGTCAAGTAGCCGGTCACAAGCACTGTCAAAAGCGGTGTCACAAATAGGTCAATCATTTCCGGTACAATCTTATGTAATTTCTTTTCTAAGGTACTCATAAACCAAACAGCAATCACCACCGGAATCACATGGCCCTGATAACCGACCAGATTGATGTCAAACAGCCCAAACCAAACCGAGGCTGTCGGAACGCTCTCTGCACTTGCTACATTCCACGCATTCATCAATGCCGGGTGAATCATAATCATGCCGATAGCTGCCCCGAGAAATTGATTGCCGCCAAAGACTTTTGCCGCACTGATGGCTATTAAGATAGGAAGAAATACAAATGCCGCATTGGCAAACAAATTGAGAATGGTAAATGTGTCGCTTTTGGACAATTCCGGCATCAACTTAGAAAGTCCTTCCAATAAGCCCATTAAAAGACCGCTGGCTACAATGGCCGGAATAATCGGTACAAAGATATCTCCCAATGTCTTAATCGCTCTGGTATACCAAGGTGCTTTGGATGCTGCTGCTTGCTTGACTTCTTCTTTGCTGGCATTTTGAATTCCTGCCAGCACTGTCAATTCTTCATATATCTTATTTACCGTACCGGTACCGACAATAATCTGAAATTGTCCGGCCGATTCAAAAACGCCCTTTACCACTTCCATTTCTTCAATTGTTTTCTTATCAATTTTGGAATTATCTGCAATAACAAAGCGAAGTCTGGTCGCACAATGTGCTGCACTGACAATGTTTTCTTTTCCACCAACTGCTTTTAATATATCGCTCGCTGATTGTTTGTAGTTCATAGGATAACCTCTCTTTCCTTTTTCTTGTGAAATCGGTTTCATTTGTTAGTTATACTATAATATATTTTGCAATCTATGTCTATTGACGTTTTAGATTAAATTTCATCCGTCGTTTTGTAGGTTTCATAAGGTTTCACACTTGGCTGCTGTTTCTTTTCCTCAACTCAAAATCTAAGCGCACCATTTTAGGGATTTCCTCTGTATGATGAATCGAGCGCAGCAGTAGCTTTGCTGCTTCCATTCCTGCATTATGGTAGTGAAGATGAGCGCTGGTCAAGGACAATACTTTACTGATTTTTGAATCTCCGATTCCGGCTATCATAATATCCTGCGGCACTTTGATTCCTTGCTCCATGCAATATTGATAAACACCTGCCGCCATGGTGTCGGTTGCACAGAAAACAGCCTCCAAATCCCGATTTTTTAGTAAGTATCTCGCTTTTTCATAGCCGGATTCCATTGAGAAATCTGCAACCAAGTACAGCTTGTCATCGGGAACGATTCCATGGTCTGTCAGCGCCTTTTGGTACCCTCTCTTTCTCTCGTAACCGACTGCATAATCTGCCTCCAATGCCCCGATATAAGCAATTTTATTCGCCCCTTCCTCCATTAAATGTTCTGTCACGGCATAGGCTGCTCCAAAATCATCATGGCATACACAGTGAAGACCTTTATATTCCTGTCCTACCACAATGACCGGAATATGCATTTTATTCAGCACCGATTTATGTACCGGAGTAAATACACTGGCCAAAAAAATCACCCCATCCACTCGGTTTTGACGAAATAAATCCAGATATTTAATTTCTTTTTCATAGTCATTGGTCGTATTCACTAGCAAAAGTTCATAGCCTTTTTCCCCCAAAACGGTGCTGATTCCTTCTACAATTTTGGCTGTGCTTTCACTGGAGAGCTTGGGCAATATAACTCCTACAAGCTTGGTCACTCTGGTTTTAACGGATTGCGCCGATGCACTGGGACTATAGCCTGTTTCGGCAAGGGCTTTTTCTATTTTTGCTTTTTTTTCTTCACTTAAGTAACCTTGATTGAAATAGCGACTGACTGCGGATTTGGAAACACCGGCATACTCGGCAAATTGTGTTATATTCATGGGATTCTCCTTTTTCAGCATATTATGAAACTGATTTCATAATAGCATATTACGCCAAGAAAAGCAAACACAGGTGTTTCTGTTTGTCCCTCCTTCTCAATTCTTTTCTTTTTTGCTTTCGCTCTTGCTTTTTCTTCTACATGGAGTATACTTGAATTTAGATAGTAGTTCATTTTTCATTCTGTGAAGGAGGTATTTTATGTTACATGAAATCAGATTTCTTTCCACAAACGAGCGTGACTATGTTCAAGGTTGGGTATATGTACCCGCCTCAAAAGTAAAGGGAATTGTTCAGATTGTTCATGGCTTTGGTGAGCATTCCCGACGGTACTTTCACATGATTGTAAGATTTATGGAAGCCGGCTATATTGTGGCTGCCAATGACCATGTAGGTCATGGAAAAACTGCAATTGTCAATGATACATGGGGTGATTGGGGAGACAAGGGATATCAAACGATGATGGAAGATGAACATAAGTTTCAAAAAGAAGTTCAGGCTCTTTATCCGGATTATCCGTATTTTATGTTTGGACATAGTATGGGCTCTTTGATTGCTCGTGATTTTATCACAAAATACGGCAACGAATTGGCCGGCGTTACCCTCTGCGGCACCATTGGCTCGGATTCCTTCCCAACGGCACAGGTAAAAGCTAACCTTATCGGCGTTTTAGAAAGCGGTGGCGGCAAGGATAATGATCCGAATCTTTTAGTCAGCTTGATGGGACACATGTACGGTCGTTGTAAAGAAGAAATCAAACTCGGAAATGAATGGATTTGCTGTGATCCTTATGTGCAAGCAGATCATGCCAATGATCCTTTTGATGCTTTTACAAAGCCGATTACCAATCAATCCGTCTACGACTTCATTGAAATGATTGATGCAGTCGTCACTCTTGACTGGGCAACCAAAGTACCGATTGATTTACCGATTTACAATATCGGCGGAGACCAAGATCCAGTCGGCAGTTTCGGCAAAGGCATTTATGAATGTTCCAACTGGCTCTGCGATACCGGCCATACAGTCAAGACCAAAGTCTATTCCGGCTATCGCCATGAAATTCACAATTATACTGATATCCGGAATGAAGTCGAGCAGGGAATTATTGACTTTATGGATGGGGTACTGGAAAATGAGTAAAATATAAGGCTGTAAAAAAAGAAACAAGGCATGAATGCAGGTTCAAGCCTTGTTTTTCTTATTATTCTTTGTTATCCCTTATTTTTCTTTCCGTAATATCTTATCCATACTCTTTCCTTTGGCCAATTCATCCATCAATTTATCCAAGTATCTGATTTCCCGGTCAAGCGGTACCGTCATTTCTTCAAGGCGGACACCGCAAATTTTTCCGGTTATCAGCTTACGATTGGGACCAGTCAATCCGAACTAATATATACTCACTAATACATTCTTATTCTCTTTGGCCATGTCGGAGTAAAATTGTTTCATCATGTCAAAATAATCCTGCAATTCTTGCAAAACACTTTCTTCCGTTTCCTTTTTCCAGCGATTCGGATATACCTCGGCCTGATAAAGGCTAAAAAACTGAAAATCCTTACTGAGCTCCGCAAAGTCTGTTTGCTCAAGTCTTTCGGCAATATCCTTAACACGCTCCTTACTGCTATAGCCGATATATTCCTCGGTATCCAGCACATATTCACCAATTACGGCTTCGCTAAGCAGATTCTCGCCTTCTTGCTCAAATGCTCGCACACCGGTAAAGAGAAAGTGCATGGCATCCCACATTTCGTCGATATCCAGCAGCTTATCCGCTTCGTCCTGCATCTCTTCTATCGCCTCCAGCATATCTTCCTCATTCATTTTTCTCAGTTTAGCCAATTCTATATCATTGATTGGTTGGTAATTTGCAATCATAGTTTCTCTCTTTCTTTTGATATTGGTATCTTGATTTGTT
>JAUMXK010000011.1:0-29593 GCA_030535295.1 Eubacteriales bacterium | reverse complement strand
CTGTAGTTTTCTTTCTGTAGCTTTCTCTGTTTATGATTCTCTTTTTCGTTTGTCACTATCTTTGCCTTTCATTATACCAACTCAACTTTCAAACTACAAGTCAAAAGTTTCCCTGCATGAATCTGTAAGTTCTAATTCTGAGCCTCTTCTTTCACAGCCAGAACGGCCTGATATATCTGCTGAATGTCCTTTGTCAGGTCTTTTTTCGCTTTACTGTCCACATGCTTAAACAGCTCCGTCAAGCGGTCTTGCTGCTCCGGATAAGCCTTTTGAATGATTTCCAGCCCTTTCTCCGACAGCCTGATGTTGGAAATTCTACCATCCTGCTCCGATTTTTTACGCAAGACCAAACCGTCTTTTTCCAAATTCTTGATGACTAAAGGCACATTGCCGCTGGTTCCCAAAATCAATCTTTGAATATCTCCCACACAAAGCTCTCCCTTACTGTAAAGCACTTCCAATACAGCGAATTGAGTGGATGTCAAATGATACTTCGCAAAAACAGCATCCAAGTCCCGAAATAATAAGTTTCTCAACCTGCTGACAGCTATCAATAATTTCTCTTCTTGTGTACTCATTGTTTTCTCCTTCTTTTGACTGTTTCTTTACAAACCCTTTGTTTAAAGGCTCCATCCTTCCATTCCAGTAACTTTATCCTTCTTTCGCTTTTCTAAAATATCTCCGCTATGATAAAAGCCTATAAATGCATTATACATCTAACTAGATAATTGTCAACCAATACAAACAGTTATTTTCTAAATTCTAATCTAGCACACGATTTATTAAATAACTTTTCTTCATACAATTGGGCACTACTTCACTAAGAAGTTCTTCCCCTCAGTGCCCAAAAACAAACGAAAGCAGAAGGCTTAGGGCCTTCTGCTTTCGTTTGTTTTTCTCTTTATTTCATTAATATGCTTGTTTGCTTGCATTTTCATTGGCGATAATCAATGCATCCGGATGGCTTTGCAAAAGTGTTGCCGGAAATTTTGCACTTACCTCTCCATAAGCAGCTTGACGAATCACCGCTCTATGCCAATCTCTAAACACTCCAAATACCGCTTTTCTGGCAGATAAGATTTCTTTCATACCGAGAGTGACACACATATTCGGCATCGCTTCCACAGCACCTCCCATATCCGCTACGGAATTAACCGTCAAGGTTTCCTTATTGATTTTCAGTACTCTGGTTGGTAATTCGGCAAATTCTTCCGCCGTCAAGGTTTGCCCCGGCTCCGGTTCATTAAAGGCCAAATGACCATTGATTCCTATTCCGCCAAAGGCAGCATCCACTCCGCCCAATTCTTTCAGCAATTCTCCGATTCTTTCCGGATTCTTTGGATGCGGAAAGATACGCTGCTCTACCGGCATGACTAAATCCGCATCGATTTTCCCATAAACTTCACGATTCATATATCCTCGAAAAGATAGCTTGTGATTTTCGTCAATCCAGTTTCCGTCTTCACCTAAATACTCATCCATATTGAAAAACCAGACATTTTTTAAGGAAACTCTTTCTCGATTCACCAAGCGAACAAAGATAGGATATTGCCCTACCGGCCCTACCGGAACAATCATCACCGTTTTTTTCCCTTGAGCATTGTTCTTTTGAATCTCTTGAATCATCATCATTGCAATTTCATAGAATACTTCCGCCGAATCTCCCAATTTTAAAATAGGAATTTTAGATTCTTTGCCCAAATCAGTTGCCGAAATTTGATAATAACTCATTTTTTCCCTCCATTTTATGGTCAATCATCAGTAGCTTATATTCTCATTTTAGGTTACCACAAAACAGCAGCGAAAAAAAGGACGATTTTTTTTCAAACCTTCTTGGCATTCCTGCTCCCTTGTTTCTCCCAACTTAATTTACAGTCTGCACACCACTTATTTCTCTTTAGTACTTATTTTGGCTGCCAGAAAGCAAAATAATATCCTTTACATCCTCTATCAGGCGATTACTTGCATATTGAGATAACTTCCAGGCATGTCCTTGAATATCCCTATCCAATCCTTCTCTTAAATACTTGACATAATTATACCGAATTTGTGTACCAAAATTAATTTTAGCAACCCCGTATTGAATCGACTCCTGAATCAAATCTGTTGACATTCCTGTACATCCATGCAATACAAAAGGAATGTCTGTCAACTCTCTACATTCTTTTAAGATATCGACCCGAATATCGACTTTTTGCTGATAAAATCCATGTGCATTGCCGATTCCTATTGCTAAACTATCCGGTTGACAGAGGTGCAAAAATCGTTCCACATCCTGTGGCTTTGTCATGTTGCTGCCACCAGCTGCATTCCCATTTTCGTCGTATCTTGCCAATTCACCAACCTCCGCTTCAACCGGCACGGAAACTGCATGTGCAACTTTCAAAACTTCGTTTGTCTTTAGTGCATTTTCTTCAATATCATAGCAAGACCCATCATACATTATAGAGGTAAACCCTTGCCTTATCATTCTAATACATTCTTCAAAACTGTTTCCATGATCTAAATGAATGGCAACCGGAACCCTTACTTTATTTGCCCACCAATATGCCGTTTGAAAAAACCAATCGTCCCCGGAATATTGTCCCGTTGATAGATAATGGGCCAAAATAACAGGAGCTTTCATTTCCTCTGCTGCCATACAAATAGCTCGGATAATATCAAACGTTCCTCCCTGTGTATTGATTGCTACAACAGCATATTTTTCCCGATATGCTTTCTCAAGCATTTCTTTTGATGTAACAAGCATGTGGTTCTCCTTTTTATTCATTCATATTTATGACTACTTTCAGATAGTTTTCCGGTTTCTCCATCATGTCCAAAATCGTCTCTTCTAATTGATGCAAAGCAATTGTCTTAGTAATCACCTTTGTAATTGGAAGAGTTTTTCCATAAATCAGATCTATAGCCTCCGGAAACTTCGCACAAGAATTCCTGGATGGATATATATCAATTTCTTTTTGCATTAGCCTGATTTGATTGATTTCCACATTAGATTTTGGCCAACCCACAAGGGCAATTCTTCCGCCATGGCAAACATAGTTATGCATATTGGAAATAACAGCCGGAGATCCCGTACATTCAATCATTGCCTCAGGTAATTTCCCATTTGTCAAGTCCATCAAATATTCTGCCAAATCTCCCTTTGTTGGGTTAAACACATGAGAAATACTCAAAGTATTTTTAGCAAATTCCAAACGACTGTCCAAAACATCTACTAAAATAGGAGTAGCACCATAATGTTGACAAGTAAATGCAGCCATTACACCAATCGTTCCCGCACCAAAAATTACAACATGTTCTCCTTTTGATACTTTTGCTCTGGTACACCCATGTATTGAAATCGTCAGCGGTTCAACCAATACCGCCTCAGAGAGTTCCATATCTTCCGGAATCTTATATATCAGTTCCACCGGATGCAAAAAGTAATCTACCATCATACCATCTTTATGAACACCGCAAACCCTTAAATTCATACAATTGTTGAATCTCTTTGCTTGGCACATATGACATGTAAAATCGGGAACATAAGGCTCTAATGCTACTTTATCTCCTACTTTCAGTCCTTTATTGTTTTCTCCGATTTCTACAATCACTCCAACTCCCTCATGCCCTAAACCTTGAATCGGGTACTTCATTGTGGGATTCGAACCTTTATAGGCGGTAATATCCGAACCGCAGATTCCTACTTTTTCTACTCGCACAATCGCATTTCCTTCAATTAATTCCGGTTTTTCAATTTCTTCTAACACAAGTTTTCCGGGTTCTTTTATTGATAATGCTCTCATTTTTTTCTCCTTTTTATTCCATATCTTCCAAGTCATTTTCTTTGACAAAATCCAAACCGTTTGGCATAATTCCCAAATTCCAACCTCCGTCCGCCGAAATCACCTGACCACAAATATAATCTCCAAAAAGAATTCCATATCCGATTCCACGTGCACCGCCGGTTATCACGGCTACTTTTCCATCCAATTCCTTCACTGTTTCATTCCTTTCGTGAAATGGAAAGTATTTACATTACCACCATTTGATTTTGTCGGTCACATAATTTCTATACTCTATGAATTTCGGATCTGCTACATTTCTTGGATGCGGCAGGTCAATGAATATTTCTTCCTTGATATTTGCCGGCTTATTGCTTAAAATAATAACTCTTTCCGCCAAATAAATCGCTTCTTCAATATTGTGAGTGATAAAGACTACCGTACTGCCCAATTCCTTCCACAGACGGATAACCTCATCTTCCAGGTAAAAACGCATTTTCACGTCCATCTGTCCATAAGGCTCATCCATCAATAATAAATCGGGCTCCATCGCAAACGAACGTCCAATCACCACTCTTTGTGCCATACTGACGGACAAATCTCCCGGGTAGCTTTTGCGGGAGTCTTGTAAACCCATGAGATTGATGATTTTTTCCACTCTTTCTTTGATTACTTCCGGTGCCATTTTCTTAATTTTCAGACCATAAGCAATATTTTCTTCGACAGTAAGCCAAGGAATTGCACTGGGCTCTTGGAAAATAAAAGAAATATTATGCTTTCTGGGGTCTGCGGAAACTCCGTCGATATACAAATCCCCTTCGGTCGGTTCATAAATTCTGGTCAAACAGTTTAAGAAAGTGGTTTTCCCACAGCCGGTCGGACCTACGACACAGACAAACTCATTTTTCTTTATATTGAAGTTCATATTGTCCAGTACCAGTAAATCTCCAAATTTTTTGGTCAAATCTTTGACCTCTACCTTAATCGGTCTATCGTTATTTTTGTTTTCCATATTTCTTCTCCTTTACACCGATAAATCCGTATCATTGGAAATTTGCTCTCTAAGCGCCATAAACTCTTTTCCAACCATATCTCTTGGTCTTGGTAAATCCACTTCATAAATTGCTTTCACCTTGGCCGGACATTTACTTAAAAGTACAATACGGGTTCCCAAATAAATCGCTTCCTCAATATTGTTGGTGACATAAATGACCGTTCTTTTTTCATGCTCCCAGATTCGAAGGATTTCATTTTGCATCAAATAGCGTGTTTGCGCATCCAATGCTCCAAAAGGTTCGTCCATTATCAATACTTTGGGATTGTTGGCATACGCTCTGGCGATACCAACTCTTTGCTTCATTCCTCCGGATAAAGCTTTGGGATACGATTTTTCAAAACCGTGCAATCCTACCAATTCGATATATTTTTGGCAAATCTCACGTCTTGCCTTTTTTTCCATTCCCGAAAACTTCAGACCCAATTCTACATTTTCCATGACAGTTTTAAACGGCATCAAAGCAGTTTTTTGGAATACCATTCCCACTTCCGTATTGACACCGGTGATTTCCTTGCCCTCATAGCTTACGGTTCCGGTGGTTTTTTCCAGCAAACCTGCTATGATGTTAAGTAGCACCGTTTTTCCACATCTACCCGGACCCAAAATAACTAAAAATTCGCCCTCATGAACATCAAAAGAAACATTCTCAATTGCAGTAAAAGAGTCTTCTTTGGTGAAAAAAGTTTTCGAAATATTCTGTACTTCCATTTTTTTTGCTAATTGTTCCATGGGCAAACCACCTTTTCTAACTTGTCAAGAATAATTGTCAAAACAAAGCCGACAATGGCGATAGTGATAACTGCAACCAGTACTAATGCCATATCTCCACCCTGCCAGCCTTTCGTTACCATTGAGCCCAATCCTGCGGTTGCTCCCAGCATTTCCGCCGCCAAAACGGTGGTCCATCCTGAGCTGACGGAGGTTCTGATACCCGCAAAAATAGATGGCAATGCTGTCGGTACCACAATTTCCGTCAGGATTTGGTAATTGTTTCCTCCAAATATCTTTCCGACTTGAAGATTAATCGGGTCTACCATCCGAATACCGGTGGAAGTATTGATGACCAAAGGTACAAAAGTACCGATAAACACGATGATGACCTTTGCGCCTTCGCCGATACCGAACCACATAATAATCAGCGGAATCCAAGCAATCGGTGGAATCGGACGAATCACTTCAAAGATGCTCCCCAACAATGCTCTTGCTTTTTTATTCCAACCGATAATGATACCAAAAGTAATGCCAAATGCCCACGCAAAGAGTAAAGCGAAAAGTACTCTTTTCAGCGAAGCCCAAGCATGACCCAGCAGGTTGATTCTTCCAATTGGTTTGGTGAAGGTCCGTATCATTCTCTCCCAAACAGTTGCCGGCCCCGGCATTAAATTGGGATAAACCGAAGAGAAAGACACCCAAAGAATACCTATACTCAAAATCGCCAATACCGGCAATCCCCAATACAGAATATTTTCTATTAATTTTTTTTGCTTTTTATTCATATCTTCCTCCTAGTGCTTTTTCTGCCATTTGAGAACATGATTTTCCGCATACGATAAAATGGCGGATAAAATCGCTCCAATTGCTCCAATTGTTGCCATTCCGGCGATTACAATATCCGGTCTTGCAATGGTCCGTCCGATTTGGATCATATAGCCCAAACCTGCACTGGCCGCCAACATTTCTGCCGCAACCAGAGTAGACCAAGAATTACCAAGAGCCACCCGGATTCCTGCAAATACCATCGGCATTGCACTTGGAATTCCTATTTTATAGAAAATCTCAAAATTGGAAGCACCAAATGTCTTGGACACATTGATCAATGTCTTATTGGTCAATTGAATTCCGGTATAAGCATTGATGACGCAAGGAACAAATGCAGTGAAAAAAATGATCATTGCTTTTGCCCGCAAGCCGATTCCGGCCCATACAACCACCAAAGGAATCCAGGCAATCGGCGGAATCGGGCGAACCAATTCAAAGATTGGCCGGATAAAACGATCCGCATACTTCCACCAGCCCATAAAAAGTCCCAGGGGGATTCCGATTACCATTGCTGTCAGAAAACCCGATAAAGCAACTTGCAAGCTGGCCAGTATATTGGTTCCCAGTAAATTCCCTTCTGGAGCTTCGTGGGACATTTTATATACTATGGTCTTCAAAATTGTAATTGGCGTAGGCAGTCTGGTTGCATCCACCAGACCTACCATTACTACCAGTTGCCATATCAGCAAGAACAGAGCAATGCCGATAAAACTTAATAACCATTGCTTTCTATTCTCTTTACTGACATTTACTTTGTATTCCTCATGCAATTTTTTTAACTCTACCTGATTTTCTGACATAATTTCTCCTTTTTCAAGAAATCACTTCATTTGCAATTTCTGCTTTCTTATTTTTATTTTCCAAGCTCTTTATTTACATCTGTCATCAATTTTACATCCAAATGTTTCAACAATTTTTGATCATCGCCTTCTTTATACTTCTTGGAAGCAACAAAGAAATTGAGAATATCAATTAATTTTTCTTCCATTACCGAATAATCGCCCTTGCTTGACTTGGTATTCATAGCTTCCAAGACTTCCGCTGCGCTGTAGTAAGGGTCTTGTTTCAAATAGAGGCCTGCTGTTTCCGGAGCCAATGTGATACCGCATTCTGCATTGAAATCACTACATAATTTTGCTGCATCCTCTTTGTTTTGCCCCATCCACTCTACAGTGTCCCAGTACACTTTGAGGAAGCGAACCATTGCTTCGTATTTTTCTTTGTCTTCATAGCTTTTGGTATTGGCGATAATACTGCATTCCAGTCCGGTGTTTGCCCAGTTGCCACAAGATGCCATAACATAGTTTTTCTTGTCTTCTGCAAAGCTAATAGCACCGGTGATAACACTGGAATCTCCTTGGCCCGCCAAAAATGCACTGTTGGCTGTTGGAGAGTCCATGGTAATAATGTTTACATCTGAGCTTTTCAGGTCAAAACCTTGAAGAGTCTTAATCAATAAATATTCCAATACGGTACCGGAGTTACATAATACTGTAGCGCCTTTCCAGCTTTCCGCATCGCCGATGATTTGGTCATTGACCTTATTTTTTCCTGCACCTACTTTTGCAATGGCCGAATCCGGACGAACCCACATAGTTTGTGTTCCATTGTCAGTATTGGTTGCTCCGACCAAAGTAGCATTATAAGAAATCAATCCGGATAAGACACCGCCGATTCCGGTGAAGCCTAAATCCCAAGAATTGGATGCCAGCGCTTCCATTTGTACCGGACCATTATCAAATAATACATATTTCACATCTAAGTTTTCTTTACTGAAAAACCCCTTTTCCAACGCAATATAAATCGGTGTAAAGTTGACCGATCCGTTAATTCCCGATACGGTAATCGACAGCGGTTTTTTACCGTTATCTTCCTGCTTTGTCTGTTGACTACCTGTATTTCCGCACGCCATCAATGATACACTCAAGATACAAGCCATAATGAATGATATAATTTTTTTCATTTTTCTTCTCCTTATTAAGTTTGAACTTATTTTAGCATCCCTAATGCCACTTGCATTTTTATTATATCACCGGAAATATCTCACTTCAATAATTAATTAAATTAATTAAGAAAATAAGCATTAATCCTAATTTATTCTATAATTTTTTGTTTATATTGTATACTTTATTTTTCTTTTTCTTATTATTATTAGCATTAGTTTCAAATTGTGTTTTACTTTCTCTTCCTAATAAATAAATCCTCTTGTTTCTTCCTAATTTCATCCTTTCTTTTATTGAAAAAGACAAAAAGACTGTTGTACTTCAGCTTCCCACAAAATATAAAACGGGATTCCGGAAATTCCCAATCTTTTGTGTTAACTCTGTTTTGCAACAGTCTTCTCTTTTGATTTTCTAGTTTTTTTTATTCAAGATTTCCCACATTTTTCTCTTGTATTTTTCCACTCCATCTTGATTGAAGGGATTCACCTCCAATATTCGACAAGAGATTACTACCGCTGCCATAAAAAAAGCCAAAAGCTTCCCCCACTCTTTTTCTGAAAAGTCCTTCATTTCCAGAGTAAAATTCGGGATTCCTTCTTCATCATGTGCTTCTATTGTCGCTTTCTCCATCGCACGGTTTATTTCCGCAAAATCTTTTCCATTTAAATAATCAAAACCATCTCTGACCGAAGATGGCAATATCTCAATTTTATTATCATATTGGGCAACTCTCAAAAATGTTTCAATCACAATCGGTGAACCCTCCTGCAAAAATTGGCCCATGGAATGTAAATCCTCTGAAAAGCAGAAACCATCGGGATAAAGTCCTTTTTTTCCCTTTCCTTCGGATTCTCCAAAAAGTTGTACCCACCATTTAATCCATTCTCGGAAGCTCAAATCAAATGCTGACAATACTTCTATCTGGAACCCTTCCCCATATGCCTTGTTACGATAGGCTACATAATCATGGACAAAATGGCTGTTTTGCTCCATTTCTTTCTGTATTTCCATCCGTCCTGCCAGAAATTCAGAAATATTTATTCCTGCCACAGCCATCGGAAATAGTCCAACATTTGAAAATGCGGAAAATCGTCCTCCAATTTCAGCCTCAAACTCCAAAAAAGTATAACCCTTTTGAATGGCTATTTTCTCCAAATCTGAATTCTTGCTGCCTGTGACTATAATTCTCTTCGCTGCCTCCACTTCACCATATTTTCTTACCATTGCTTCCCTTAACATCCGAAAATGACTTCCCGGTTCAATGGTTTGGAAATTTTTGGCAATGACATTCAAGCATACTTCATACTTCTCAACATATTGTAAAAATCGCTCTACTTGAAGAGGTGACAATCCATTCCCGGCATAAACTATCCTCGGATTATTCTCCACTTCGCTTTTGTACAGCCCCTCTATCAACGCTCTAGCTGCACCGTTTGAGCCACCCACTCCTATCAGAAAAAACAAATTACATTTTTCTCTTACTTCCATTGCTTTATGATTTAGAAAGTCAATGTGCTCCGCCGAATAATCCCTCCCCCAAAAAAACTTATTCTCTTTTTTCCAAATTTCAATCGACCTATCTCTTAAATCTGCACTCACATACTTAGGATTAAAGAAAGCTCTCATTCAACTTCATTCCTTCTCCACTCATTTTCAACTATGGTTACTGAATAAACAAATGCTTAATTGCGAAAAAAGCTGCCGCCTTTGCTCCTCCAAACGGATCATAAGGCACAAATACCAATTCACATTTTTCATTGCTATATAGATTAAATCGTGCAACTTCTATTATTGCTTGGCGCAATTCTTCTTCTTGAAACATATAGCTGTCAATATAGACTCTTTGTGGGCTAACATAGTTAATCGTGTTTGCCAGTGCAGAAGCCAAATACTTCACACTGGAATTTAATAATTCCCTTGTCTGACCATCATTTCTTCGATAATCCTCCAGAACCTCTTTAATGGTTACGTTCGGAAAATCTTTCCCTGTTCTCTCCTGCAGTATTTTTCGATATTCTTTCAATACCACCCTTTCTCCGGCAATGGTTTCCAAGCAGCCTCTATTCCCACACACCTCACAAACAGGTCCATCCGGAATTACTACAGTATGCCCCAATTCACCTGCTCCGGCTTGATAACCAGCGTAAACTGTATTCTTAATGACCAAAGGACAGGCAATTCCAGCGGACACAAAGAAATAAGCAAAATTCTCGGGTACTTGTCGCAGTTCCGTTTCACCACCTGTCAGCTCCATAGCAACCGCTCTCATTCTGACATTATTTTCAATTAGCGTTTCTATACCAAATTGTTTACTGATATCCTCGGCAAAATATTTTCCCTGCCAATCTTTATGCATATTACGATATATGTATCCCAATTCATTTTGAATAATTCCCGGCATTCCGATACCCACACCCTTGACTGCGTTTCTCTCAATCCCACTTTTTCGAATGGTTTCTTCCATATATCGTAAAATTGTTTGTTTCATTTTTGAATATTCATCCGGTGCAACGTCAAATTTTTCTTGAATCACCACTTTGCCGGTCAAATCCAAAATAGATAAGGCTGTATCGTAGGGTTTCAGCTCAATTCCGATAAAATACATTTGCTTTTCCTGAAAATCCAAAGCAACCGGCTTTCTGCCTAATTCACCGCTCCAATTTTGTAATGGCTTTTCAACCAAGATACCCTCCTCCAGCATCCGATTGACCGCTGTCGTAACAGTGGGCAAAGTCAAAGCTAGTCTGTCGGCAATTTCCGTCCGAGTAATCAACCGATTCTTATAAATCATTTCTTTGATTAATGACTCATTCTGCCTCTTTACTCTTTTCGAATTTCCACCTTTTTTTTTCATATAACCCTCTGTCTATGTCAACCCGTCTCCACGTTCATATTTCACATAATTTTATTTTACCATTATCCAACTATTCGTTTTATTCATTTAACAACTACCTGTTTACTTTCCCTGAATCCTTTTATAGAATCCATTTCCCTTAAAAGATTATTCCGTTTCTCCCTGTAAAATTAATCTCTGTGGCAAAACACAAGTGGAAATTATTGTTCTTTTTCGAATTATGAATATAAATTCCAAAAAACAAAGCGATATAGTTAATTAATTTAATTAATTATATCGCTTTTAAAGAATAATGTCAATTTTTTTTATAAAATTCTCTTATTTACTATCTGATAACCGAAAGTTCACTTTCATCTTACTCATTCTTCCTCGTCTGCACATTGATATAATCCAAATTTCCCTTTTCTCTTTCTGCTCCGCAATTGTTGCAGCGGGTTCTGTCCGAGGAATTGTATGAACGGCAATAGCTACACATCCAATCCGGCCCTTGGCTTATTTGGGTTTTGGATTCATCCACGGCATTTTCTATTCCAATATTCCGGGGTAAGTAAAAGCGAACTTCCTTTCCACGTGTGTGCCCACAGAACGGGCAGGCTGAATTTCCACCTTTTATGGCTTTATTTCCACAATAAATACAATCCCAAAGAGCTTCTATCTTATAACTTTGCATGGTTACCTCCAGCTTTCCAAAGCTTTGTTGTAGTATTCCATTAAATGCGGTCTGGTCAATTGGTTGACCGCCACTTCCGTCTTGATTTCATCTTTGCCGAAAGCAAATAGCGACGGAATATTGTCCTCCGTCAAATATCGAGTCGGTACCGTAAGTCTGTGTTCATCCTTAAACTCCTGCATGGATGCCATATTAAATCCCCAATCTCCAAAAGAAGGAACTTCCAAATGATAAGCCTTGGTGTAGAGCTCTTCACTCTGCATCGTCTTGTGAATACACCAAAAGGCCTCCGGTGCATAATAAGGACTGGTTGATTGCGATACCAACACGCCCTGCGGAGATAAGTTGTTTTTGCACAAACGATAAAATAAATTGGAATAAAGTTTATTGAGGGCTTCCGAGTTAGGATCCGGCAAATCGACAATAATACAATCATATTTTTTTCTGTTCTTTTCCAAGTACTGAAAAGCATCTTCTATATAAACGGTCAATTTCTCACTGTGAAGGCTCCCCTGATTGATGGCACGAATATGTTCATTCCATTTGCAAAGTTCCACAATCTCTGCATCCAAATCTACCAAGTCCACACTTTGAACATCATATTTAAGGACTTCCCTGGCTGCCAGCCCGTCACCGCCGCCCAGAATCAAAATATGCTCCTTTTTTTCCAATTGGCTCATCGGCACATGCACCAATGCTTCATGATAGCGGTATTCATCCAAGGTCGAAAATTGACAATTGCCGTCAATATAAAGACGAATATCATCTTTATGTCTGGTCATGACAATTTTCTGGTATTTGGTCTGCTTCTGCATGATGACCGTATCCCGATACAATCCTCCTTCAATGTAATTGGAAATATTTTCTGCAAACATCATTCCGCCTGCCATCAAAACAGCAACCACAATTGCCATCGCTTGATAAAAGCGGACTTTTTCAATGCGTTTTTCATACTTCCACAAAATCAAAAGTGCAGAAATAATATTTAACAGTCCACACAAAAAGCCGGTCGCAATATATCCAAGTTTCGGCATCAGTAGCAAAGGAAAAGCAATTGAACCAATCAAACCGCCAATATAGTCAAAGCTGAAAATCGAAGACAGAGTTACTTTTAAGTTATGTTCATCTTCTTCTATAATTCTTGTCAAAAGGGGGATTTCCGCTCCGGCCAAGGTACCGATGGTAATAATTAGAACATACATAATGACATCATAGGAGCTGATATAAATCTTGGCAATAAATAAAATCAATGCACTTAGGCCACCGATGATACCGATACTGATTTCTATAAGAATCAGGTGATTGAACATTTTTTTGCCTAAAAACCTCGATAAATACGAGCCTAAGCCAAGTGCCGACATATAAAGCCCGATAGTGACCGAATACTGTAGTGTACTGTTGCCCAAAAGGTAAGAGCTGACCGCACTGATAATAAGCTCATAGCAAATCGAACAGCCGGAAATAATCAAAGTGGTCAGCATCAGTAACTTATAATTTTTTGACATGGGAAACCTCTAACTAGCGAATCACTCCGCTGATAATCAGTGCGATACCGATAAAGATACCGAAAATCATAATGCCGATAGCTTCGTTTTTAGCTTTCAGCTCTTCATTGAAGTTATATCTCCTGTTGACCAAATCTATGACAAAGTAGCCAAGCAAAAAGAACACAATTCCGGCAACCGCATAAAAAGCAGTATCAATCACACCATACCAAAGCTTAAATGCAGTTTCCATCCCATCTAAGCTTTCTACAGACGTTTTGATAATTAGGCCAAGCCCAATATAAATACCGGCCGATACCCAGCCTACCGATTTATTGCCCTCTTTGATTTCTTTGGGAAAATTGCAAGGAATGACCAAATCAATCAGCAAATAACCAAGCATCATTATTACAATTCCTACTACCGCATACACAGTCAAATCCAACATTGTATTTAAAATCATCATAATTTTCTCCTCTTTTCTTTGATTGAACAGGCCTTTTATTTGCCTCGATTGACTCCGCCTTCCGACGAGTTTCTGCGCCGGATACTCTCTTGTCTGATATTATTGGAATATACATCAAAATAGCCATTTCCAAGGTCGTGCATAATCGGCCCGTCATACATGGTATATGCCGAAGGGGTCGATTTCCATGTCGTCGAATCTTTGGTATATGCCGAACTGTAATAGTGGCTACGATACCATCCCGTGACCGCACTGCCTGCACGATAAGGGGTATTGTCCGACGTATAATTGTACTTTCGATTGGAAATCTGCACCAGAACCTTCTCCGAATTATCTTCTTCATAGTAAATCAGGCAATATTCCTTCCTTGTGACAATGGAAATGCTCTTATTGATTCCGTTTTCCGTATTCTCCGAAACCATTTCCGTTTTTCCTTCAATGCCTTTGATAATATCCTTGGCTACATCATCAACTGTCTGCCGAATATTATAGCCTCCCTTATCATCACTGACTCTCAGATTTTCGTAAACGCTGGCCTTTTGCTTTTCGTTTCCGGTAATGGAAGTCACATATTGATAATCTTTGCTTCCCTTGAGATAGTCGTTGATTCCCGGGCCCCATCCGAAGTAATCGCTAATCATCGCCGGAATCCCAAAGGCAAACAAAATAATCATTGCTGTAAAAGCATAAAAAATACTTGCACAACCGCAACCGATTTTTTTGTCTCTGCCGGTATTGGTATTGACGGTTTTTTGTCCGACGATTTGGATTTCTTCCTCATCCAAATAATAGCCGTTCGAGGCTTCCGTACCGTCTTCCCACGTTTCGAGAGAATAAATATTTTCTTCCGTGTCATCTTCAAACTCTACAAAATGAGCACTTTCTTCTTCGTCGACATCCACATCTCCTGCCGCATAAACCACGACTTGCGTGCCTTCATCTACTTTTCTCCAGATAGGCGGCAACTGTCCGTCTTCCATTTCTACCGGAAAAGAAACGGAATATTCTTTGTAATGCTCGTCAATACTGAGCCAAATTACTCCCGCCTTGGTTAAAACTCTATATTCTCTCCAAGTCTTGTTGCCATCTCCCGGATTACGATAATCGATATAGCCGATAACCTCTCCTTCGATTTCATTATCTATCAGAAGTAAAGTGCCCAGACCTACTTTTCCCAGTAAGCTTTCGCTCATCTTGCTTCCACCTGCCTTTCCACCAAATTTGTCCTTATCTCTTTTGCCCCAAAGGCCGCTTTTAGTTCATCTGTCAAAGCCTGCACTACCAATTCACTACAAGAAAATACATCAATCGCCGCATAGCCGTACTCCGGCCAAGTATGCACCGAAAAATGTGATGTACTAATCACTGCAAAATAGGTAATGCCTATCGGCTCAAATTTGTGGGCACATTCCTCCACAATTTCCGCACCAATTTTTCGAATTGCCTCGGCAGCTATTTCTTTGATTTTCGATTCACTGTTTAAGATTTCTTTATCACAGCCATAAAGGTCTGCAATCAATTGCATTGCCAAAAAATCACCTCTATCTTTTCGGTTTCTATTTTCACCGTTTCCTTACTTTTCATACAATATCTCTTTCTCGGCGCAGATTAAAAAATAAGCTGCAGCCAATGTATTCTCTGCTATTATACAATAGCTCCTTTTCAAATGCAATTTGATTCTGTGCTTTGTCCGTGGAAATAACAACTTTCTAAAAGTCTTGCTCCTCTTCTTCCCCTTCCTTTTCTTCCTTTGCTTTCCCGGTTTCTTCGATTAAGTCTGAAAAACCTACCAATGCTGCAAAGGAAGAAAATTGGGCTGCTCTGTCTGCAAGTGACATGGGCTTTCTTTTTGTCGAACGGGGACGACTTTTTCCGATAATGTCCGAATAATCCTTGCTATGTTTTTTCATTGCTATCTTCCTCTTCTTTCCTTTTTCAAAACATCTCTAAGCTTTGTGACCGCCGATTTGGTTGTTGCGCAGACGCCCTGTGGCCCCTTCTTCCAAATTCATGCCTTTTAAAATCGCATTTTTCCCGTATTTCTTTTTGATGTCTATCACTGCTTTTTGTATGGATTTTTCTCTGGCCAGTTTCACTTCTCTTTTTTTCTTCTCTTCCTCCAAAGCCTGATAATCAGTAAATAAATCCATCTGGCAAAAAGGCTTATCCTGCTTTACACGATGAGCAAGCTCCACTTTTCCAAAGGTAACATTCAGCCTGCGAATCCACAAATCCGGATTGACAATCTGTTCAAAGAGTTCCTTGACCGCTTCCAGCAATTCTTGCGTAGAGGAAGTCGGTTCTTTCAGACTGAGGCTGCCATGTGCGGATTTGGGCTTTTGCCTGCCATAGCGGTCCAGAGTAATCTCCCCACGATATTTTTTCATGATTTCTCTATCTTTTAAATTTTCAATATCGTAGCCGACAGTAAGTATCACTTGGCTTGTTACCAAAGATTTATCCACCAGCTCCAACACCAACAAATCTGTCATTTCCCGAATGACGAGCTCAGCTTTTTCATAAGAGTATGGGCTATGCAAGACCTGTCCCGAGCCAATACTATGGTTTTCCGGCCGATATGCCTTGATATCGGCAATCGTACAAGGCTCAAGCCCCCATGCATGGTCAATCAACAGCTCTGCATTCACTCCGAAAATCCGGTAAAGCAAATCTTCATTGTGAAATTCCTTTTCACTGCCAAGGGAACATCTGGCCACATCTCCCATAGTAAACATACCGTTTTGTGCCAGTCGTTTGGCATAGCCTCTGCCCACTCTCCAAAAATCGGTAATTGGCTCATGCGGCCACATTTCTTTCCGATAGGACATTTCATCCAGCTCGGCAATTCGCACACCGTCAATGTCTTCTTCAATATGTTTTGCCTTGATATCCATTGCTACTTTGGCCAGATACAGATTACTGCCGATTCCTGCCGTGGCCGTGATACCCGTCCCTTCTTTCACCTCTTGTATCACCTTTTTTACCAATTCATACGAGCTGAGAGAATACGTTTTTCGGTAAGGTGTCAAATCAATCATGACCTCATCAATAGAATACACATGGATATCTTCGGGTGCAAAGTATTTTAAATAAATTTCATAAATCCGAGCACTGTACTGCATATAATATGCCATTCTGGGAGTGGCGACAATGTAGGACAACTCCAGCGAAGAATTGCTTTTCAGCTCCTCGGCATTGACAGAGCTGCCAATGAAGGTATGTCCTCCGGCTTTTCGTCTTCTGGCCTCATTGACCTTTTTTACCTTTTGCACCACTTCAAATAGCCTTGGTCTACCGGGAACGCCATGTGCTTTTAGAGAGGGAGACACTGCGAGGCAAATGGTTTTTTCGGTACGCGAAGCATCCGCCACCACCAAATGAGTGGTCAGCGGATTTAGTCCTCTTTCTACACATTCTACTGAAGCATAAAATGACTTTAGGTCAATTGCTGCATATTGTTTCGTTTCCATTTGTTTTTTACTTCCTTCTCTCTTCCGGTTTTTAGACCGTGGCAAAAAGGAGCTGTTATCGGCAGCTCCTTTCTTATTTCTGTGTTTTGATTCAAGTGTTTTTTCTTGGCATTGTCGCAACCGATGGCGGTTCATTATCCCACAATGCTTTGATTTCCAGCTTTTTCAGACCAATTTTTATTTTCCGTCTCCATCCATCTTTACGGTTACATCGTTTTTGATGGTGTCCAAATTGGAAGCCTTTCCTCCCAGAAAGCCGGATATCAACGACTTGACATCGAGTCCCAGACCGGAGGCAACTCCCTCTGTCACTTGAGTTGTGCCATTTATGATATCCCTTAGGAGCTTGGTATTATTGCCATCTCCGTACATGGTAATCTTATCCACATTATTGAGAGGCGATGCCACATTCTTGGCAATCTCCGGCAATGCTCCCACTACCATTTCAATCACGGCAGCATCTCCGTATTGCTTCATCGCTTCCGCTTTTTCCGCAATACCTTTGGCCTCTGCGAGTAATTTTGCCTCAATCGCTTCCGCTTCGGCCAAACCTACCGCACGCACACCGGCTGCTTCCTGTTCTTTTTGGAAACGAAAAGCATCTGCCTTGGCTTTTTCCGCTTCTGCTCTTTTTTGGTCTTCATAAAGTCTTGCTTCGGCATCTTTCTTCCGCTTATACAACAATGCTTCGGCTTGTTGTTCTTCCCGATAACGTTCTGCATCGGCTTGTGCTCTGATTTCCGCATCCAGCTTTTGCTTTTTGACTTCTACTTCCTGTCTTTTCAGCTCGGCTTCTCTTTCAGCTCTGGCGATTTGTGCGTCCACAGTTACGGTCTCAATGACTTTTTGTTGCTCTTGCTCTTGTACTTTATAGGCGGCATCCGCTTCCGCTTTTTTCACATCCGCCAAAATCTTCAATTCCGATTTTTTGATATCCAGTTCATTGTTTCTCTTGGCAATTTCTGCCTCTGCTGTCACTCTGGCTTCATTGGATTTGCTGTTGGCTTCGGCTTGTGCAATTTGTACGTCACGCTCTGCCTGTGCCTTGGCGATAGCAGCATTTCTCTTGATAAGAGCGGTATTATCTGCACCCAAATCTTTGATTAAGCCGTTTTCATCGGTAACATTTTGAATATTACAGGATAAAATCTCAATTCCCAGCTTTTCCATATCCTTCGAGGCTTTGAGCATCACCTGGTCGGAAAAGCTGTCTCTATCGGTATTGATTCCTTTTAGGGAAAGAGTACCGATAATTTCACGCATATTACCTTGCAAGCTGTCTTGCAAATCGTTGGCAATATCCTTCGGGTCTTTGTTCAAAAAGTTTTTGGCAGCCAACTGTAAGCCTTCCGGATTATTGTAAATACGAACCTTGGCAACCGCATCCACATTGACATTGATAAAATCATTGGTCGGAACGCTTTGTTCGGTCTTGATATCGACGGTGATTTGACCAAGGTATAATTTATCCAATCTTTCAAAGAAAGGAACTCGAATACCGGCTCGTCCCATCAAGACTCTACCTTTTTTCCCAAGTCCGGAAATAATGTAGGCTCTGTCCGGCGGTGCCTTGACATAACCCAACAACAGGAAGAGAACTCCCAAAGTAATCAATACAACCACGGGCAAAAATCTTAAAATAATTTCAAAAAATACACCCATTTCTTGCTCCTTTCTTTACCGTTTACAATGTCCACAGAGTATAAAAGCTAGGCCATATACTCTATGTGAATAGTATAACATAAGGCTAAAGAACTTGTCTATAGCCTCACATCATATCTAATTAAATTTTTAACAACGCTAAAATTTACTAAGCAATTTTTAGTCAATCTATAAGAAATCCCTTACATTTACCAAAAATTTGACTGCAATGATGTTTTCCGCCATTTCCAACATCTTTACTCAGATAATCGTCACACGGTTTTTTCCGGTTTTCTTGCTGATATACATTTGTGCATCGGCTCTCTCAACAATTGAATTCAAATCGTCACTTTCCTGAACAATCGTCCCTCCGATAGAAACCGTTACCCGATACTCTTGGTCGGGTGTTTCTTTCAAAACGGATTTTTCAATCAAAAGTCTTATTTTCTCTGCAATAATCTCCAATTCCAGTTTGGAAACCATGGAAAAAATAGCCACAAATTCCTCACCACCCCAGCGGCCGATTAAGTCGGTCTTACGAGTAACATTGACAAAGGTACGGGAAACCATTTGCAGGACTTTATCTCCCAAATTGTGTCCGTAATTGTTGTTGAAGGTACTGAAATTATCAATATCCATAAAGAGAATTCCAAAGCCCAATTGCAATAGCCCAAACTCCATCAGCTTGGACTTCAAAAAGCTCTCCAGATAGCGTCTGTTTGGCAATCCGGTCAGTTGGTCATACAGTGCCAAGACTTTCAAATCCTCTACACTGTATTCTTTTTCCTTGATTTCTTGCCCATCTTCAAAATGTTCTTTGACCTCGACACGCTCTTGATAGAGTTTTTGCAGCTCTTCAAACGCACCGATTATCTCTCCGTTATCGTAAATCGGAGTGGCCTTTGCTCTTACTTTGATACGATATCCTTCTTTATGCCTTATATATATAATACTTTCTGAAATCTCACCTCTTAAAATCGCAGAATTTAAAGGACATTCATGTACCGATAAAATTTCTTCACCATCTTCCGCATGACTGAAAATCGTAGCAAAACAGCTTCTTCCCAAGACCTCTTCTTTGCAATAGCCGGAAAGAGCCGTAGCTGCATTGTTCCAAAATATAATATTCCGATTGCAGTCGGTGAAAAAAATACCGACATCCATATTATCCAGTATTTTTTCGCAAATTCTGTCATTTTTTAAATCAGGGGTTTGTGTATCTTTATTAAAGATTTCCATTTCTGAACTCCATCTAATATAAAAAATTTCTCAACTCTTTTTATCAATATTAATCCCTGCTCTTCGCTTCTCCCTTTGGAAAAATAGAAATAATCTCTGCATCTCGAATGGCTGCTTCTATCTTTTCTTCCATACCGTCCAGGCTTTTTTCCGATTTCACGATACACTCCAGCACCGGCCTTATCACAGGATGTTTTGCTACAAAAATTGTGCAACAATCTTCATACGGTAAAATGGACGTTTCAAAAGTTCCAATCTTTTCTGCTATTTTAATAATGTCACTCTTATCAAAAGCAATTAAAGGCCGAAATACCGGTAAAGAAGTGGCAGAATTGGTTGCATTAAGGCTTTGAATGGTTTGACTTGCCACTTGGCCGATACTTTCACCGGTAACAATGGCAATACTGCCGGTTTGCTTGGCAATTCTTTCTGTAATCATCATCATAATTCTTCTCATAATGATTGTCAGCTCTTCATGCGGACACTTTTCATAGATATCCAGCTGAATATCGGTAAACGGCACAACATAAAGCTTAAGCCTACCGGTGTATTCCGAAAAAATCCTTGCCAATTCAACCACCTTATCTTTGGCTCTTTCGCTGGTATACGGCGGAGAATGAAAATACACTGCATTCAGCTCCACACCACGCTTGGCAATCATGTAGGCAGCAACCGGACTATCAATCCCGCCGGAAAGCATCAAAGTCGCTTTACCGCTACAACCTATCGGTAAGCCGCCCAGTCCTTCTTCCATCTTGGAATAGATGTAGATATTGGCTCTTAGCTCCACATAAATTCTTTCTTGTGGATGATGAACATCTACTTTTAAATCCGGAAATTCTTGTAACAGTTCCGCTCCCAATTTGGAGGCAATTTCCATGGAATTATATGGAAAAGACTTATCCGCTCTTTTGGCTTCGATTTTAAACGTAAAGTCCTTTGTTTCAAAATTTTCATTGACATATTGCTTGACATTTTCTACCAAAGAAGCATAATCTCCTTTATCGTAGACTTTTACTTCTCCAACATACAAAATACCGAACACTTTTTGAATGGCCGAAATCACCTTTTCCGAACTTATCTCTTCCGAAAAGCTCTCGACAAAAAGTCTACCTTGGTCTTTTGACACGGTAAACTCCCCAAGCTTATCGAGCTTCCACTGAATCCTATCTTGAAGCTGATTGATAAACTTATATCTGTTTTTTCCTTTAATGGCAATTTCACCATATTTCACCAAAAAAGCAGTACGCATATTGACTCCTTTATTTCTATTATTTTCTGACAAACCTTTGTAATATCTTTATTTTTCCTGCCATGATTTGGGCTGCCCGAATCAACTCTTCCGGCTCTGTCTGATATCCGAAGCTGAGGCGTATGCTGCCTTCTTTATTGGAAACGTCCATTGCTTCAATGACATGAGAATATTTTTTAGTTTTTTTTGATTGGCAAGCGGAACCGGTACTGATATAAATATCCTCTTCTTCCATAGCATGAAGCAGAACTTCCGCTCTGACATCCGGAAAGCTTACATTCAAAATATACGGACTGGTTTCAGCATTTGCTCCATTTATCGTATAGTTCGCTTCCGCATAGTCCAGTGCCTTCAAAAAACTTTCCTTGCACAGCAAAGCCTTGGCACTGTGCTTTTCATAATCCTCCTTTGCCAAGCCTATCACCGTCTCAAAGCCTTTGACCAAAGGATAGTTTTCCGTGCCTGCCCGTAAACCTGCTTGATGTTTGCCACCCAAAATAATCGGCTCGATTTTTGTATTCTTTCTAAGCCACAAAAGGCCAATCCCCTTTGGGCCACCCAATTTGTGAGAAGCAACCGACACACTGTCCAATGCCTTCAACTCAGGCATTTTCACCTTTCCGAAGGCTTGCACACAATCACTGTGAAAAACTATCTCCGGATTGATTTGCTTTGCTTTTTGTGCCAAAGCTGCCACATCTTGAATCACACCGGTTTCATTGTTGACCGCCATGATACTGATAAGGATTGTTTCCGGCTTGATTGTAGCTACAAAATCCGTTTCCAATATCTGTCCGTCTTGGTTGACTCCGATATAATCGACCGTAAAGCCTTCTTTTTCGAGCTGTCGCATCGCTTCCAAAACAGAGGGATGTTCCGTGCTGCAGGTAATAATATGCTTGCCTTTTCTTTGATTGGCCCTTGCAATCCCCAAAACGGCCATATTATTAGACTCTGTTCCTCCGGATGTAAAAAAAATCTCGGAAGCAGATACTCCCAAGATGTCCGCTATTCTCTCTTTGCTTTCTATTATTTTCTTTTCTACTTCATAGCCTTTTTTATGAAGGGATGACGGATTGGCATAATCATTTTTAAACGCTTCCGTCATGGTTTGTAAACAAACTTCTGCCATTGGCATTGTCGAAGCATTGTCTAAATATATTTCTCTCATTTTACTTGCCTAACGCATTTTCTATTGCTTCAATTACTCTTGGTTTTTGGAACGGTTTTACCACGAAATCTTTGGCACCTGCTTTGATGGCATCAACTACCATCGCCTGTTGTCCCATCGCCGAACACATAATGATTTTTGCACCGGAACAAACTTCCAAAATCTTCGGCAAAGCTTCCAGGCCGTCCATCACAGGCATGGTAATATCCAAGGTCACAACATCCGGTTGTAATTCTTTTGCCTTGGCAACCGCTTCTTCGCCATTGCCGGCTTCACCCACAACTTCCATTCCTTCTTCTTCCAACATTTTCTTTAAAACAGTTCTCATAAAAACAGCATCATCTACAATCAAAACTCTTGTTGCCATTTAAACATCCTCCTCTATCATAATAGAAACCATTGATAAAAACGCCATTGCTGCAGTTTCCGTTCTTAAAATCCTTTTCCCCAATGTTATGATTCGACTATTTACCAACTGCTTTAAAGCTTCTGTTTCTTCCTGTGCATATCCACCTTCGGGACCAATCATACAGGCTATTTTCGTATCTTTTTGAATCTCCGAAAAAAAACGTCTGGTTTCCGATATCCCCTTGGCATCTTCATGCGGTACGAAAAAATCCTGATAATCCTCTGCTTGCTTTAAGCATTGCGAAAAGCTAATCGGCTCATGCACCACCGGAACATATCCTCTTCCCGACTGCTTGGCTGCACTTTCGGCAATTCGATTCCATCGTTCCGTTTTCTTTTTCGCATTTTTTTCATCCAACTTTTGCACACAACGCTTCATAGCAACAGGGTATATATCCGTAATTCCCAGTTCCACAGATTTTTGAATAATCCATTCCATTTTCTCCTGCTTGGGCAGACCTTGGAACAGAGTTATTTTCACCGGTAATTCCGTAAAGCTGCGATTGATGTCTTCTATCTTACAGATGACTTCCAAATCATTCATGCTTTTTATTATACAATAATAATCGGTTCCTTGTCCATCATTTAGCAAAATTTTTTGTCCGTTTTTTAAGCGAAGCACTTTGACAATATGATTGCAGTCTGTTCCCAAAACTCGGATTTCCTCATCTCCGATTTGCTCCGGAGCTACAAAAAACTTATGCATGAGCAGCCACCATTCGCCACTCTCCCTTTGCACTGACTTCCACAACTTTCAGTCCTTCTTCTGCAAAGACTTTTTTTACCAAATCCAGTTTATCTGCAATAATGCCCGAAGTAATAAAAACGCCGTTTGGTGCCAGGAATTTTTTGACATCTCGTGCCAATATACAAATGACATCCGCCAAAATGTTGGCGACCACAATATCATATTGTCCCTCCACATCATCTGCGAGGTTTCCTACTTGGACATTTATTATGTGATCTACCTGATTGTATTCGACATTTTCTTTGGCAACCTTAACTGCATTTTCATCTAAATCTATCGCCAGAACGGAATTTGCTCCCAATTTCGCTCCTGCAATGGCTAAAATTCCGGAGCCGGTTCCTACATCTAGGACTTTCGCCTCTTTTTTCATATACTTTTCCATTGCCTTTAAACAAAGCTCTGTCGTTTCATGTGTGCCGGAGCCAAATGCCATTCCGGGGTCTAATCCGATATTAATTGGGTAATTTTCATTATTTTCTTCCCAAATCGGATAGATATAAATATTTTCCCCGACCGCAAAACTGTGATAATATTGTTTCCAACTGTTTGCCCAATCTTCTTCTACTGTGCAGCTTGTTTCAAATACAACTTCAGAATCGAAAAAAGGACGGAGTAATCCTTTGATTTCCTCCGCCTTTTCCGAAGTGTCTTCTGATAAGTAAAAACTGATTGGAATTATATTTCTTTTTTGATTGATTTCCTCCGGCAAAATGTCAACAAAAAGAGCCTTACACTCTTCTTCCGTCAAGGTATAATCCTCTATTTCCACACCTTGCAAATAGGGAATATCCGTTAAAACCGCTGTCACGATATCCACTTTCTCTGCCGCCACCGGAAAAGTATACTTTATCCAATTCATATTAACTCCATTCTTAATTAGTTGTTTTCTTCATCCGAAAACATATTATCGAGTCCATCTTTCATCTTATCAAAGAAACCTTTTTTCTTGGTTTCCGTTTTCTTTTTGCCGTCTTTTTTCTTGCCGTAGCTTGGGTCAAATTGTTTGAGCAGTGCCTTTTGCTCTTCGCTCAGATTCTTCGGCGTTTCCACCACTACGGTAATATACTGGTCACCACGAATACGGGAATTGTTCAGATATGGTACTCCTTTGCCACGCAAGCGGAAACGAGTTCCTGTTTGCGTTCCGGCATTCATCGGATATGACACTTCTCCGTCTAGGGTCGGAACTACCAATTCATCTCCCAAAGCCGCCTGTGCAAAGCTAATCGGCATCACATAATGAATATCATTGCCCACTCTTTCAAAAATCGGAGATGGCTTAACATAGATGGTCAGCAAGATATCACCTCTCGGCCCGCCATTGGTCCCCGGCTCTCCTTTTCCTTTCAGGCGAATGGTTTGACCGTCTTCAATTCCGGCCGGAATGGTGACACTGATACGTTTCTTGGATTTCACAAAGCCGCCACCGTTACAAGTCGTACATCTTTCTTTGATGATTTTTCCGCTGCCGTTACATGTCGAGCAAGGCCTTGTACTGGAAACCGCTCCAAACATCGTTTGCTGATTATAGCGTACTTGACCGGATCCGCCACAGGTAGAACAGGTTTCCGGATGCGTTCCCGGTTTGGCACCGGAGCCGCTACAAGTGGTACACTCTTCAGAAATGGAAATATTTAAATCTTTTTCTACACCAAAAACAGCCTCTTTGAAATCCAGCTCCATGCTGGCTCTTAAAGAAGCTCCCTGTCTTGGTGCATTTGGATTGCTCCGTCTTCCGCCGCCAAAAATATCTCCGAAGAAATCTCCGAAGATGTCTCCCATATCCATGCCGCCAAAACCGCCAAAGCCGCCGTAACCGCCTCCGCCCTGCGAAAAAGCCGCATGTCCGAATTGGTCATATTGTTTTCTTTTTTCCGGATCACTGAGCACTTCGTAGGCTTCCGTTGCTTCTCTAAACTTTTCTTCCGCCACTTTGTCTCCCGAATTGGTATCCGGATGGTATTGCTTGGCAAGCTTGCGATATGCTTTTTTTAAATCCCGTTCTCCGGCATCCTTGCTTACTCCCAGCACTTCATAATAATCTCTTTTATCTGCCATTGTTTTCCCCTATTCCTAAGAACAGGAACGGATAAGGGGTATCCCCCTTATCCTATTCCCAATTCTCTTATTTTTCTTCAAAGTCTACATCCACTACATTATCATCTGCTGCATTGCCGCCTTGTGGCTCTGCTCCGCCCATGTCAGGATTTACACTAGGGCCGCCGGCTGCTTGGTAAAGCTTGGTTGCCACTTGTTGCATGCTGTTATTGAGCTTGTCTTTGGCTGCGTTCATTTGATTGATGTCTTCTTCCGACATAGATTCTGCTTTGGTTCTTTCCAAGATATCTTTCAGGGCTTTCAAGTCATTTTCCAATTGTGCTTTATCGGCTGCATCAATTTTATCACCCAATTCACTTAATTGTTTTTCTACTTGGAATGCCATAGAATCCGCTTCGTTTCTGGCATCGATGGATTCTTTTCTCTTTTTATCCTGTGCTTCAAAAGCTTTTGCTTCTTCTACCGCTTTTTCAATTTCCGCATCAGACAAATTGGTGCTTGCTGTAATGGTAATGTGTTGTTCTTTTCCGGTTCCTAAATCCTTTGCACTTACTTTTACGATACCATTGGCATCAATATCAAAGGTGACTTCGATTTGAGGGATACCTCTAGGAGCTGCCGGAATACCGTCTAAACGGAATCTTCCCAAAGTCTTATTATCTGCCGCAAATTCTCTTTCACCTTGTACGATATGAATATCTACTGCGGATTGGTTATTTTCTGCAGTCGAGAACACTTGGCTCTTCTTGGTAGGAATGGTCGTATTTCTTTCAATTAATTTGGTTGCAACGCCGCCCAAAGTTTCAAGTCCGAGGGAAAGCGGAGTAACGTCGAGCAACAAGATATCGCCCGCACCGGCATCGCCTGCCAATTTACCGCCTTGAATTGCCGCACCCAGTGCCACACATTCATCCGGATTGATACCTTTGAAAGGTTCTTTGCCGGTGATATTAAATACCGCATTTTGTACTGCAGGAATTCTGGTAGAGCCACCAACCAATAAGACTTTATCAATATCGGAGGCTTTCAAGTCTGCATCTTTTAATGCTTGATTTACCGGTCCCATTGTCTTTTCGACTAAGTCATGAGTCAATTCATCAAATTTTGCTCTGGTCAAATTGACATCCAAGTGCTTTGGTCCTTCTTGGGTTGCGGTAATAAATGGTAAGTTGATATTGGTAGTAGTTGCCGAAGAAAGCTCTTTCTTTGCTTTCTCTGCCGCTTCCTTCAATCTTTGCATTGCCATCTTATCTCCCGATAAGTCAATTCCTTCGTTGTTTTTAAACTCTGCAATCAAATAATCCATCACTCTTTGGTCAAAATCATCGCCGCCAAGATGGTTGTTTCCGTTGGTTGCAAGCACTTCCAGTACGCCATCACCAATTTCAATCAGGGAAACGTCAAAAGTACCGCCGCCTAAGTCATATACCATGATGGTTTGTTCTTTTTCGTTGTCAAGGCCGTAGGCAAGTGCTGCTGCCGTAGGTTCATTGATAATTCTCTTTACTTCCAGACCGGCAATTCTGCCTGCATCCTTGGTTGCTTGTCTTTGGCTGTCTGAAAAGTATGCCGGCACAGTGATAACCGCTTCTGTTACGGTTTCTCCCAAATAGCTCTCGGCATCTGCCTTCATCTTTTGTAAAACCATTGCCGAAATCTCTTGCGGAGAATAATTCTTACCATCGATATCTACCTTACGATTGCTGCCCATATCTCTTTTAATGGATGCAATGGTCTTATCCGGATTGGTTACCGCTTGTCTTTTGGCAGGCTCACCGATAATTCTTTCTCCATCTTTTTTAAATGCAACTACCGATGGGGTTGTTCTTGCCCCTTCCGCATTGGCAATAACAACCGGCTTTCCACCTTCCATCACTGCCACACAAGAGTTTGTTGTTCCTAAGTCAATTCCAATAATTTTTCCCATTCTATTTTCCTCCTAATAATTTAGTTTAATCTACTTTTTAGTTAGCCACTTTCACTACACTGTGGCGAATCACTTTACCTTTATATAAATACCCTTTTTGGTATACCTCTGAAACGATGTTTTCTCCGAAGTCCGGATTTTCCTCATGGCTGATGGCACTATGCAGGTCATGATCAAACTCTTCACCAAGAGCTTTGATTTCTTCCACTCCCATACCTTCCAAAGTTGTTATCATCTTTTTAAAAACCATTTCCATGCCGGAAATCACACTGTCCTTTTCCTCCGGCAAATGTTGAAAAGCTCTGTCAAAATCATCCAAAATCGGCAACAGCGATTCAATAATGTCTGCCGCTCCTTTTTCGAACATCATTTCTTTTTCTTTGATAGAGCGCTTGCGATAATTGTCAAACTCAGCAAGCATACGACGGTAAGCATCTTCTTTTTCGCTGTTTTCTTGCATCAGTCTGGCAATTTCCTGCTTGGCTAGCTCTTCCGCCGATATCTCTTCCGAAACTTGCGTTTCTTCCGTTTTCTCGGTTTCTACGGCTGCCGTTTCCTCTGTCATCGTTTCTTCCACATTTTCCTTTTTTTCTTCCTGTAATTCTTGATTTAATTCTTGCTTTTCCATTTTACCCGCTTTCGCTTCCTTTCCTATTCCTGTCTATATTCATACTATCGCCGTCAACGATGTGTCAACTGCGAAAGTAATTCATCAATATCCTTTATCAGTACCCTTAAATTGGAAATGGTATTTTCATAATCCATTCGCTTCGGACCGATAATGGCAATGGCACCGGCTTTTTCTCCATTGATATGATAACTGGTTGTAATCAAGCTCAAATCTTTTAAATCTTGAACGCTGTTTTCTTCTCCGATGACAATCTTGACGCTGCCGTCTTCACTCTCAAACGTCGTATTGATGATGTCCTCCAGGATTTCTTCCTGCTCTAAGGCCCTCATAATCGAAGAAGCCTTACCGACATCCTGAAACTCCGGTAATTTCATCATATTGGAAGCACCATAGGTGAAAATGTCCGCTTCATCCATTTGCTGAATCGCTTTGAAAATAACATCCAGCACTTCCGACATAATTCTTTGTTCCTGCTCGTTACTGCCCTTGATCCGGTGAATACAGTGCAAATCTATCTCTTCCAATGTCATTCCGACCAGCTCATTGTTGATACAAAGGGAAAGTCTGGTCAAAAGTTCTTGATGAACCGGCTGCTCCAAATGAATCAAATAATCTTTGACTTGGTTTCGCTCCGCCACGACAATGACCAAAAGATCCTTGCTGCTGACCTCGACCAATTGAATGTTTTTGATTCTGGTCTTCTTGTACTGCGGGGTACTGACCAAAGTCGCATAATTGGTTTCTTCCGCCAGTTTCTTGGCAATGGTTTTGAGCAAATCTTCGATTCTGCCGGCACTGGCCTTTAACTCTTCCAAATATACCAGCTTTCTGTACTCTGCCTTTTGTAACTGCATCACCATATCGACATACAGTCGATAACCTTTGTCTGAAGGAATCCGCCCTGCGGAAGCATGAGGCTGAACAATAAAGCCAAGCTCTTCCAAATCACTCATTTCATTGCGAATGGTCGCCGGCGAAACGCCCAGATTGTACTGTTTTGAAATAGTTCTTGAGCCAACGGGCAAAGCGGTTTCAAAATAATTATTTATGATGGCTTTCAGTATCTGTTGTTTGCGCTCATCCAACTCCATGGATATTCCTCCCTTCTTTTTTATTGTTAGCACTCGACGTTTTGGAGTGCTAACATAAATCATAATATATAATTTTGATTGCTTTGTCAAGTCTTTTTTTATCATATCTTATTTTTTTAACTTTTTAGTTAATTCCCAAAGTAAGTTCTAGGTTTAAGGTCTGACTGGAACTTAGGT